>JALXAQ010000146.1 GCA_026991885.1 Thiotrichaceae bacterium
TTCTCATCGGGGATAAAGACCAGCTCGCTTCAGTTGAAACAGGCTCGGTATTTGCCGACATGTGTGAAGGTTTGGCAAAGAGTAAAAACCTGATTACTTTGCAAAAGAATTGGCGCTTCGCCAAAGATAGCGGCATAGGGCAATTGGCAATTGCTGCAAACCAAGGCGATAGCAACAAGGCGCTGGAAATTTTTAACGATGAAAGCCACCCAGAATGTGTTTTAGTCCCGCTGGATGTGATAAGCCGAAACCAGCTTCCAGCAGACTTGATTATGCCCTGGAAAAATTATTTCGACGTACTGAATGACAAGGATGCCAGTATCACCGAGATATTCGAAGCCTTCAACCACTACCGTGTTCTGTGTGCTTTACGTCGGGGATTAAATGGTAGTAGCATCATGAGTCAACGCATCGAGGAAGCACTGGTCAAGCAGGGCTTAATAAGCTTACGTAGTACGGCTAGAAAAGCACAAAAATGGTATCACGGTCGCCCGGTGATGATCACCCAGAATAGCTACAGCAAAGGCCTGTTTAACGGCGATACCGGAATCACCCTGATGGATAAAACAGGGCAGGCTAAAGTTTGGTTTCCTGATGCAAATTCCAACAAACAGGGAACAGAGACAGCGTTTAAATCTTTTGCGCCTGTGCGGTTACCCGTCCACGAAACCACCTGGGCAATGACCATCCACAAAAGTCAGGGCTCTGAATTTGATGAAGTTGCCTTGATTCTGCCACATGAAGTGATGCCATTGCTAACCAGGCAGTTGATTTATACAGGTGTTACACGAGCCAGAAAGAAGCTTAGTGTTGTGGCGAGTATGGATGTGTTGGTTGCCGGGGTTCGGGCTGAGGTTGTGAAAGCCACGAGGATTGAGGATATATTAAAAGAGTTTAGAAGCTTATCGAATAATTGACTTCTGTAGTGTTTTGAGATTTTGTTTTCGGGCTCCAGTCGCCTTCTCCCAACAACCCTGTAAGTAAATCACCAAGGCAAATATTGAGATGCTTTTGTGAAGCTTCCTGACCCGCATCCTTATGATGTGCATGGTTTGAAAAGCCTACAAATTGTTCGTAATCCCGTGAAATATTTTGCACGAGCAACTGCGCTAAATGATAACTGAGTTCTTGTCCTTCATCGGTATTAGAAAAACTTTTACCTTTCCAGAAACTTTGGATGTTCTTTTGATCCCAATATTGCTGATGTTTGGAAACTATTTCTTTATTGATTTCAAAATAATGACGTGTTAATACAACGTCTTCCATTGAAACTGCCAACCCTTCATTTAACCAGTTTGGAATAGGTAAATGTGACAAACAGGCGTGTGTTAATTCATGTACTGCAACGGGTTCAGTGTAATTTATTTCATGTGATGGGAATACAAAATGACCATATCCATCATTAAGATAAACTCCGCTACTTAAACCAACTTTAGCCTCGTCAGGATAGAACATTAATATATAGTCATAGTATGTTTCTTGGTCTGCTGCTATAAAAACTACATGTTTCCCATAGCCATCATCTGAAGCAATACCTTCAAGGGTTTGTAATATTTTATT
>JALXAQ010000147.1 GCA_026991885.1 Thiotrichaceae bacterium
AGGTAGAAAAATGTCGTCATTGCTTAAAAAGAAACTATTTTATTTTATTATCAATTAACCGCGCCTTGCCCAACCAAGCCGCCGCCAAAATCACTAAATGCCATATTTTTCACAATACGCTTTGACAATTTCCACACTTTCCACAAGAACAGGTGTCATCTCCAACACTTTCTCAAAAATAGCCAACACATTTTCAGGCATATATTCATGGGCAATCTCATTTCGGAGCGTTCTACATTCGATAAAACGCTCGGCACTTTTAATCAACCCTTTCTGTTCAGCATGATTAATTCTATCCCGTAGCGTACCTGGTGACTCCAAGTCGATTTCATCAATCAAGCGGAAAATTTTTTGTAACAAAATATCACACAGTCTGCCAAAGCGACTTGTTAGGGATTCAAATCTATCAAGCTCATCAAGTGTCAGATCGTTCTTGAGACCTATTTCTTGACATTTTTGCTTGGAAAAAGTGAGTACATTCACAGCATCATCCAATAATATCAATTGCTGTTTCAGCAATAGCTGCAAATCTTTGCTCATAGCATAACCCCTTGTTTTAAGGCGATTCGCACAAAAGGATCACTCGTATCCTTGGCAATCACAATATCAATTTTCTGTTCCCCAATCTGTTCAAATAGCTGTATTTTCAGACGTAATTTATCATCAAAGTTAAGTTGTTGCGACAAGATGAGCAAATCAATATCGCCTCCTTTTTTACGACTATCCACACGCGAACCAAACAAATAAGTTTTAGCATGAGAGTCTAATGTCTGTACGCAGTGTTTAATCGCCTTGATTTCAGATTCAGTCAGGCGTACTGTTGTTGAAGTTTCCATCATTTATTTAACTTAATGGTATTTTTGAAAAAACGCCTGAATCGTTTGCCACAATTGCGCTTGCACATTTAGTAAGGCTTAAAAAGAAACTATTTTATTATCAATTAACCGCGCCTTGCCCAACCAAGCCGCCGCCAAAATCACTAAATTTTTATCTGCCGCCGTCGGCAGTTCCAATGTCTGAGCCTGTCGCACCGCAACATAATCAGGTTTAAAACCAGCTTCGGCGAGCACCTGCATGGCTTGATTTTCCAACGACGTATAATTGCGCTCACCCGATTCTAATCTCATCTTATCAATCGTTTTCCATAAAGCTGGCGCGATGGCACGTTGTTCTGCATTCAAATACTGATTGCGTGAACTCATCGCCAAACCATCGGCTTCACGCACAATAGGCACACCGATAATCTCAATAGGCATAAATAAGTCCGCAACCATACGTTTAATAATCATCAATTGTTGATAATCTTTTTCTCCAAATAAAGCTTTATCGGGTTGGACTATATTTAATAATATATTGACAACGGTAGCGACCCCCTTAAAATGACCAGGGCGCGAAGCACCACAGAGTATATTGCTTAATTTCGGCACCGTCACATAACTCGTTGCCTCCATACCAGCGGGATAAAGTTCAGTCATGCTAGGCGTAAATAATAAATGTGTTCCGACTTTTTCTAGTTTTTCGCAATCGGCTTCAAAAGTACGTGGATAAGTTTGATAATCTTCACCAACACCAAATTGCAAGGGATTGACAAAAATGCTGACCACGACACGATCAGCGACCGCTTGTTCGACGAGACTGAGGTGTCCAGCATGTAAATTGCCCATCGTTGGGACAAGGGCAATCGTTTTTTTTTGGCTACGCCATTCGTTGATTTGGGCGCGTAAATCTGGGATTGTTGAAATTATTTTCATCATAACATGCGACGCAGAGCGTGGAGTTTAAATCGCCTGCATTGGCGTTCACTGGTGAGAGTGACTGAAGCTCAATGGGAATACGCTGTTTTAAGCTTGTTTCAATCGCCTGCCTCGGCATAAACAAACTGGTAAGACTTACTTCAGCGCGTGCCGGGTTGTCTGCTGACGGATTATAATAAAGCCGGCTGTAGCTCTTGTCAAGCATCGCGTGTATGAAAATTTAATAATTTAGATTAAAATAAATCCATTGGATCCACATCCAAAGACCAACGCATTTTGTTTGTCCCGGCGGAAAGCATCGGCAACCACTGTGAAAGTAAACGATGTAACACTTCGCGTTGCTCACTTTGCAATAAAAGTTGAGCACGATACCACCCGCCCCGTTTTTCCATCGGCGCCGCAACCGGTCCCCATAACTGAACCCCGCCATCACTATTCAACGTCTCTGCCTGCTTTTTAGCCTGATTTAGAAACGCCATCGCGGGATCACTCTCAGTCGACTCCGCACGTAATAAAGCTAAGCGGCTATAAGGCGGAAATCCCGCTTGTAAACGTTCATTTAACGCCGCCTCTGCAAATGAGGCATAACCTTGACGAATAAGGCGAGTGAGCAAAGGATGATCGGGATGATAAGTTTGAATCAACACTTCCCCAGGATCATCGGCACGTCCCGCACGTCCCGCGACTTGCAGTAATAATTGAGCCATTCGCTCAGTCGCACGAAAATCTATCCCATATAAGCCACCATCAATATTAATAACGCCCACTAGGGTAACTTTAGGAAAATGATGTCCTTTTGCCAACATTTGTGTACCAACCAAAATATCGGCTTCCCCCTGATGGATACGATCTAACATTTTCTGCATAGCATATTTATTACGAGTACTATCACTATCAATCCGTAATATCCGCGCCTCGGGAAATTGATTTTGTAAATTTTCCTCAACACGTTCTGTGCCCTGGCCTAAAAAATAGAGTTTCGGATTCCGACAATTTGGACACTGGACATCAAGGGGACGAAAATCGCCACAATGATGACAACGTAATTGTTGACTCGTTTCGTGATAAGTCAGACGGGCATCACAATGTTGACATTCCGCTACCCAACCGCACTTATAACAAGTTAACACCGGCGCATAACCGCGACGATTGATAAACAACAAAATTTGTTGTTGCGTCCCTAAACGTTGCTCAATTGCCTTTATTAATTGCTTAGACAAACTACCTTTCTGGGATTGCTTTCGCATATCCACAATATGAAAAGTAGGATGAACTGCCGCCCCTGCACGCTCTGGCAAAACAAAATGTTGATAACGTTGACTATTCGCATTATGCAAACTTTCTAAGGAAGGCGTGGCACTGCCTAACAAGATAGGCACCTGGGCGCGATGTGCCCGCACGACCGCAATATCACGCGCAGAATAACGAAAATGATCTTGTTGCTTATAAGACTGATCATGCTCCTCATCAACAATAAAAACACCAGGACGTGCCAAAGGCGTCCAAACAGCAGAACGAGTACCTATTACAATAGGAGCGATACCATCGCGGGCTAATAACCAAGCATGTAATCGCTCATTATTATTAAGCTTAGAATGTAATACAGCAATGGGAACCGCAAAACGCTGTTTAAAACGATTAAGCGTCTGCGGTGTCAGATTAATTTCTGGAATTAAAACCAGTGCTTGGCGACCACTTTCTAATACCTTTTCAATAATTTGTAAATAAACTTCGGTTTTACCGCTACCGGTGACGCCATCAAGTAAACAAGGATAAAACCCTTGAAGATTGTTGCATACTTCATTGACCGCTTTTTGTTGTGCCGCGTTGAGTCGCAATGGCGGAGAAAGCGAACGGTTCTCATTGACTTTTGGTACAATCGCTTGAGGACATATCCACCCTTTTTTTTCCAAAGTACGCAAACTAGGCGTTATATTGGACAAACTCTGAGAAATGGCAGACTGGCTCAAACCTTCTGGATATTCTTGTAATAAACTTAAGACAGCCAACTGTCGATGTGCATTTTTAGGTAGCTTATCCAACGCCCAACCTTCAGGCGTGAGTTTCCAACCGGGTAAAGCTTGAATGCTAGCAGGCAGTCCCTTATTCAGAGCCGATGGCAAAGCGGTTGAAACCACCTCCCCAATGGGATGATGATAATAGCGACTCGCCCATTGTAATAAATTAAGACAATTTTCTGGCAAGACTGGCGTTGAATCAAGTATTTTCAATGCCGGTTTGAGTTTATCAACAGAAACGGTGGTACTGTTAGCGATAGCCAACAAGACACCGACTTCAGTATGAGGACCGAAAGGAACGCGCAATCGTATGCCGGGATGTAATTGGCTAATATCTGTTTTTGGCGGCGGCAGATAATCAAAATGATTATAGAGCGGCTTAGGAATTGCAATTTGTAAAAACATGTCACATCCTAACAAGACGTATACCAAGAAAATTGATCTTGCCCTCGCTGCTCCACCAATTATTGGTGCGATGCGTCACACCCACCTTGGCAGGCAGATCGTACCACGATCCACCACGAATCACCCGACTGCTGTTATCATACTTACTTAAACACTGTTGCTCTTCGCCATTAAATTCCTCCTCATATTTAGAACAAGTCCATTCTCGCACGTTGCCTACCATATCATACAACTCGAAAGCATTAGGCGGAAAAGAACCAACCGGTGCTGTTTCTTCATTATCCCAAGGACTACCGCAACCATCACAATTAGCCCGATTAGACTCAATCTCATTGCCCCACCAATACTTGGTTTCCGTTCCTGCCCTCGCCGCATATTCCCATTCGGCTTCAGTGGGCAAACGATAAGTTTCCCCCGTTTCTTTACTTAACCATTCAGCATAAGCGATGGCATCAGATTTAGACACATAAATCACAGGTCGATTACCACGCCCCCAACCTTCATCATCCGGTTTGTCTCTACCCGTGGCTTCAGCAAACTTATCATATTCCTCAAAAGTCACCTCATAACGCCCCATCGCAAAACGATCCACGGACACATCATGCACCGGTTTTTCCTCACCCTGAATATAACCCATACGAAAACGCCCCGCCTGAATCACCACCAATTCTGGCCCTAAAGTGCCATCGACTAGGCGATCACGGAAAATATCTCCCACTTCTTTATAATTAAGGACTTCATTCACTTCCCAGTATGCCTCGGTTTTTATAGCCTCTATAGGCAATAAAACGGGGGCTTTCCGTATTTCCTCAACGACTAATTGGCGCACACGTTCCTCTGCACTGACTTTTTTCTCAGTCTTTGGTTTTTTTTTATCAACTTTCTCCTCAAATTCACTGACTTTAAAAGGTATTTGAGGTTTCCAAAACGGGTATTCAGAGGGCGGTTCTACCGAAATATCATTTTGGTCAGACAAATACCAAATAAAGATCACGACGACAGAGAGAGAAAAAAATAAGAAGAATTTTTGTTTTGTTATCATTTATAGCTCCCTTTTAAATAAAAATCCCCAAAGCATAGATTGGAATCGGCCAGATTTATCTATCTTGGAAATTCTACAATAAATAGACTACCTTTATCTTTACCTTCACTTTCAGCCCAAACATGGCCATCCATAGCTTCAACCAATTTTTTGACAATTGACAAGCCCAATCCTGTCGAATTTTCACCATCCGTTGGTCTCGCACTCAGTCGGGCAAATTTACCAAATATTTTTTGCTGATCTTGCTCGGTGATACCTTGTCCTTCATCTTGGATTTCACAACGAACTACTTTTTCACTTTGGAAAAGCCGTATATTGATATGCTTGTCAAAGGGTGAATATTTTACCGCATTGGATATAAGATTATCAAAAATTTGGGTGATTGCCATTTTATCAGCATAAAAATAAAATTTTTTCTCAGTCTGCTCAAAATGCAATTGTATTTGTTTTTTTTCGGCTGCACGACGATGACGGTAAACCGATTCAAAAAGTAGTGCGGTCAGTTCGATTTGTTGAAGGGATAAGTCCCTCTTACCAGACTCAATGCGGTTGATGTCCAGCAATTCTGTAATAAGCTCAAGCATCCGTTTGCTGTTTGCTTCAAGAAGCCTAAGCCACTCTTTTTCCTTATCTTGAAGAGAAGATTTCAGTAAATCGACAATACCAAGAATATTGTTGAGAGAATTTTTCAGATCGTGTGAAACCATTCCCAGAAAATCATTTTTTTCTTGATTCAGTTGGAGCAATTCTTTATTTTGCTTTTCCAGCTTTTTTTGTTGAAAACGGATGGTAATATGGGCACGGATCCTGGCTAACACTTCTTCATGTTGAAGGGGTTTTGTCACATAGTCAACTCCACCGACTTTAAAACCTTTCACTTTTTTATCTGATAGTGCCGTCATAAAAATGACTGGGATTTCTCTTGTCTTTTCGTTTTCCTTTAAATGGTGGCAAGTCTCAAAACCATCAATACCAGGCATGATGACATCTAATAGGATAATATCTGGCATGATTTTTGTTGCCAATTGAATGGCTTCTTCACCATTTCGAGCGACAAAAATCGTCAAACCAAATTTATCCAAATAGTCAATCAATACATTTAAATTTTCTGGCTTATCATCAACGAGTAAAATTTTGCCTTTTTCTAAATCTGCCATATTATTTTTATTTTGCTCCGGAAGATTGAATAAATTCAATGAGTTTTTCAAACTCATATTTGTTAGAAAATTGTTCAACGGTTGAGATGAACGGTTCCAATTTAGGATCAAATTCTTTCATCTTATTGATGTATTGATGAATGCCAGTTATATGGTGTATTTCTACTAACGCCAATAATTCCTCAAGTTTTTCCCGCGTTGGAAATACTAAGTTTTGCTGATTGGTTTGCGTATAAATCCATTCCAATTCTAAATGCGTTTGCAAATGTTCTAAAAGTGTCTCCAATTGAACCGGTTTAGCTATAAAATCCTGACAACCTGCGGCTAAACTGTCTTGTTTAGTCTGTTGAAAAACTTTCGCGGAGATGGCAATCACAATGATGTCTTTCAGGCTGGGGTTTTGTCGAATTTTGCGGATAAACTCAAAACCGTCCATTTCAGGCATGACTAAATCCAGTAAAATGAGCTGTGGCTGAAAATGAGTCATTTGAATTAAGGCATCACGTCCGTTCACCGCTTCTGCAATTTCAAAGCCTAAACCTAAAAGCATCGTTTTTAAGAACAGACGATTTTCCATGTTATCATCAATAATCAAAATATTGCGCTTGCCACCCCGAAAACCAACGGGCATTTGTGGTTTCTTTGTGACTGGCTCATAAATGCCCGAAACTTTTGGTAAATCCAAGTCAAACCAAAATGTGCTACCCATTGTACTTTCCACATACAATTCACTCTTCATCAAATGAACTAATTGGCGACTAATCGCCAAACCTAAACCGGTTCCTTGTCTTTGAAAACGTTGCTCTCCCACTTGATGAAAGGGCAAAAATATTTTTTCCAATTGCTCAGGTGGGATGCCAATCCCGGTATCTTCCACTTGAAATCTTATGTGAGAATATTTTGTTGTTTGCTCTTTCATTTTCAAGCTTTGGACTTTAAAAATAACCTGCCCTTGCTCAGTGAATTTTATCGCATTATTGAGTAAATTTAAAAGAATTTGGCGTAAATGTTTTTCATCACCTTGAACACCTGTCGGCAAGTCAGGCATGGGTTCGTAAATAAAAGAAATGCCTTTCAATTGCGCCTTAATCTGTGACATTTCTACCAAGGTTTTCAGGAAATCGGGTAAATGAAAATCAACAGACTCCAGTTCTATTTTTCCGGCTTCTATTTTAGACATATCTAAGATGTCATTGATTATCATTAGCAAATGTTCTCCGCTGCGATGAATGATATCGATCTGCTTTCCTTGTTTTTCCATCAAGCTTTTGTCATCCTTGAATATTTGCGTATATCCTAAAATTGCATTGAGCGGCGTACGCAATTCGTGACTCATATTGGCGAGAAATTGGCTTTTTGCATGATTGGCGGTTTCGGCTGCCTTCCGTGCTTGTTGCAATTTTAAGTGCGTTTGAACACGGGCTAATAATTCTTTTTCATGAAATGGTTTAGTAATATAATCCACGCCGCCTGCTGCAAAACCTTTGAGTTTATCCTCAACATCGCTCAAAACAGTCATAAATAATACGGGAATTGCTTGGGTTTGTTCATCGTTTTTCAGACGGCGACAAGTTTCAAAGCCATCCATATCAGGCATGATGACATCGAGCAAAATGAGATGAGGTTGTGCAGAATGTGCGATCTTAATCCCCTCTTCACCGCTACGCGCAATCAAGATTTTGTAAGTTTTCAGATAATTTTTTATCAATGCTAAATTGATGGGTTCGTCATCTATGATTAAAATTATTGACTTATAAATAACAGTGTTGTTATTATTCATAGCTTTTTCAGATGAATTTTTGTTATACTTAATTTAAGTATTTGAACAATGTTTAATAGGCAATTGATGTAGGGATAGCGCCCTACATTTTTTCAAACTCACTTTTAACCAAAGCGTCACTCACATGTTTTTTCTCAAAAAATACTTATTTGACAAATTCAAAAAAACGCCAAGAACGGCAGAGGATGCGAAGGAACGCTTACAAATTCTCATTGCCCATGAACACCGTCAGGCTCATAGGCATATCCATTTACCGGCGTTACAAAGCGACTTGCTAAATGTGGTCAGAAAATACGTTGTTATTGAAGATGAACATATCAAAATAAATTTAGACAAACAGGGTAATTATGAAATTTTAGAACTGAATATTACTCTGCCCTAGCTGGAAAACCAACAATTGGAAATTTGATATGCCACATTTATTAGTTGCCATTTCTTCGCATGGATTTGGACATGCCATGCAAGCAATATTAGTTCTTAACGCTTTACGAAAGCGTTTGCCTACACTATATGTTACCTTGCGTACACAAGTCTCAGCTGATTTTTTGGCAAGTCGTTTACATGGCGATTTTAAGTTGTTACCACATGCCAGTGATTTTGGTATGCAGATGCACTCTGCCGTGGATGTAGATGTAGCGGCTAGTGCGGCGGCTTATAGCAAGTTTCATGCGGATTGGTCAAAAAAAGTGGCTGTCGAGGCGAAAGCATTGGTAGCCACACAAGCGGATTTAATTTTGGCTGATATACCTTACTTAACTTTGGCGGCTGCCAAACGGGCAGGCATACCAGCCGTTGCTTTATGTTCTCTTAACTGGGCGGATATTTATTGGCATTATTGTGCGCGTGCCCCCAAGGCTCGACAAATTCACGAGCAAATGCAAGCGGCTTATCAAAGTGCCCGATATTTTTTGCAAGCTGAACCGTTTATGCCGATGAAAGATTTAAACAATACCCGGCCTATAGGACCATTAGCCACTATCGGTATCAATCGTCGTATTAGCATTAACCAGCAATTACAATTAAATCCTGAACAATCTTTAGTATTGATAGCATTGGGCGGTATAGAAATGCCTTTACCTTTGCAGGATTGGCCTAAAATGCCTGGCATCTCTTGGCTGGTCCCCGCTGCTTGGCAACGCCCTGGGTTTTACAGTTGGGAAAGTTTGAACTTGCCTTTTATTGATGTGCTGCGTTCTTGTGATGTTGTCATGACTAAACCCGGTTATGGCACTTTTACGGAAGCGGCTTGTAATGGTGTTGCGGTGTTATATTTAGAACGTGAAGATTGGCCTGAGACGTTTTATCTGGAGACTTGGTTAAAAAAACAGGCGCGTGCGCTTTCTATTTCACGTTCCCAGCTTGAGCAAGGCAGGATTATGGAGAGCTTAAAACAGGTTTTGGCCGCCCCTAAACCAAAACCACCAAGTGCCACAGGTGCAGTGCAAGCGGCTGAGTTACTTTTGCCACTTTTTTAGGCGTCCAAAATTTATTTTGGACAAATCATATCAAGTGGCATAGTTTTCACTTCTAAGTGTCCCACCATCTGGTACTCAAAGATAGGCATGTAGCTCAATACCCGTTGCACATATTTGCGGGTTTCATTAAATGGTATCAACTCAATCCAAATGTCTGGGGGTAAGCAACCGTATTTTTTCCCCCAGCGTTTGGCACGCGAGGGTCCAGCGTTGTAAGCCGCAGTGGCTAATAGGTGATTATCGTTGAATTGGTTGAGCAAATCTCTCAAATAGGCTGTGCCTAGCGCAATATTAATATCAGGTACAAACAGATCTTCATCGTTTTTGAGCAGGATTTGTTGTTTTTTAGCCACTCGCTTGGCAGTCGCGGGCATCAATTGCATCAATCCTAAAGCCCCTGCAACGGAAATGATATCGCTTTGAAAAGCACTTTCTTGACGAATAACAGCATAAACATAAGCAAAGTCAAGTTGTTGTGCCTGAGCATGATTTAGCACAGTATCATAGAAGGGGAGGGGAAAGCGTATATCGAGATCATCATAATATTTCGCTTTGCCAATCGCACGAATGGCGCGATCATACCATCCCCATTCGTGGGCAATGGCTGCCGCTATTTTTAATTCGGAAGTGCTTAAATTTGACAACACTGCTTCCCATTCTAAACGAGCTAGTTCGGTCAGTCCAATAAAATACAATTCACGGGCACATAATATACCGGTTTGTTTTTCAAACAATTGATCTTTTTCTTTTTGACTGATATTTAAAGGTTCTGAGTGGAATTGATACTGTTTTCCAAGCCGTCCAGCCGCTAAAAAGCCGTAGTAGTCTCGATTTTGAGATAATGTTTGAAAGCGTTTTTCGGCTTTTTTGGTACTCCCAGTTTGTTCCAAGACACGCGCTTGCCAATATTGAAATTGGAGTTTATTTTGCTCAGTGATTGGTAAAGATTCTATGAGTTTTTTGACATCCTGCCAATTTTGTTGAGCAAGGGCGAGTTGTAGTCTTGCTTGGATGATCTTTTCATCAATCAAGTTTTTATCCACTTCTGTGAACCAACGCGCCGCATCTGGGTGGTTTTGTCTTATGCTGCTTAACACTATGTCGTAAAACAATTCTGCATTTTCCTGCTCAGTGAAAGCATCGCTCGTTTTATAGTTTTTCCAATATTGATAGGCACTGTCAGCATTTTTGCGTGCTAAGCGTCGGATCCCATACAATAGTATCTCGCGGGCAAGAGGTGTCTCATCAGATAGGATAAATTCCTTCAATGTACTCGCCGGTTTCTTGTGCATATCCTGCCAGAGAGTCGCCAATTCTTGATCTGGCTCAGGCAAGGCTTTAGCAATAAAGCGAGCCAGTCTTATATTCCCCTTTTGCATAGCGAGGCGAATGCGTTGCCAGCGCATTTCATTGGTGATGAGTTCATTGTCATAGAGATAGGCAAACAACGGATCACATTCATTGGGCTGAGAAATGCCGACGAGCCATAAATCTTTTGCTTTCTCCAATAGTTCTTCTTTCAATTCTCCCTGAGTCTTAAAATGTGCTTGGAGATAGTAACATTGCAAAACGGTGCTTTTTTGTGGCGTGTAATTAGCAATGAAGGTTTGCCAATGGCCTTTTTGAGCCAATTTTGTGAGCCACGCTTGTCGCAATAATTGTGCGATGGGACTGTTTTTGTACTGTTCTAAAAATGCTTGGATAGTCTCTGCCTTTTCCTCCTCAAGGTGGGATTTAAGATAAAAGTAACGCAAATAATGGACAATCGGGTAATCTTGCAATTGCGCTGATAATTGTTCAAAGATTGTCTTTGAGTTCTCTTTCAAAAGAACTAGACGCGCTTCTTTAAATTGCCAACGTTGTTGCAACAAACGGTTAGTCTGGGCGTTAGCAATGCTGCTAAAGAAAATCACCATGCTCAAGAGGTAAAAAATAAATGTTTTCATATTACAGTTATCAGTTATCAGTTATCAACATGTTTAGGAGTCGGCCAGATTTATCTTGGACTCGCCGCCGTTAAAATACCACGCAAAATATTAACTTCTGTGTCAATCAATTGCACTCTATTAAACAAGCGATGTAAATGTCGCATTAATTGTCTAGGATTTTTTGGATCTAAAAAATCAATATCGATCAACGTTTGTTCAAGGTGTTGATAGAATTGTGCCATACTCTCAGCTGAGGCAGGTGGACTTCCCAATTCCCAATCCTCTTTAGTTGCTATATCTCGATTGTCTAAGCTATTTAGCCGCAATTCGTATGCCAAAATTTGAACCGCTGCTGCAACATTGAGGGAGCTAAAGCTGGGATTGGTAGAAATTTGTACAAGAAAATGACAACGATCTAATTCTTGATTAGTTAATCCAGATTGTTCCCGCCCAAAGACTATTGCTATTTTTCCTGTACTTTCTAAAGCTTTTTCAGCACAAACTTTAGGTGTTAATGTCGGCCAAGCAATACGGCGGGATCGCGCACTGGCACCAAAGATCAGCTGACAATCCCATAAACTTTCTTCAAAAGTATCAAATATTTGTGCATTTTCTAACAGATCGTCTGCACCAGTGGCTCGGGCTGTCGCCTCAGCGCTGGGAAAGTGTTTAGGTTGCACGAGCCGCATGTGGGATAAACCCATTGTTTTCATGGCGCGGGCGGCGGCACCTATGTTGCCAGGGTGGGTGATGCCAACGAGTATTATTTGAATATTATCTAGCATTGTGTTTTTTTTCAAGCTTTTTTGCCAGTTCGTAGTAGGCTTTTGATGATATTATATTTTTTTGTAAAAATCCAATAGAGGCTTTTGCAGATGAAAACAACACATAAACGACCACTGTCGCCACATTTACAAATTTACAAGCCACAATTGACCTCTGTGATGTCAATTCTCCACCGCGCCACTGGCATCTTTTTATCTCTTGGAACTTTCGTGCTCGTCTACTGGTTAATGGCAGCAGCGGAGGGTCCAACCGCCTATCAACAAGCACAAAGCTGGTTAGCGTCTTGGTGGGGACTTTTTCTGTTATTTGGATGGTCTGTTGCTTTATTTTATCACCTATGTAATGGCATTCGTCATTTATTTTGGGATGCTGGCTTAGGTATGGACATCAAAACCGTTTATGCCACAGGCAAAGTTGTTTGGATTGCCACTTTCATTTTAACGGCTTTAACTTGGGTATTGGCTTTTAATGGAGGATTATGATGAATGAATTGCGTACCCCTTTATCGCGTGTGCGTTTTTTGGGCTCTGCCAGAGAGGGAGCTAATCGTTTTATCGCACAACGCCTCTCGGCTATTGCTTTAGTACCACTTTTATTATGGTTTGTCGCCTCTATCATTTTTTTCATCGTCAAGGCTGATCATGCCAGTTTAGTCGCTTGGATACAATTACATTGGAATACTGAATTACTCATTTTGTTGATTATAATACTATTTTATCATACACATTCTGGTTTGCAAGAAATTTTAGAAGACTATGTGCATAATGAAATAATCAAGGCGATTGCGATGGTTTCGATGAAGTTTTTCGTTATTGCCATCACTGTCGCTTCCGTATTGGCTGTGTTACGAATTGCTTTGGGGGCTTAAATTGTCTACTGCATATCAGATTATTGATCATAGCTACGATGTCATCGTTGTCGGTGCTGGTGGCGCCGGTTTACGCGCTACTTTGGGTATGGCAGAAAAAGGCTTGACAACGGCTTGTATTACAAAAGTCTTTCCAACCCGCAGTCATACGGTTGCTGCCCAAGGGGGTATCAGTGCTTCTCTCGGCAATATGGGAGAAGATGATTGGCGTTGGCACATGTACGATACTGTCAAAGGCTCCGATTGGTTAGGCGATCAAGATGCGATTGAATATATGTGTCGAGAAGCGGTGCCGGCGATCATTGAGTTGGAGCATTATGGTGTCCCGTTTTCGCGTACTGAAGAGGGGAAAATTTATCAACGTCCCTTTGGTGGCATGACGACCAATTATGGTGAAGGGATCGCCCAGCGTACTTGTGCCGCTGCTGATAGGACGGGACATGCGATTTTACATACGCTTTATCAGCAATCGCTCAAATACAAAGCTGAATTTTTTATTGAATACTTCGCGCTCGATTTAATTATGGATGATGAGGGTGTCTGTCGGGGTGTGATGGCGCTGAATATGGCAGATGGGACTCTTCACCGTTTTAGTGCTCATATGGTTGTGCTGGCAACGGGTGGTTATGGACGTGCTTATTTTTCTGCCACGTCTGCCCATACTTGTACTGGTGATGGTAATGGCATGGTGCTACGTGCGGGTTTACCGTTACAAGATATGGAATTTGTGCAATTCCATCCAACGGGTATTTATGGTTCTGGCTGTTTAATTAGTGAAGGCGTGCGCGGAGAAGGGGGTTTTTTGGTTAATTCTGAAGGCGAACGATTTATGCCACGTTATGCGCCCCATGCCAAAGATTTAGCGTCGCGTGATGTGGTCAGCCGCGCTATTACGATGGAAATCCGCGAAGGGCGTGGGGTTGGTGAACATAAAGATCGTATTTATTTACACCTTGAACATTTAGAGCCGGACATCATCAAGGAGCGTTTACCGGGCATTGCCGAATTGGCGAGAATTTTCGCTGGCGTTGATGTCACTAAAGCACCTATCCCTGTTTTACCGACGGTGCATTACAATATGGGCGGCATTCCGACTAATCATTATGGAGAAGTTATCACGCTCAAGGAGGGTAATACTGAACGAGTGGTGCGTGGTTTGATGGCGATTGGTGAATGTGCTTGTGTATCGGTACATGGGGCTAATCGTTTAGGTTCTAATTCTTTACTTGATATTATTGTGTTTGGGCGAGCGGCTGCGATACGCTGCGCTAAGATTATGGCACGCAATGCGCCACATAAGCCTTTAGCTAAAAATGCTGGAGAAGCGGCGTTGGAACGTTTAGATAATTTGCGCTATGCGAAGGGTAGCTATAATTCTGCCGAAATTCGTTTGAAAATGCAGCGCGTGATGCAAGATCATGCTGCTGTTTTTCGGACTGGCGAAATTCTTGAAGAAGGCGTAGAAAAAATTGCTGAAGTCTTTCATTTATTTTCTGATGTTAAAGTCACGGATCGTTCTTTGATTTGGAATTCTGATTTGATTGAAACGTTGGAATTAGATAATCTGCGAGGACAAGCGGTGGTGACTATGAATTCTGCTTTGAATCGTACCGAAAGCCGAGGAGGACATGCCCGTGAGGATTATCCAAATCGTGATGATGAGAATTGGCTCAAACACACGATGGCATGGTTAGACGCGCAAGCTCAGGTGACAATCAATTATCGTCCTGTCCATCTGTACACTTTGACACCGGATGTTGATGTGATTCCGCCGAAGGCTCGGGTTTATTAATTGTGTTTAGAGGCTATAGTTATTTCGTTTTTCTTTTTTGACGGTTTTTAAAAATCAGGTATTTGTTATGTTGATAACAACAGAGACGATAACACCACAAAAAGTATTAAATTTAGCACTGTCTTTACCGATCACTGAGCAGCATTGGTTGAAGCAACAATTAAACCATCTTCTACTAAAAACTTTACCAGAAAATGCCACACTAGAACAAGCGATTGAACTTTACCTCAGCGATAAGTGCAGCCTTGGACGGGCGGCGGAGTTAGCGGGCGTGACTCGGTGGGAGATAATGGAAATTTTGTCGAAGCGTGGTATTCCCACCAATGGTGGGCACGAATTCACGACAGATGAAATAGAAACCATGCAGAACGTTTTTGAGGTACGCTATGGCAGTCGTAAGTGATACTAATATACTCAGTTCTTTCGCAGCTGCCGATGCACTGCATTTGTTGCCAAAACTTTTTCAGGGAGACACGCTTTATATACCGCCCGCTGTTGAGCAAGAATTACAAGTGGGATTGGATTATGGTCAAATGCATATTGAGCGGATTTTTTTAGCGTTGCAATCGGGCGACATTCAAGTGCTACATTTGACCGATGCAGAGCAAACATTGCTCGCAAGCTTGCCAGCCAAACTACATGCTGGTGAACGAGAGGGCATCGTACTTTGCCAAACGCGATCACACTTATTTATGAGTAATGATAGGCGGGCGATACGTTATTGTCAGGCTTATGACATTGACGCTCTGAGCTTGGAAATATTGCTTCGTCTCCTATGGACACGACAGATTGTTTCCCATTGCTCGGTAAGAGCTTTAATTGAAGCAATGGCAGCCGTTGAAAACTTGACCTTGAGCCAAAGACAACGGGCCATTATTTTTGCGCCGAACCGTTCGTAGGTAAATGGGCAGGTAACAATTTGACAAATCTGTGACCACCAACCCCCATCAGCATAATCGAGATAAGCGGCACCAAGAGGATTAGGGGGATGGGCGGGTAACAAGTTGACAAAGCCATGATCAATTGTCCATAATTTTTATTGTTGGCGACATAAGATGCCGCTTGTTTAAACGAAAATAAAATTAAAATTGGAGGTAAAAAATGAGAGTTAGAAATTTCGCCTTTGTCGTTATGTTATTGGGGGGGTTGGCTGCCCCACCGACGCTGGCTGATTTGAATGAGGGATTGGTGGCTTATTATCCGTTTGATGCAAGTGGGTATGTTTTTCTTTTTTTTGCGTATTGATTATTTTTCTTTCTTTGTGATATATTATATAATAAATTTATGCCAATGTGCTGTTATATATAAACAAGGATAAAAAAAACATATTCAACGCGCCTATAATTATTTTTTGTAAATATTAACCAACCACTAGGAAATTAACTAATGAGCATCAGACCAGACTATCTAACGTTTGATGACCTTCTTCAAAAGAGACTATTCAGAATACCTAACTACCAGCGAGCCTATAGTTGGGAAACTAAGCAGCGGAAAGACCTTTTTCTTGATCTGGAAAAACTCAAAAAAAGTGCTGACAATGAAAAACATCATTTCATGGCTACAATTGTCTGCTTAGAAATCGGCAAAGAGACATTAATTGTAGATGAATTAGGTGTATTTCACATCGTTGATGGTCAACAACGCTTAACCACTTTAATAATATTATTAAAAGCCTTGCAGAAAGTCCTAGCCACCGGAGATGATAAAGAAAAAAAAGTGGCAAATGACATCCAAGCGCTTATGATAAAAGAGGATAACCGTTTAGTTTTGTTGCAAACTAACCACGATAATTCCCACATTTTTAGAAATTATCTGGAAACCGGCTTGATTCCTGAGACTAATCAGATTAAAACAACATCAACACAACGTCTTGTCGAAGCCTTTAAGGAGTGTGAAAACTTTGTTAATCAATGGTTATACGGTAGCTTATCTCTTGTACAACTGATAAAAAATAGACTGGGTTTCATTTTCTATATCCTTGAAGATGAAGGCGCAGCATATACCGTCTTTGAAGTTTTGAATAGTAGAGGCTTAGAAGTCGACTGGTTAGACAAGTGCAAAACTATGCTGATGGGCATTGCTTTTAAAAAAGCTTCAAACAAAAATGTCCGTGATGAACAGATTGATGAACTTCACAAGCTTTGGGGAGAAATTTACCGTACTATTGGGGTCACAAAAATCCAAGGGCATGAAATTTTGAGATTTGCGGCGACACTTGAAGAGCAATTTGAACCCAATCGGATAATGAGTGCCGAAAAAGCGATAGAGTTTTTTCGCGAAGAGTGCCAACCTCATAAAAAAATTGTTAAAGTGACAAACTGTTTTCTGGAGATTACTGAAGTTCTAAAGCAATTACATGATAATCTGCGGCTAGAAGCCGTCACTGATATATCACACGCACGATTGTTGGCAGTATCCATTATGCTAAAATCCTCTCTGACAACAAATGAACGCCAAGAAATTATAAAGCAATGGGAAAACGTGACTTTTAGGATTTACGGCATGTTCCGTAAAGATTCTAGGACCAAGGTAGGAGAATACACACGTCTGGCTTGGCGAATTGCCAATAAAAAATTACCGGCAAAAACGATCATTGATGAAGTGTCCAGCCTTGGAAATGAATATCCCATTGAGGAAGCTGCCTCAGAATTACGCGGGACAAATTGTTACCATGGTTGGGAAAGTGATTTACGTTATTTTCTCTCTCGTTATGAAGAGTATCTCTCTCGCAAACAAGGCAGTGCTATCAGTGAAGAAATCTGGCAACAAATATGGAGAGTCTCTGCCAGCCAGACGATAGAACACATACACCCGCAAAGTGCCAGAAGCCAACAAGAACATATTCATCGCTTGGGTAATTTGACACTCTTACCGCCTAAAGCGAATGCCAAAGCGGGAAAAAAAACGTTTCAACAGAAACGGGTGCTTTACAAAGAAAATCAACAACTCAAACTCATGGATGAAATTATTGACAAAAGACGTTGGACTAAGAGCCTGTTTGAGTTCTCAAAAAAATGAAATAAATAATTGTTTTATAAAGAATAAGAAGTCAATTAAGTTCTTTTTAAAAGAATGGAAATGAAAGCCAAGACGACCATTTGAAGAGAAGTATTAATTTGTCGTTCACAATTCTTCCAAAGCCTTCTAAATTTCTCAAGCCAACCGAAGGAACGTTCGACAATCCATCTTTGTGGAATAACTTTAAATGTGTGAAGTGAAGTTCGTAAG
>JALXAQ010000148.1 GCA_026991885.1 Thiotrichaceae bacterium
GAAAATGTGACTTTAGGAACCGCTTTCTTATCGCCAGGAATCGGCAAACCACCTTCCGTGATATGAAACGAACCTTTGGTTGTACGTCGGTCATTAGCAGGGTTATGTAACACACCTTGACGGATACGGTAACTGGAAACAATATCCGAGGTGAATTTATCTGACACGGATGGTATGGATAGTTCGCGGGCAACACCATAACGGTCAAGAATCAGGGTATTTGACGGCAAGGTTGGTGTCTGGTCACCACAGTCTTTCAGGTATTTGTTTAAAAACTTTTGTATGCGTTTATCCGCAGGACACTGGTAATTATGTAATTGCCTATTCTTCTCACGATAACTTTTCAGCAAATCGCTCGCAATCGTCATGAATTCATCATCACCCGCATGACTAATCGGCTGGCCTGTTGAGGCAAGTTTTAAATTAATATAAAGCTGTAAACGCTTTCGTTCCTCCTCGGGTTTTTCATGATTCTTATCGAGACCAAGTGATTTTTTGATGTTCATTAACATTCCTTCGGTGATGAAGCCAGTTTGGGGTTTGTCTTTCAACCCGCTAATGTATCAAGTCTTGAACTTTGTTTCTATATTCTTAAAGGGTAGGAAAATTGATAAATACCTAATTTATTTTTAGTACGGTACAACAACCCAAATGTAATTCGTGTGTAAAAAGGAATGCATAAGCTGATTGACATTTTATCGTTAAGATATAAGCTCACACCCTAAATATTATTGACTACGCGAGACATCCAGCATGGGCAGAGCCTACCAAAATCGTAAAGAGTCCATGGCCAAAACTTCGGATATGAAGGCCAAGGTTTATAGTAAATATGGCCGTGAAATTTATGTATGCGCCAAAGCGGGTGGTGTTGACCCCGATGGTAATCTATCACTACGCAGCCTGATTGATCGTGCCAAAAAAGACCAGGTGCCTACCCATGTTATCGACAAGGCTATTGAAAAAGCCAAAGGCGGTGGTGGTGAGGATTTCTCCCCTGCCCTGTATGAAGGTTTTGGGCCAGGCGGTTGTATGGTGCTGGTGGAATGCTTGACCGACAACCCTAACCGTACTTTCGGCGATGTGCGCCAGTGTTTCACCAAAACCAAATCCAAACTGGGCACACCCGGCACGGTAAAGCATCTGTTTGATCATCTCGCCATTTTTGTATTTAAAGGCGATGATGAAGAAGCAGCGCTGGATGCCTTAATGGAAGCAGATGTTGATGTGACTGACATCGAAAATGAAGATGGCATGATTTCAATTTTCGCACCCAATACCGAATACGGCAAGGCTAAACAGGCACTTATGGATGCATTTGATGACATTGAATTTGAGATCGATGAGATTCAGTATCTTGCACAAAACACTGCCCCAATCAACGCTGATGATGTAGAAAAGTTTGAGCAATTACTGCTGTTATTGAATGACAATGATGATGTACAAAACGTGTATCACAGTGTAGAAGTCTAAAGTATTTATCAGTCCTACAAAAAGCCTTTTATTTTTTAAGACTAACTGCC
>JALXAQ010000149.1 GCA_026991885.1 Thiotrichaceae bacterium
TGACCAAAAGTAATCTTCGCTTGTAAATCAGTACGTGAATCGGCATTGGCTAAAGCCTCTTCTAACGATATCTTCCCCTCTGTATACAGATTAAACAACGCCATATCAAATGTCTGCATACCTTCAGCCCCGCTCCCTGCCATCGCCTCTTTTATCTCCTCTATTTTGCCCTTCAAAATCAAATCAGCAATATAAGGCGTATTGATCATCACTTCCACTGCCGCGACCAATCGATTATCCACTCCCGTCACCAAGCGTTGTGAAATGATACTAATGACATTTAAAGATAAATCCATAAACAACTGTTCACGTTGTTCTTGTGGAAATAGGTTGATGACACGCTGCATGGCTTGATTAGCATTGTTAGCGTGTAGGGTAGAAATCGCTAAATGTCCCGTGTTAGAAAGTTCCACAGCGGCAGTCATCGTCTCTCGATCACGGATTTCACCAATCAAAATAACATCAGGGGATTCACGCATCGCACTCTTGAGGGCGCGTAGGTATGAATGTGTATCCATGCCTAATTCTCTTTGATTAAGCAGCGATTTTTGGTGCGGATGTATAAATTCTATTGGATCTTCAATGGTTAAAATATGCCCCGCCTGATGTTTATTACGATGATCAATCATGGCAGCGATGGTCGTTGATTTACCTGAATTGGTTGCCCCAACCATCAAAATCAATCCACGCTTATGCATGACTAAATCTTTGAGTATGACAGGTAGATTCAATTCATTTAATGTCGGTACCTTGGTTTTAACATAACGCATCACTAAGGAAACAAATCCTTTTTGCCTAAACGCATTGACACGAAAACGCGCCTGAATTTCATCCAAACTAATGGCAAAATCGATCTCAAATTCTTTTTCAAAAAAGGCCCGCTGCTTTTCGTTTAGAATATTGTCAATAATCGCTTGAGTCATGTCGGCGGTGAGTATCGTTTTACCCACATTGACGACTTTCCTAGAGATTTTTACACGCGCAGGCGAGCCGACTGTGAAATAAATATCAGAGGCCTCTTTTTCAACCATTAATTTCAGATAAGGGACAATATCCATTGATTTTATTTTTTTCCATTTCTTTTTAGGAGTCCAAAATTTATTTTGGACCCCGACAATCAATTATTGCGCTTGAGAAACCATATAAGCAACAGCGGCTTTAACCCTATCATCTGGCAAGTCCATTCGCCCACCTTTTGGTGGCATCACCCCAGTTTTACCTTGAAATCCTTGCAAAGCATGTGTGAATAAAGTATCCATGCCTTTTGCAATACGGGGTGCCCAAGCGTCTTTATCTCCAAATTTCGGAGACCCAGCCACACCCATCGCATGACAGGCGACACAGGCAGTATTATAAATTTCTTTGCCGAGTGCGAGATCAAAATCAGTCGATTCACCTGTCCCTTCTGTGGGGGCAGCCTCGACGGGTGCCTGCTCCATTGCTGTATCTGACTGGGTGGGCGTTGGTGTGCTATCCACGGCAGCCAACATATACTGCACAGTCAGTTTGACCTCCTCATCACTGAGAGTAGCATTACCGCCTCGTGGGGGCATGTTGTTAAAACCATTGACGGCATGTTGGATGAGCGTCGCCTCGCCTTTGGCCATTCGATCTGCCCAAGCTGCTTTATCACCGTATTTAGGTGCTTCCAAGACACCTGTTGTATGACAAGCCTGACACACAGTATCAAAAATTTCTTTACCCGATCTCGGGGCGACCGCCTTTTCAACAACAGGGGCTTGAGCGACCATCTCCGTTCCCTTGACATTAACCTGACCGACTGGTTTTAATCTTTCAGAAAGCATGTCTTTCGATTCTTCATGGTGTTCACTGATCCCCAATTTAGTGATCAATAGCACCGCAATAATGAACGTTACGATGACTCCAAAGCCAACCGTAATACCGATTGCTAAATTTCTAATAGATATAGTATCTTCTTGACTCACTCTAATTACCTCGAAAATATGACTGGTATTGCCATTAATCTTACTTATGTCACGCGATGTGCAACTTTGATGACCCGACCGACATGCTAGGCATGAAAGTTGCATATCTTGTTTATAATAGCAGCTTAAAGTGTATCACACAATTTGCAGCTACAAAAAGAGAAATCCTCATTAAAAAAAAAGTGCGAATATAAATATTACTTAATATACCAACAAAACTGAATTTAATAACAAAATTTTATTTGACATGTCACCCTCAAATTGAGTAAAATGATTGCCACTTTTATGCAGCGCCCGTAGCTCAGTCGAATAGAGCGTTGGCCTCCGGAGCCAAAGGTCACAGGTTTGAATCCTGTCGGGCGCGCCACTCCCCCATCATATCCCTAGCAATATTCCTCAATCATAGTTTATCCTTTTCTTAATTCTTCATCAGATCTTAACAAATTTTGTTTAACATGGGCGCACTCTATGAAATCACTTGCTCTATTTGGAGATTGTTTTTTCTAGCAACACGCCATTTCTTGATCTTTGTTTGTTATGTCAGATTCCAACATAATCTTAATTATTGAAGATGAAACTTCCATCAGCACTTGGTTGGAAAAATATTTTAACCAAGCTGGATTCAAAGTATTAACATCTGGTGATGGGCAACAGGGTTTACAAATTGCACAAAAACTCAAACCCGATTTAATTATCCTCGACTTAAATCTTCCCAATCTGGACGGACTTGAAGTCTGTCAACAACTGAGGCAACATACCAATCCCCAAATTGCCAGTGTTGCCATCATTATGCTGACGGCGCGTGTGGAAGAAATAGATCGTTTGCAAGGCTTAGAAATCGGAGCAGATGATTATGTCATCAAACCGTTTAGTCCAAAAGAGCTTGTCGCGCGAGCAAAAGCCTTATTACGACGAATTAACGGTCACTTGGGCACTCATCATAAACTCTGGGATGGAGAATTGTGTTTGGATTTAGCCGCTCACAAAGCGTTTTTGGGAGAACGGACATTAGCCTTAACGCCACATGAATTTAATTTGCTCAAAGTTTTATTAGAGCGGCGCAACCAAGCCTTAAGTCGTGAACAACTGATTACACTCTGTTTTGGTTATGACTATGAAGGCTTGGACAGAACCGTTGATGTCCATATTCGCAATTTGCGTCAAAAAATCGAAACCGATAATGCGCCCAAACGCATAGAAACCGTCTTTGGCGTTGGTTATCGCCTAGTTTCTCAACATTGAACATATTTTTTTTAAATAACGTGTATGATCCGCATTCCATTCAATGGCGTTTAAATTTTAGCTTCAGCATTGCAGCCTTACTGGTTTCAATCGCAATCAGTTTGATTGTGGGAATTATTGCTTATGCCCGGATTGCTGATTTAGGAATGGCGGTTGATCGCGCCACCGCTTACCGCTTAGGTCAATTATTAATACAGAGTTATGAAACCACTGGCGACTGGGAGCAAAGTATTGCTTGGATACAGCGTTATAACCAGAATTTACCCGTCACCCTGAATCCAGATATTCATCCTCAGTTTCAATGGCAAGTAAATTTAACAAAAGCACTGAATAAACAGCATATTCTTTTATTAGATGCCCAGCACCGCGTTATCTTTGACAGCGCCCAAGAATTGACAGCCGGCACCCGATGGACAATGATAGCTAACCCAGTGCCGTTAGTTCTTCATAACCGCGAAGTGGTGGCTTATCTCATTGTAGAAAGCGATTTGACCCACCGTGAGAATAACCAGCAGCGTTTATATTATGTTTTATTATTGATATTTTTTCTTGGGTTTGGGATGACCCTTTTTATTAATCTATTAGTTTCAATCGTTTTAACTCGCTATATTGTACGGCCTTTGAACCAACTGGCTCAAGCGAGCCATGCCCTTGCCAATGATCAACCCGCCATTAAACTCCCCGTTCATCGGAAAGATGAAATCGGCACAACCACACAAGCGTTTAATACAATGCTGGATGCTTTAGCTGAACAAAAAAAATTGCGCCAGCAAATGGTTGCCGATATTGCCCATGAATTGCGAACCCCACTCAGCATTATACGGCTGGAAATTGAAGCGGCGCAGGATGATTTGCAAAGCCCTGAACAGGCCTTAACTAGAATAGCCAATGAATTGGAAAGCATAACCCAATTGATTGAAGATTTACGCTATTTATCACTGGCAGATGCTGGAGAATTGCGACTGGATAAACATCCGCTCTCCCTGGAAGCATTATTACAGCAAATTCAACAACGTTGGCATAGTGTGACTCAAAAACATCAAATTCAGTTACAAGTTAAAATGCCAGACACGCCCGTTTATATATTGGCTGATATTAATCGCTTACAACAGGCTTTGAATAATTTGATGAGTAATGCGATACGCCATACGCAAGGACATATAGAGTTGACTGTCCAAGTGAATACGACAAACTGTCAATTGGCGATAACCGATAGTGGTGCCGGCATTTCAGAAGCGGATTTACCCTATATTTTCAATCGCTTTTACCGCAAAGATAAGGCGCGGAACAGACAACACGGGGGAAGCGGATTAGGTTTAGCGATTACCCAACAAATCATCCAATTACACGATGGCAAAATTTGGGCGGAAAACCGCGACGGTGGAGGGACGGTATTTTATATCCGGCTACCCATAACACTTATTGCACAGCCTAAATAGGAATCGGCCAGATTTATCTGGGACCCTACATCAATGCCATCGCTGTTAAGGGCAACCACAAGGGATTGCCCCTACGAGAAATCAGGCCTCGGAAGGCAATCCTTTATGGTTGCCCTTAATGGCGATGGCATTGACACGGTTAGAGTAAAATGAACTGTCACTCTTAGCGAGCGTAGCCTAATGTAGGGTGCGTCCTACGCACCGTCTTTTTACACCTAGTTTTGAATTTGGTAACTTAACTGAAAAAAAACTTGTAATAATCAAAAAAAGTCTGTATTATAGGCGCAAGCATGTGTAGAAGGGCCTGGAGATAGTTTAACGAACACCAACAAACTGTCATACTTGGTTTAGTGGAATTTGAGAATGAGATGTTGTGGGCACACACAAAATGTCCATGCCATCTATATTGTTTAATTACAGTAAGTATAATTTAGGAGAAATACTTTGGCAAATATTATTCTTTGTACTCATAACAGTGGTGGAGTTGGTAAAACCACTTTAGCTACTCATATTACTGGTATTTTTGCTAGTAGAATTGGAAAAACATTACTGATAGACTGTGATGATCAAGCTGATTCATGGCAATTTTATGCTAAAAATCCTCCAAGTCAAGATGAGACGCTTTATGAAGTGAGCGATGATTTGAGCCTATATGAAAATAAAGCCAAAAAGAAAATAACTCAAACTCGTTTAGACAGATACGATAACATTATTCTTGATATTGATAGTCCATTAGCTAATACAGTTCAGTTAATTGTGAATAGTTAAGCTTGGCGATGTAAGTCACCACCCTTATCTCCCATGTAGGCGAGAGTATGGAGTACACCCTACAAAGCCAGAATTCAAAACTGTACGTGAGATTTTCAAACTCATACAGCTCCTCAGAGACT
>JALXAQ010000150.1 GCA_026991885.1 Thiotrichaceae bacterium
CCTCAAGCCAAGAAGAGCAGAGGCCTTTTCGGCTTTTGCTTTAATTTCCGGGCTTAGTCTCATGTCCAAGCGTGCTGTTGCCATTTTTGACTCCTTGCTGAAGGAATGGGGTAATTTATCATTTCAATTTCATGATAATCTACAATTACCATCTTGTCAATAAAGACGGAGTATTTCCGTACATTGACACTTTCTTTTCTCACTGAACGCCCAAGGTAAAGGGTTGGGGAGTCGACATCGACGAGCGAAGCGAACGTGCCGCGTTAATCCCGCTCCTGTTCACCGCTTTGCTCTGCGACAATTGTTGAAAAAACTATGGATCATTATCGGGAAAGCTTGGGCGGTGCCGAGTTGTTGGCGAATCAATGTCACGGTACCATGGATCATTTTCTTTTAGATAATCTGCAAGCGGAATGTTTTCGTACTCGTCGGCACCATTCGGATTCGTGCTGTTTTTGGAATTGGCATCTACGTAGACATAGTATTGGTTGTTGTAGTAGCCGAGATGATAGAAGATATAAAAGTGGCAGCCTTGGGCCACATCTATGCGCAAAATTCCGTAGTAAAACGTCGCGGGGTGATTTCGATGTTTGTGGCCATTGGTAGATGAAGTCGTGAGGATTCCGATTAACTGCTTAGTTGCAGCTGGTCCAATTTGTTTGCGAACCTTCCGAGAATATTCGGATTCGGAAAATGGCCATCCAGCCCCTGGATCAAATTTCAAAATCTCGATGGATTTGATATCGGCTTCGGCGATCATCCCAGAACGCAGTTCGTCAATGACAGAGGGTCCAGGATTCACGCCCGAGAAAAACAACGAGTACATGCCCCAAATAACTACCACAAGGCCGAGCAGCACGCCAAAACCCGCAAGAACGAAAAGACGCTTGCGCCTTGGTGGCTTCTTGGCGGCTGCCTGTTTCTCAGTGACGGACACATTCATTTTGCTCTAGTCGCAGAACGACCGCATTCAGGGGCTGGCGGTTTTATAGCAACCAACTTGGATAAACCAAGAAAGTAAATTTGAAAGGCTGAACTTCGAAAAACCGCGCTGTTAGCCAGTCCCTTGAAATGCATTGTTATGTAATATTATTAGACGGTTACTGCTGGCAGTAGCCTTTTCGTTTTTAGTTTTTTATCCAATGATACTCCATTTGTTTGGCTGTTTTTTCTACCAAAAGAAAGACACCGGTACAAACAGAAGCTATCGCAGTCGCATTAGCAGATTTTAACTTTATATCCACCTCTGGTTAACTGTTTGACCAATTTCACTGACCAAAAAGATATTTAATGGATTATCACTTTCACATACTCTTTAGGCAGTTGAAAAGACTTCAAAGGGGCCAGAAAAATCTAATACCTCAGAATTGTTATATATAATTTTTTACATTCATAGTTTATGTAAAATATTGAACGATTTATTTACTTCGAGAATTCATAATCTGATTCGACTTTACAAATTCTTGTTTTGAATGATGAATACCAAATATCCCTACCTTTTTTTTGT
>JALXAQ010000151.1 GCA_026991885.1 Thiotrichaceae bacterium
GACGTGTTTATGCCAGCGGAGATAATGATCCGAATAATGATGAAGTAACCACTTTCGCTAGACCTTTTGGCTCGACTGATGGAACACACTATGGGCGGATGGATGCCATGTTTTGGGGTAATATGGTTGATAATCAAATTAACCTATTTTTGAAACCTCACCCTAAACTGAATTTAAAAATCGCTTATCATCGCTTTTACTTAGCTGAAAAAGCAGACAAATGGAGTTATTACAAATATCAAGTGCCTAATAATCAATATGATCATATTGGTGATGAAATTGACTGGGTACTTAAATTTGATTATTCCAAGTCGCTACAATTTCAATGGATTTATGCGCGGCTCAAGGCGGGGGCTTTTATAACTGAAAATCAGATTGCTCAAAATAATGCCTCTCGTTTGATGTTGCAACTTCAATATAAATTTTAAGTACTTTTGTAGGATATTGGAGTCCAAAGCTTTTATGAATAAAAACCGTTTTTTAGGGTGTTTTATTGGACTTGCCGTTGGAGATGCCTTGGGAGCACCGATTGAATTTTGCCAGCGTGGGAGATTTAAGCCCATTTCAGATATGGTTGAAGGAGGGAAATTTCAACTCAAAAAAGGTGAATGGACTGATGATACAGCAATGGCACTTTGTCTGGCTGAAAGTTTAATTGAATCTCAAGGCTTTGATCCTAAAGATCAAATGGAACGCTATCGCCGATGGGCGCATACCAAAACGGGTTATATGAGTAGCCGTTCAAAAGGTTTTGGTTTTGGTCAAACATTTATATTGTCTTTAATCAGATATAACCAAACTGGTAATCCCTATTCTGGTCTAATTAACCCCAAAAGGCCAGGAAATGGTTGCATTATGCGTTTAGCACCTATTCCTCTCTTTTTTTATCCAGATAAAGACAAAATCATTCATTTTTCTGGAGAAAGTTCTAAAACCACGCATGGAATGCCTGAAAGTATTTATGCCAGCCGCCTGTTTGGCAAAATGTTATTTGAAGCACTATCAGGCAAAGATAAAGAATCCATTTTATTTCACAATGAACCAGAACGAGAAGCCCCAGATAACATCAAAGAAATTGCCTTAGGCACTTATAAAGAGAAACAAGAGAATGAAATTGAGAGTACTTTTTTTGCCGGAAAGTGTTTAGAAGCGGCGTTATGGTGTTTTTTACACACAGATAACTACAAGGATGCAGTGTTAAAAGCTGTTAATCTTGGAGGAGATGCCGACTCTACAGCCGCAGTTTGTGGACAAATAGCAGGTGCATATTATGGTTTTGAAGAGATTCCATCTCATTGGATTAAGTCCCTTGTCAAACATGAAATGATTCTGAATCGGGCTCAACGTATTTTAAGTATTTGATTTATAATATATTAGACTTGTCCGTCAATAAAAAGTCAAAACCAGACCTGGCAGGTTAAACCCAAACCTGCCAGGTCAAAATCAAAACCCGATCTCACTTGTGACTTTGACCTGGCAGGTTTTCTTTTCAACCTGCCAGGTCTGGTTTTTATTTTGATTTTTTATTGACGGACAAGTCTATTATGGACTCCAAGATAGCGTCAAAGATTAATCATTAAAAAAATTAATAATTTAAATATTATTTATTGACTTGAACACAAGTTTTGCTGTAAAATCCTAGTTTTTTTGTCGGATATTGAGGGTTTGAATATTGAAATTCGCCATAAAATCACCCTTTTGGCGCAGCTCATTAGTGCGTGAACTCAGCTTAGTTTTACTCATCAAGCTGGTTATTATTTACAGTTTAAAAGTAACCTTTTTTAACGAGCCAGTAGCCGTTTCATGGGTGGCACCAGACATCGATCAGGTTTTATTAGATAACCCCCAAATAAAGGAAAACTAATATGTTATCAGAAAGCGTGGTTGAGCTATCACGTTTACAGTTTGCCATTACGGCAATGTATCACTTTTTATTTGTACCCCTGACATTGGGATTGTCATTTCTCATGGCTATCATGGAATCTGTTTATGTCATGACAAATAAGCAGATTTATAGAGATATGACCCTGTTTTGGGGTAAATTGTTTGCCATTAATTTTGCCCTGGGTGTCACGACTGGTTTAACGATGGAATTCCAATTTGGTACCAATTGGGCTTATTACTCACATTATGTCGGTGACATTTTTGGCGCACCCTTAGCCATTGAAGGGCTGATGGCGTTTTTTCTCGAATCCACCTTTATTGGCTTGTTTTTCTTTGGCTGGGATAAGTTGAGCAAACGTCAACATTTAATGGTGACATGGTTAGTCGCATTTGGCTCGAATTTCTCTGCCTTATGGATTTTGATTGCCAATGGTTGGATGCAAAACCCAGTCGGTGCCGAGTTTAATTATGAAACCATGCGTATGGAGTTGATGAGCTTTGCTGACGTGATTTTTAATCCCGTCGCTCAAGTCAAATTTGTACATACAGTCGCAGCCGGTTATGTCACTGGTTCAATGTTTGTCTTAGGCATCAGCAGCTATTATCTCCTTAAAAAACGCGATCTGGCTTTTGCAACCCGCTCATTTGCGGTAGCGGCGGCGTTTGGCTTGGCAGCGGTATTGTCAGTGATTATCTTAGGCGATGAAAGCGGTTATACCGCTGGTGAAGTACAAAAGGTAAAATTGGCAGCCATTGAAGCGGAATGGGAAACAGAGGACGCGCCCGCTGCTTTTACCCTCTTTGGTTTTCCGAATGAAGAAACACAACAGACTGATTATGCGATCAAAATACCTTATGTCATGGGCCTTATCGCCACTCGTTCTGTTGATGAAGAAGTCAAAGGCATTAAGCAGTGGATTGAAACAAATGAGGCGCGTATTCGTCGTGGCATGGTCGCTTATAAGTTGTTTAAACAACTCCGTCAACAACTCAAGGAAGGTGAAATCAATGAACAGACGAAAGCGGAATTTGAAAAATATAAGGATGACTTAGGTTATGGTTTGCTGCTGAAAAAATATACCTCGAAAGTGGTTGATGCCACTGAAGAGCAAATTGTCCGCGCCGCTCATGATACGATTCCACCCGTTGCGCGGCTCTTTTGGTCATTTCGTATTATGGTCGCTTGTGGCGTTCTGATGCTGTTTATTTTTGTAATGGCGTTTTATTTTACGGCAAAACGTAATATTACAAAGCAACGCTGGCTATTATGGTTAACCTTGTTTGCCATACCTTTACCTTGGATTGCTTGTGAAATGGGCTGGGTTGTGGCCGAAGTTGGGCGGCAACCTTGGTCCATTGCTGAAGTGTTGCCTACTTATTTAAGTGCTTCTACCCGCAGCGTCGGTGATTTGTATTTTAGTTTGGCCGGATTTATTGGTTTTTACACGCTGTTGCTGGTTGTGGAACTTTATTTAATGTTTAAATATGCACGACTTGGACCAAGTAGTTTGCATACTGGACGTTATCATTTTGAGGCAGGAGATAAGTAGAATGTTAATTGATTACGAAACCTTAAAATTGATTTGGTGGATATTTGTTGGCGTGTTGTTAATAGGCTTTGCGCTGACAGATGGTTTTGATATGGGCATTGGGACATTATTGCCTTTTTTGGGAAAAAATGATGAAGAACGCCGTGTGATTATCAATTCTATCGGACCAACTTGGGAAGGTAATCAAGTTTGGTTTGTTACCGCTGGCGGTGCCATTTTTGCTGCATGGCCTATTGTTTATGCGGTTGCGTTTTCAAGTTTTTATATTGCCTTATTATTAACATTATTTGCCCTATTTTTCCGCCCGGTTGGATTTGATTATCGCAGTAAAATTGCTGATCCACGTTGGCGGGCAACTTGGGATTGGGGCTTATTTATTGGCGGCGTAGTACCAGCAATAATATTTGGCGTAGCCTTTGGTAATTTGCTGCAAGGCGTGCCTTTTCATTTTGATGATGAGTTACGGGCTTATTACACGGGCACTTTTTGGGGTTTGCTCAATCCATTTGCGCTATTAGCGGGAGTCGTGAGTTTAGCGATGTTAGTCATGCACGGAGCCGTTTATTTACAATTACGAACCGAAGATGTGATTTATGCTCGTAGTCAAAAAGCCGTTAAACTGTTTGGAGCATTATTGATTATCAGCTTTGCTTTAGCAGGTATATGGGTAGCGTATGGGATTGATGGTTTTAAAATCGTTTCCATGCCCGCTGTTGATGCCTTACCCAATCCTTTAGCAAAAACGGTTGAAATGGCACCCGGAGCGTGGATGAATTATTACGAGATTTATCCTTGGACTATGCTAATACCGGCGCTGGTATTTGTGGGCGCTTTTCTAACCATTTTATTGTCGCACCTTAAGGCACCCGGACTGGCTTTTATCACTAGCAGTGCAGCCTTAATTGGCGTCATTTTGACGGCAGGTGTGTCGATGTTTCCCTTCATTATGCCATCGAGCAGTCAACCTGACAGTAGCTTAATCGTCTGGGATGCCACCTCAAGTCATCTCACTTTAACCATTATGTTTTGGGCAACAGTCATTTTTTTGCCCTTAATTATTTTATACACCAGTTGGGTTTATCGAGTATTGCGCGGCAAAATTACGGTGCAACATATTCGTGAACATGAACATTCTGCGTATTAGGAGAATTAATGGCTTATGTGGTACTTTGCTTGGATTTTAGGTTTATTGTTAGCCTGTTCGCTGGGCATTATCAACCTGTTGTGGTTGGAAGCGCATCATTGTTTAGGGGATGAAGTGGAATCAGATAGTTAGTTCGCAGTCAGAAGCGATGTTGAGTGCAAACTCAACATACGCTGCAAATTTTTTCAAGTGCGAGGCAAAGCGTGTGGAGAAATAAAATGAACAAATTTTCGATTCAAATCGATCCAATGACAGGTGAAAAATACCTAGAAGTACCTTTTACGGGGCAGCAATTAGCAGAACATCCAATTTATAATAAGGGCTCGGCATTTTCTGAGTTAGAACGTGAACAGCTGGGTCTCAATGGCATTTTTCCAAGGCACAATTCCACGATTCCAGAACAGCTTATCCGTGTCTATGAAAACTATTCATTGAAACAGACACCCGTTGAAAAATTCATCTTTTTACTCGCCCTGCTAGATCGCAATGAGACCTTATTTTACCGTTTAGTTCTGGAACATGCAGAAGAAATGCTCCCTATTGTCTATACTCCAACCGTTGGTGAGGCTGCCAAGACTTATAGCCACATGTTCCGTAGGCCAAGGGGATTGTACATACCCGCCGATCAAATCTCACAAATTGATACAATCTTAGCAAATGCGCCGTTTTCCAATATCAATCTCATTGTTGTCACTGACGGCGAACGCATCCTGGGCTTGGGCGATCAAGGCGTTGGAGGCATGGCAATTCCAGTTGGCAAGACCAGCCTTTATGTAGTCGGCGCTGGTATTCATCCAGCCTTATGCTTACCCATATTACTCGACATGGGAACTAATAATGAAAAGCTGCTCAAAGACCCACTTTATTTAGGACTCAGACACGAACGATTAACTGGAGATCGTTACTACGAAGTCATTGAAGAATTTGTGAATGCAGTGAAACGCCGTTTTCCGCACGCCTTGTTACAATGGGAAGATTTTGGCAAACATCATGCCTTGAATCTCTTGAACCGTTACCGAGAGCGTATTTGTTCTTTTGATGATGATATTCAAGGAACTGGTGCAGCTACCATTGCGGCTTTGTCAGCGGCTATTTTGAGCCAGAATCAAAAGCTCAAAGATCAACGCTATGTATTCTTTGGATTTGGGCAAGCTGGCTATGGCATTGCAACCATTCTAATGCACGCCATGATGGAAGAAGGCTTAAGTATGGTAGCCGCAAAGGAAAGAATTTATCCGATTGGACACAATGGTTTAGTTTTTGATGACATGAATCCCCATGAATATCAACAACCTTTTGCTCGCCAGCGTGCGATTACCCAAGATTGGCAAATCCGTCAGTCTGACAAAGTTGACCTATTTGATACCGTACTGAATACCAAGGCAACAGTCCTTATCGGCACCGGCGGCGTGGCAGGCGCATTTACTCAAGAAGTGCTATCGCAAATGGCAAAGAATACTGAAAAACCGATTATCTTTGCGCTTTCTAACCCAAATAGTAAATGCGAATGTACACCTGAGCAAGCTTTCCAAGCAACTAAAGGCCGCTGTATTATTGCTACTGGTAGTCCGTTTCCGCCAGTGACTATGAACAATATTGAACACCCAATATCACAATGCAACAACATGTACATTTTCCCTGGAATGGGTTTAGGTGCGATTGTATCCATGACACCGAAAATCACTGACAAAATGTTTGTTGTAGCCTCAAAAGCACTAACAGCTATGGTACCGCCAGAACTTGCTGCCAAGGGAGTGTTACTTCCAGAACTTCAGGATATTAGAACGGTTTCAGAAAATGTTGCTTTTGCCGTTGCCAAGGAGGCACGCGATACGGGTTTAGGAATACGTCTGTCAGATGAGAAATTAAGGGATGTCATTAAACAGGCGATGTGGCAACCTGAATATATTCCTTATCGGCATGGCGGATAAAGTGGTTTTTAGTTAGATATAGCACGATATTTAATTTTAAGATATACTACGACGCTTTGTCTGGTACTGGAGTCCACCTTCGGTTTAAGGTGTACTCCAACAAGCCGACAAAATTTTTGTAGGGTGCGTCCCACGCACCAAGCTTTGAAGGGTGCGTAGGACGCACACTACATTACCTGTGTGTGCCATATCGTGCCGCCCTGAAAAGAGTACAGCGAATGTCAGACAACGAATAAAACCTACAACACTTCAATATTATGAAACACACTGATGACTACACCAAACAATCTGCACAAGACACTCTCAAGAAATGGCAGATAGACTCTAAAAAAGGACTCACAGAGTCGGGCGCCAAACAACGTCTTGAGCAATACGGTTATAACGAAATTAAGGAAAAAGAAGAGCCCTTATGGCACCGTGTTTTCCGTCGCTTTTGGGGGCCGATTCCGTGGATGATCGAAATCGCTGCCCTGCTCTCTGCCATTGTCCAGAAATGGGAAGATTTTATCATTATTACCATTATGTTACTGGTCAATGCCTTTTTAGATTTCTTTCAGGAACATCGTGCCCTTAATGCTCTGAAAGCACTGAAACAAAAACTGGCTAATGAGGTCATTGTCTTACGTGATGGCGCGTTTAAAACCATACCCGCTCGTTTAGTCGTCCCGGGTGATATTATTAAGCTGAAAATTGGCGACATCATTCCTGCGGATGTACAATTGCTCAGTGGAGACTATTTATTAGTTGATCAAGCCGCCCTGACGGGTGAATCTTTGCCGGTTTCTAAAAAAACCGATGAAGTCGCTTATGCTAATACCATTGTAAAGCAAGGAGAAATGTTAGCCGTGATTGTCAATACGGGCGAACACACTAATTTTCACAGTGTCGTCTCCCTCGTTGCCAAAGCGCAGATGGAAGAGCGTAGCCATTTTCAAAAAATGGTACTGCAAATTGGCAATTTTTTGATACTCATCACCGTCGCGCTGGTTTTACTGATTATTATGGTGTCGCTATTCCGGGATGAGAACTTTTTGGAAATTGCCCGATTTTCATTAGTACTCACTGTCGCCGCTATTCCCGTCGCTTTGCCAGCGGTTTTATCTGTGACGATGGCAGTGGGTGCCTTAAATTTAGCTCGCCGTCAAGCCATTGTTAGCCGTTTAGTGGCGATTGAAGAACTCGCCGGTGTCGATATTTTTTGCAGTGATAAAACGGGCACCTTGACGCAAAATCAATTAAAAATCTCAGAACCGATAATTTTAGATGGTTATGACGAACAAACGCTGCTACTCAACGCAGCACTCGCCTCACGTTTTGAGAATAATGATCCGATTGATTTGGCGATTTTTCATTACATGACTGAGCATTTTCCAACACTGGACTGGAAAGCTTACCAACAAACCCATTTTACGCCGTTTGATCCGATTATAAAACGCACCGAAGCCGATATTGAACTGGGAGATAAACATTTTAAGGTGCTAAAAGGAGCACCTCAAGTCTTAGTGGAAATGGCGCAAGTTTCTGAAAATGAGGCTCAAAATATAACTCAAATGGTGGATTTACTGGCTGAAAAAGGCTATCGCACCCTTGCAGTGGGGCGGCAATATGCCGATAAACCACTGGAATTATTAGGATTAATACCACTATCTGATCCGCCGCGAGAAGATTCTAAGGCGGTGATTGAAAAAATGAACGAATACGGTGTAGAGCTTAAAATGGTCACTGGTGATCATATTGCGATAGCCCGTGAAATCGGTCAACAACTGGGTTTAGAAAAACGTGCTATTCGTGCCAAAGAGTTAAGCGGTAGTGGCAGCAGCGGCTTATTAGAAATGGCAGAAGTGCTGACTTCTGCTATTTTAAAGCGGCTAAAACCTGATGTGAGTGACACAGAAGTTAAGCATTTTGCGACTGACGTGATTGAAGAAGTCAAAACCCGTTTTGATGTCAAGCAGTTAGATCGTGAATTTATCCATAGCCATGAATCCAGTCTGGTGGAAATGATTGAAAATGTTGATATTTTCGCTCAAGTGGTGCCAGAAGATAAATATCGTATTGTTGATACTTTGCAAAAAGGCGGTCATATTGTCGGCATGACAGGCGATGGCGTTAATGATGCACCAGCACTGAAAAAGGCGGATTGTGGTTTTGCCGTTTCCAATGCCACTGATGCTGCACGGGCGGCAGCGGATATTATTCTCACTGCCCCGGGCTTGAGTGTGATTAATCATGCGATTGAGCAGGCGCGTATCACTTTTGAGCGGATGAAGAGTTATTCTATCTATCGGATTGCTGAAACGATTCGCATTATTTTGCTGATGACGCTGGGTATTGTGGTGTTTAATTTTTATCCGATTACGGCGTTGATGATTATCATCTTGGCACTGTTAAACGATATTCCCATTTTGGCGATTGCTTACGATAATACTAAGGTAGATAAGCATCCAGTACGTTGGAATATGCCAGAACTCCTGATTATTTCCACTGTACTGGGTGTAGCAGGTGTGGTTTCTTCTTTCCTGCTGTTTTATATTCTGGAGGTTAATGGATTTTCATTAGAATTCATCCAAACGATGATTTTTATCAAGTTAGTGGTGGCTGGGCATCTAACCATTTTTCTGACTCGTACTGAGGATTGGTTTTTTAAACCGCCTTATCCTTCAAGTCTCCTTGTTCATGCTAGTTTCTGGACGGCATTATTGGGTACTGTGATTGCCGTGTATGGCTTTTGGATTGCGCCGATTGGCTGGGAATATGCGTTGTATCTTTGGCTTTACGCAGTGGCATGGTTTATCTTTAATGATAGCGTTAAGATGTGGACTTTTCATTTGTTGAGAAAAGAAAAAGGGCAAGCATAAAGGAGGACATAAAGGGGCAACCATAAAGGAGGACATAAAGGGGCAACCATAAAGGATTGCCCCTACAAACCTCTTGCTTTTTTTAGTTCAATTCCCACTTATGAATAATCGCTCAGATATTTTTTGACTAATTTATTTCCAAAAATTTTTAGAGTGGTTTTTATAAACTATATGGGCTAGTTCATGAATGATAGTATATTCTATCAAGGATGAAGGTAGTTTCATCAGTTCTGGATTAAAAGTTATTCTATTGCGCTCGCTACAACTTGCCCATTTGATTTTAGATTTTTTAAATTCTATAGAGTTTGGGTATAGTTGCATAATTTCACTGTATTTTTTAACTAATTTGGGGATTTTTATCTGGGCTTTTTGTTGATAGAAATTATCAATTGCATTGTTTAGTTCTATTTGATTTACTTTATTAGGTGCATATATTTTAAATTTTGAGTGAATAAATACAATTTTTATATCTTGTCGATTCTCAGTTATTAATGAGACATAATAGCTCTTACCTAGATAAAAAATTCTTGAACCCGTTGTTGTTTCTCCATAGTCTATGACTTTTCCAAGTTCTTCCAGTTTGGAGGATATCCAAACTGCTTTAGCTTTTACTAAGTTTTTTATCTCTTCATGATCAAGTGATGCGGGTGCTTTTATAATTGCAATCACCCGATCAAAAGTATCTAATTCACCAAGCAATTTTAGGGATATAAAATCTATGAAAATCTTCATCATCAATCGCCTCATCTAAATCAATCCCTTCATCCTCAGCTGCAAGTTTCGCCTCCTCAAAAAACTGATCACTAGCTCGCTTTAACAATATGCCCACGCATAATATTAGCAGAATCCCACAACCACGACTCTAAAGTTTCTAAATTTAATTTTTCAGACATATAATTTCTCAGTTTGATATGGAGTACAACGAATCAAAACCAAATCATTTAGCTCATTATTTGTAAAATGTTTTATTAGTTGTCTGACATTCGCTGTACTCTTTTCAGTAATGTAGGGGTAATTTTTTATGATTGCCCGATACGATATTCCCAAATTGGAGAGCAATAATAGCATAGACTAACAATGCACTACAAAACAGATGCAGTTTTGTGGCATGGTTTTTCTTTAACAATAACGTTATAATATAAAAATTTCATTTGTTGAGAAAAGAAAAAGGGCAAGCATAAAGAATAATTATGAATAATAAAATATCATCTATTCGAGCAATGGAAATACTCGATTCGCGTGGCAATCCGACGCTACGTGCATACATAGAACTCAATGATGGGACAACTGCCGTTGCCTCAGTTCCATCTGGTGCGAGTACTGGCAAAAATGAGGCAATCGAATTGCGTGATGGCGATGCTGACCGTTATAGTGGAAAAGGCGTACTTAATGCAGTCGCTAATGTCAATGACACCATAGCACCCGCTCTAATCGGAATGCAGGCACATCAACAGGCTTTGATTGATCAGCGCATGATTGAACTGGATGGCAGCGAGAATAAATCCAATCTGGGTGCTAATGCGATTTTGGGCGTTTCTATGGCGGTGGCACGAGCGGCGGCGGCTTCGGCTAGGCTGCCGCTTTATCAATATTTGGGCGGTGCTGGAGCGCGGCGGATACCTGTTCCCTGTATGAATATACTCAATGGCGGAGAACACGCAGATAATAGTGTTGACTTTCAAGAATTTATGGCCGTTCCGCTGGGTGCGCCGACATTTTGTGAGGGACTTCGCTATGTAGCAGAAACCTTTCATGCACTAAAGGCTATTTTGAAAGCTCGGGGCTTGGCAACCAGTGTTGGTGACGAAGGCGGTTTTGCTCCGAATCTTGATAGTAACGAGGATGCGATAGAAACCATTATTCAAGCGATTGAAAAGGCTGGCTATAAACCAGAAAAAGATATTGCAATTGCTTTAGATAGTGCCGCCAGTTCATTTTCTAGCGATCTCAAAAGTCAATACGATCTCAAATGGTCAGGTGCAGGCGCAATGCAGAGCGATAATTTGATTGCTTTGACTGAAAAATGGGTTTCAAAATATCCCATTGTACTTTGGGAAGACCCTTTGGCTGAAGGGGATTGGGACGGCTTTAAGCGTTTGACTGATAAACTCGGTGATCAAATGGAAATCGTCGGAGATGATATTTTTGTGACTAATACCAAATACATCTCGCGTGGCATCGCGCAAGGCACGGCTAACTCGGCATTGATTAAGTTGAATCAAATCGGCAGCGTGTCGGAAACGATTGAGGCGGTGCGTATGTGTCGAGATGCTGGTTGGCGTTATTTCATATCCCACCGTTCGGGCGAAACGGAAGATAGTTTTTTAGCTGATTTTGCGGTTGCGATGGATGGGGGGCATTTAAAAACGGGTTCGGCAAGCCGGAGTGAACGGATTGCTAAATATAATCGTTTGTTAGAAATTGAGCAGGAATTAGGAAAATCGGCTCGGTATTATTGGTAATAAAAGTGATAACTCAAGTTATTTTATATTCATTGGTATCAGGTATTACCATTATTATCGGTGGCTTGCTGGCAAGTGCCGATAAATTTCCTGACACAGTATTAAAAGAAGAAATTTTACATGCCATTATCGCCTTTGGCGGTGGGGTTCTGGTTGCCGCCGTCGCCTTTGTCCTTGTACCCAAGGGAATGGCATTATTTTCCATTCCTGCCATGAGCTTGATATTTTTATTTGGAGCCGTGGTTTTTCTGTTACTAGATAGATTTCTGAGTCAACAGGGTGGCAAATTTGCTCAATTAATGGCGATGCTAATGGATTTTATTCCCGAAGCCACCGCATTAGGAGCCGTTTTTGCTCATGAACCTCAACTGGGATTATTGTTGGCGATATTTATCGGGCTACAAAATCTCCCAGAAGGCTTTAATTCCTATCGTGATTTAATCCAGAGCGGTTATTCGAGGCATCATGCCTTGCTGATTTTAACTCCGCTGAGTTTCTTAGGTATGATAGGTGCGATTTTAGGCTACCTCTTTTTAAATGACTCTCCTCAAATCATCGCCGCTCTGATGTTATTTGCTGGCGGTGGCATATTATATTTAACGTTCCAAGATATTGCCCCAATGTCAAAATTAAAAAATCATTGGAGCCCTCCTTTGGGGGCGGCTCTTGGATTTACGGTGGGCATGATTGGGCAAAAAATGTTAGGTTGAAAAATGACCGGGATTTGTCATATTTTCAGACAGTTCCAAGTTTTCAGCTTAATAATCATCAACATAAATGCCATAACCCGCAAACCAGCCTTTATCCAATTCCCACCGAATTTGCTTAACATCAGGCTGAGACAAAACCATTTTTTTAGCTTTTTGCTGATGATGTGCCAATTCTTTCTGAGCCGCAATGACTTCTGGACTATCAGAATTCTTGCGACGAAGTTCTGGCTTGATAATTGACAGAAACTTCAAAACGGACACTTGAGCTGATCTGGGACTCGACATCACAGCCGTCCCTTCGTCCAAGTCAATAACCTTGAACTGATAGGGATAAGTGGTGAGTTCGCTATCCTGTGATAAGAGATCATTCAATTCACTGACGCGGGGATCGTAATTCCAAGCCCAGTAGGCTAATAGTGCAATAACAAGGCTGATAATAAATAGTGTGTATTTGCTCATCGTTAAATTTTCCTTCAAGAATAGTTTTTCTACGCCAAAAATGAAACTTGAAACGTTTCATAATGCAACACTCTGTTAAGATTTGTAACATTAGTTTTATAAAATACTAATATAATATATTAATGGATATTATCTCAACTGCGAGCCGGTGCGATGGGAGTGTAACATTTTGCAACGCTGCCTGTCAGGGAGTTTTCTTAGACTGTTTATATAAAATATAATATAAACAAATTGTTATATATATAATATATATATTGGCACGAAAAATGCTTTATGATAATTTAAACAGGGTCTTGTAGAGATTCTAACCACTGTCAGTTTCGCTATTATGGTATTCGCTTTAAGCTTCGGTGCTGTGATTATATTAGGTTAGGTGCCATCTGGCGGGGGGGGCGGGCATAAAGTGTTATATAGCAACAACAACAAGGTAGGATGAAGATATGACAAGCACACAATCATCGCCTTTAGGGCAGCTTGAAAAAATTCTCTTAGCCAGTGACGGTTCAGAGTTTAGTGCAGGTGCGGAACGGGAAGCCATTAATTTGGCCCGTCTATTGGGTAGTCATTTGTATATCATGTCTGTGGTGAGTGGTTTCCCAGACTATGAGGGAGTCGCTCTCCAAGACATAATAAAAAAGGAAGAAGACAAAGCACACGCTTACATGGACCCTATCAAGTCCAAAGCGGTTGAGGCAGGTGTTAAATGTGAAAATATACTACGTCATGGTGAAACACCCTACCAAGAAATCGTGGAGACCGCAGAAGAGCAAAAAGTGGATCTTATTGTCATGGGTAGACATGGTAAAAAGAACTTGATGCGGCTTCTGGTTGGTGCGAGCACCGCCCAAGTTATTGGTGATGCCCATTGCAGCGTACTGGTCACGCCTAGAGAGAGCAAAATTGAGGCTAAGAATATCCTATTGGCTGTGGATGGCTCGCCTTACAGTGATAGGGCAACCACTGCCGCGATGAATTTGGCTAAACGCTTAAAGGCGCCGATTACGCTGATATCGGTCGTCTACAGCGAGCATAAGGAAAGCCGTCGCCGAGACGCAGAAACGGTGGTTGAGCGTACCAACAAACTCTTGGAAGCTGAAGGTATTAGTGTAGAATGTCGGATAGTGACGGGTAGATACGCTGAAAGCATTGTTGAAACCGCGCAAGATATAGGTTGCGATCTGATCGTGGTCGGTAGCCACGGACGCACCGGCTTAAAAAAACTGTTGCTTGGTAGCGTCTCTGAGCGGGTGATTGGTTTAGCACACTGTGCTGTGTTGGTGGTAAAAGGATAAGTCAATTTGGTAAACACTGACTTCGTATCGAGTCCAATCGGGGCAACCATAAAGGATTGCCCCTACAAGCTCGTTTATTTTTGTAGGGGTAATCCCTTGTGGTTGCCCTTTTTCTGTGGTGATTTACATGATCAAAAAATCTAAGCAAAAATTTGTTTTTGATCCAGATTTTTGTCATAATGAAAGAGAAGTTGAAAGCAAACTTATTATCAGTTATCTTTTACCCGTTCTGGGTTATCCTATAAACGCTTGGCGGCAAGAGATAAAATTTAACAGATTTCGCTTAGACTTTTTAGCAGAGTCTGGTCAAACTAAAAATGGTGTGGTTATAGAAGCCAAGCATCCCGATAAAAATTTAAACGATCATCTGGCGCAATTAAAAGGCTATATGATAAACTTAGATTTGCCTTATGGACTTTTAACCAATGGCAAAGAAGTTAGGATTTATAAACAAACCGAAAATACTATCCAATTGGTTTTTTCTTGCTTTGCTTATGGCATTGAAAATAAAATTGATGAGATTAGGGCATTGATAGGTAGAGAAACACTTGCCAATAGTTCAAACACCGAGGTCAATACGAAAATTACTGATGTAAACATGAAAATTATTGCTATTTATCACAACAAAGGCGGCGTAGGTAAAACGACAACCGTAGTCAACCTCGCTGCCACTTTTAGTAAGGCTGGAAAAAAAGTCTTGATTATTGATTTGGATAGTCAAGCTAATGCGACTTTTGCAACCGGATTAGTCAATTTCGGAGATGAAGAAAAAGATGACTTGAAAGATAATTATATTTATCATCTGTTGAAGTCACGAAAATCTTTTTCTATCTCAGATGTGGCCAGAAGTTCTCGTTTTAGTAGCCACAAAATTGATGTGATACCTTCTCATATTCTTTTGATGAAACATGAGAAAGAACTCAACGAGTATAAATACGTTCAAGGTATTCTGATTAAAAAATTGGAGCTGGTTAAAGATAAATATGATATTGTTCTGATCGATACGCCTCCTTCCTTAAATCTATACGCGGGGCTGGCACTGATAACGGCAGATTATTTGCTCATTCCCTCTGATCTGAAATCTTTTGCCAATGAAGGGTTAGATAATGTCCGCGAATTCCTTGAGGAAACCAATGAATTTAGAGAAATGACGAATCGTCCCTCAATTCAAATTTTGGGCGTGTTGCCTACCAAAATATCGACAAATGCCAAATTTGTCAAAAGCACTTTGCAAAAACGTATAGCGTTAATTAAGCAACGCTATCAATTTGAGGTCATGGACAGCATTATTTTTGAAAGAGATGATCTTGCCAAGTGTACGGAACAAACCTTAGAAATCGGTGAATTGGAAGTCGCTGATCCCAGATCAATACATGATTTTAAATCTCATTCTAAGTCTGTGAATGAGTTTCAAGAATTGGCTCAAGAAATTCTGCAAAAAATTGGATTATCCTCATGAAAAAAATATCACACGCTATTGTGATGGTTGAAGACATTCATTCATCTTTACCTCGTACTGAATTTTCAGAGACGGACTTGGATGAGGCGGCTCGGCTTTTGTTAAAAATAGAAGGTGTCATCACGCCACCCATTTTATTGCAAAGCGGGCTAGATTCCTATAAGGTTATTGAGGGAGATTTTGAATATTATGCGGCGCTCAGGGCGGGAGAAATCGATCCCTCAAAAGGTGAGACTATCAATGCTTATCTTGTTGATTCTGAAAAAGAGGTTGCCGTTTATAAAAAACAAGCCGACGTTTTTCGGCAACGAAAATTTTTGCCGCAACCATCCCAACTCCCATCCCAACCGGTGCTCAGTGAAGTAAGCCATGAGGCGCGTATTGTCGCTTTAGAAAAGGCAGTGAATGAACTGAATGTGCTGCCTGATGCAATAAAGCATCTGAGCGATCAAATGGCTAATCTCGCGGCGGCTCAAATGAGCGAACACACAAAAATACAAGCAAAAATACAAGCTTTGTTGGAAAAACGGGAACCAGTCGAGAGTACTCCAGAAAAACGGCAGGAAGAAACGGCAACGGAACAACCAAGGGTAGTAGGCGATAGTGCAGAAGAAATTAAATTATTGGAAGACATCAATGGATTAAGTATTCCTGAACTGGAGTATAAATTGAAACGGATAAAGACGAGTAAAAATATTCTAAAGAATATTATCGAGGCAAGACAGAATCCCTCCTTTCAGCCTTTTAAATCGCGTTATGAACTATTTGAACTGCGTATAGGCGTACAGCAAAAGACGTTCGATACAATCTTAAAGAAATACAAAAAATTGACCTGATTTGGCAATTGTGAAGTCAAGTCAAAATACTAACGCCACAAAAAAAAATCCTATTTCTTCAATAAATAGGATTTTTAAATGATTTTATCAACATCCGACAATATGAATTGTTTTTCTAACGGTTTTTGACCAGTAGGTTTCTTTGCTGTAACAATTTTAAATCACTTTTAAATTTGTTTTGAGGTATTATGAAATGTTTGCTTGCAATCTATATGATCTGTGCCAACGCGCTAGTCCTTGATTATAGCGATTTTGGTCCACAGGCAATGGCTTATGAATTAATTGGTTTTCAATGGTGGCAATGGGAAAATCCTTGTTGTTCCGAGCCTGACTCTATATACAATATTAAGGTTGTCGTCTATAAAGACATCGCTTTGAATGAGGTTAAAGCGTTATTTCCCGTGAATCCAGAGCAACAACAAGATTATAGATATTTGGAATATTCTAAGGCTGTCTCTTATCTGAATCAGCATATTGATGAAATGCCGTCATTACTCAAAGAGACAAAGAGAAAAATTGTTGAGTCGCTCATACAAGGTACGGCTTGCACAAATGTATCGAAAAAAACGGAGGTAAGATCAAGACTCGTAAGTACTGAACCATGAGACGAATTCATGGTTCAGTACTTACGACCGGTTGCTTTTGTGCCTTTCACGGGCGGACATTGATCTTTTTAACAGCTTGGTCCAATCAATGGATAATGAAATCTCTTACCATCCATAGCTCTGACTAAACCAAAGATTCCCAACAATACCAAGGTAGAATGGCAGAGAATGAAATTCGATATGACGATGATCCAAGTGTAGGGCGTTTCATATCCCATCCCCATGATAATGATACCATTAACAAATATCAATAATAATCCAGCCCAAATACTGGCAGAAAATGTTTGTCTCAAATGACAACCCGCCAACGACGGAGCGCGATTTTCATATTTAAAGTAAAGCCAAGCCAATACCAAAAAAGCTAAACCGGGGAGTAGCAAGAGATTAATGAGATAGAGAGACTCAGCAACAACCGCCAAAGATTGGTTGGGGATGTCGGCATTTTTTTGAACGGTTTCATTATCGATCATATACGTTTATTTTCCAAAAAAAAGTAATGGCGCAAACAGGTTCACCAGAAAAAAAAATAAAAATAAAAATAAAAATAAAAATACAAATACTGAGTTGCCATAATATAATATTTTAATTTAAAGGAGTCCAAAATTTATTTTGGACATCCAAGATAAATCTGGCTGATTCCTAGCAAAATATAGATTTTTTTTGATGTATGTCAAATGCTGCTTCATGAGCCATTTAACATATAAATGTGTGAAATCCCTTATTTCAACCATTTGCTCCTATCCTCGTTTCTATATTTATGCTTTTGTAATGACTGTATTTTTA
>JALXAQ010000152.1 GCA_026991885.1 Thiotrichaceae bacterium
CATTGTGCGCCTTATCCAATGCTGCCATTTCAGCTTTTAAAGTCGTCTCAATTTGAGTCGATTGCTTAGCCAGTTGTGCTTGTGAGGCGGCACTTTCCTCTTTTAAAGTTTGCAATTGTGCGCTGAGTCCTTCGAGCTTGTCATTGTGCGCCTTATCCAATGCTGCCATTTCAGCTTTTAAAGTCGTCTCAATTTGAGTCGATTGCTTAGCCAGTTGTGCTTGTGAGGCGGCACTTTCCTCTTTTAAAGTTTGCAATTGTGCGCTGAGCCCTTCGAGCTTGTCATTGTGCGCCTTATCCAATGCTGCAATTTCAGCTTTTAAAATCGTCTCAAGTCGAGTCGATTGCTTAGCCAGTTGCACCTGCGAGCCTGCGCTTTCCTCTTTTAAGGTTTTCAATTGTGCAGTGTGCCATTCGAGCTTATCATTGTGTAGCTTGAAGCCAATGACAGCAAGGATAATCAAAGCAACAATGGATGTTGCAAAAATATAGTCTTTCATCTTCATACAGATATTTTCCTTGTTAAAATAAAACGTACATAATATATAGCAGCCGCGTAGCTTAAGTCAAACCGCGCGATGATGACATAAACAAGTATGGCGAAAATGGCGGTTGTGTAAAAAATCCATCATTTGTTCTTGATGGACATCGTTTGTCGCCCCTGGAAATAGGGCATCACCAAGGTATTCTAATCCGTATGCTTGTGCCCGTTCCATAAATTGATAAAAATAGAGCGGTTCATTTTCCTCATCAATAAATTCTTCAAAGATAAAAGACGCTGGTAATTGATTGAAATGATTTAAATCTTCGTGAAGAAAGCGGCCATAACTATCTTTAGCGTCGGCAGTCGCCTGGGTGAAAAATTTCAATAATTTTTTTAATTGAATTGTCCGCCCTGCTGAGTCGTTGGCAATATGATAAAGCATCATTTCGCGGAGAGTAGTACGCCAACCGGGTTTAGTGTTATAACTAATATAGGCAACGCCGTTAGTCGCTAAATGATTTTTACAAATACTGAGGATTTTTTCTTGCACTTGGCTGGATACCCACGAATAAATCCCATGTGCGATGATATAGTCAAAGGTGCCAAAACGATCATCAATTTCTAAAATGTTCATTTGCTTGAGGGTGATATTTTGCAGCCCCAAAGCTTTAATGAGTTTGCGCCCGTTGGCAATGTGTTGTGCTGAAAAATCTACGCCCCAACATTCTGCCTCTGGTAAATTATGAGCAGTAGCAATGATATTGCTGCCATCGCAGCAGGCGAGTTCTAAGACGCGACAACTTTGCACGGGCGGCGGTGTCATGCCAATTAGAGTGGCGACAGTTGCTAATCGCTCAGGTTGGGCGTAGGGCATGGCATTACAGGTGTAAGGTAATTCGTCGTAGCTGGTTTGATCTAAAGGCATATTGTTTTGATGCTAGAATAAAAAGTTTCTAAGTACACAAAAAGGAGAAATTGATGATAACACGCTTGATTGCAATGTCCCTACTGTTGGTAACAATTGTCTCGGCAGAAGAGATGCCTTCTATTGACCAAATGGTCATCAAAGTGTCAATTGGTGATAAGTCTTTGCAAGAGGCTGGTGAGTACCTGAAAACTGAGGCTAAAAAGAGGGGTATTCAACAAGTCGGCTATAGTCCTTTATACAAAGAATACCAAGCCTTGGGATTATCAAACATCAGACACGTCGAAATTTTCCAATTTTGCGAGGCAAAAGTTGCTAAGGCATTGATTGAATACAATATGAGTTTTGCCGCTCATATTCCTTGTCGGGTGTCTGTGATTGAAGATGAACAGGGCAAAGGCTGGTTTGTGATGATAAACCCAATGATTTTTAAGTCTGCTATCGTGTCGCCTGATTTGCAAAAACAGGCTGCTAAAGTCTGTGGTAGTTTGATGGAAATTATTGGTGCAGCGTCCACAAATATGCCTACGATGAATATTGACCAAACCGTTGTCAAAATGCAGATTTCTGAGGATATATCTATAGAGGAGGCGGTTGATTCTCTGACATTGCGTGCGAATGATTTGAATGTGAAATTGGTTGGTTATCAGAATTTGACGCAAAGGTACAAAAAACTGGGACTGCCAAACGTCAAATACACGGAGATTTACCAATTTTGCGATGCTAAAGTCGCTCAAAAAATGCTTAGGCATGAGATAGCCTATGTTGCTTATATGCCGTGTCGAATTGCTGTGGTTGAAGACGAGCATGGGCAAGGGTGGTTTGTGATGATGAATATGGATCTGTTTATCAGTATGAGTCAATTGCCGCCTTCTTTGCATGAAGAGGCGGTCGATATGAGTGATAAGTTGATGGAGATGCTTGAAGCGGGTGTTAATGGGGAGTTATAAGTAAGAGATTGCCCCGCCGGTGGTTTCGGGAATGTGCCCGAAACACCCACCAATGGTCATGTTTTTCTATTCGCTCTTGGCTTTTAAAGCCTTCTCAAGTTGAGCCATTTCCTCTTTCAAGCTTTGCAATTGTGCGGTAACCCATTCGAGCTTGTCATTCTGGCCCTTAGCCAATGCTGCCACTTCAGTTTTTAAAGTCATCTCAAGTCGAGTCGATTGATTAGCCAGTTGGCTCTGCGTGGCTGCACTTTCCTCTTTTAAGGTTTGTAATTGTGCGGTGAGCCCTTCGAGCTTGTCATTGTGCGCCTTAACCAAGGCTGCAACTTCAACGTCAGCTTTTAAAGTCGTCTCAAGTTGAGTCGATTGATTAGCCAGTTGCGCCTGCGTGGCTGCACTTTCCTCTTTTAAGGTTTGCAATTGTGCGGTGAGCCCTTCAAGCTTGTCATTGTTCGCCAAGGCGGCAATTTCAGCTTTTAAAGTCGTCTCAATTTGAGTCGATTGCTTAGCCAGTTGTGCTTGTGAGGCGGCACTATCCTCTTTTAAGGTTTTCAATTGTGTGGTGACCCATTCGAGCTTGTCATTCTGGCCCTTAGCCAATGCTGCCACTTCAGTTTTTAAAGTCATCTGAAGTTGAGTCGATTGATTAGCCAGTTGTGTCTGCGTGGCTGCGCTTTCCTCTTTTAAGGTTTGCAATTGTGTGGTGAGACCTTCAAGCTTGTCATTGTGCGCTGATGCCAAGGCGGCAATTTCAGCTTTTAAAGTCGTCTCAATTTGAGTCGATTGCTTAGCCAGTTGTGCTTGTGAGGCGGCACTATCCTCTTTTAAGGTTTGCAATTGTGTGGTGAGCCCTTCAAGCTTGTCATTGTGCGCCAATACTGCCACTTCAGCTTTTAAAGTCGTCTCAAGTTGAGCCAATTGATTAGCCAGTTGTGTCTGCGTGGCTGCGCTTTCCTCTTTTAAGGTTTGCAATTGTGTGGTGAGACCTTCAAGCTTGTCATTGTCAGCTTTTAAAGTCCTATCAAGTCGAGTCGATTGATTATCCAGTTGCACCTGTAAGGCATCCGTTTTATCTTTCAATTGACCTCTTAGTTGTTTTATTTCCTCACTGGACGCGCTATCCTTTTTCAGGGTTTGTAAGGCTGTTTCTAATTTATTGGTTTGCGTCTTGAGTTTTGAAATCTCGAACCCAATGACAGCAAGGACAATCAAAGCAACGAGGGTTGCAATAATGGGGCTCATATTCATATAAATATTTTCCTTGTTTGTTAAAATAAATGGAGAGTTAGGCGTTCGACGACTGATACATACGCCTCAAAGCGAACAACATAATATATAAGGGCGTGTATTAAGTCAAATGGCAAAGGTATTATTTATTAAATATAATAGCATTAATCGGAGTCCAAGATTTATCTTGGACGTTTTTTTCTACTGAGATATTTTTATTTTGATGCAATCAATACCAGTATTAATGTATCACCATGTCTTGCCTGAAGGAGAAAATACAGCGGCTGCTGAAAGTCTTTTTATTGAACAAATGCGTTTTCTGGCGAAAAATGGCTGGCATACTTTATCTGGCGACGAATTTTTAGCGTTTAAGAAAGGTGCGCTTGAAATTCCCAGAAAGAGTGTTTTGTTGACATTTGACGATGGCTGGTTGGATAATTATCTTTATGCCTATCCCATTTTGCAGCAGTTTGGGCATAAAGCAACCGTTTTTCTGGTGACAGAATGGGTTGAAAAGGCATCAAAATGTTCACCGGTTCCTGAAATAGGCTGGAAAACTCATAAAGAGGCAGTGCAATTGGCGCAGACTAAGCCTAATGAGAGTGTGTTGCATATTTCGCAAATTCAGGAGATGCAGGACAGTGGATTAGTGAGTTTTGAATCGCATACTCATCGGCATATTTCTCTTCATCAACAATCCATTGATTTGAAGCGTGAACTGGAAGAATCACAAGATTTTTTTGTGTCCCGACTGGGAAAACCCTCTCGACATCTCTGTTATCCTTTTGGTCATTATAAAGTAGAAGATAGCCTGATAGCAAAGCGTTGTGGTTTTGAAATTTGCTACACAGTGAAAAATGGGGCCAATATTGCCGATGGCCATTTGGCTGAAATTAAGCGGTTTTCTGTGAAAAACAAACGCATTTCTTGGTTTGCCTATAAGCTTTTTATTTTTAATAGATCATATTTGGCAACTCTCGTTGAAAAAGTCAGAAAGCAATGATAAGAATTCTTTTTTTGGAAAGCTCAAAAAATTTTGGTGGCCAGGAAATGCGTATGCTGGATTTGGTGAAATCTCTTGACAAGGAGCGATTTAAGGCGATTATCGGGGCACAGGCTAAGAGTTTTCTGTCTAAAAATCAAACCCAGCTTGGGGTGAAAATAGAGCCGGTGAGTATGCGGAATGCCTTGGATATTAAAGGCATTATCAAAATCGTCAGGCTGATTTTACGTCACAATATCCATTTAGTCGTGGCTTATTCGGGTAAGGATGGCTGGTTGGGACTTATAGCCGCCCGATTGTGTGGTATAAAAATCGTTCGGATGAAGAATCTTGAGCTTTTTAAGCATAAGACTTCTTATAATTTATCCGATATTGTCATTGTGCCCAGCGAGTATATTAAGGATTTTCTGGTACACAGGGGCGTAAATAAAGAGAAAATCCGTATTGTTTATCCGGGGATAGATCGTGCTATTTTCCGTTTTAGGCAAGAGGATAGAAACCGAATCCGCCAAGACTATGACATACTTGATGATGAGATTTTATTAATCTACGTGGCTTTTTTCCGAGGACCAAAAGCGCATGAAAAATTGGTGGAAGGTTTATCTTACCTAGATAATCCTAAAGTCAAATTAATGTTAGTGGGAACCGGTGAGAATCTACAGAAAATTGAAAAGTCAATTGCTGGGCATCAATTACAGAGTAGGGTTTTGTTAACGGGAAAACAAAAAAATACGGTCCAATTTTTGTCGGCGGCTGATATTTTTGTCTTTCCTTCACGCACTGAGGCTTTTAGCAAAGCGGTTATTGAAGCAATGGCTTGTCAATTGCCTATTGTGGCAAACGATATTCCTACTGTGAGGGAACTATTGGGAAATGAAGAACGTGGATTTATTTATAAATATGATGATGTTCAAGACATGGTTGCTAAGTTGAGTCATTGTTTTGAAAATTTTGAGGCTTGTAAAGCGGTGGCAAATGAAAATGTGCGTTATGTGGAAGAAAATTTTACCTTAAAACGAATGACGGATGCTTTTGAGGCGATTTTTGGCGAACTTGCGCTGGAGAACAATTAATGCTTAATGATGCGATCAATTTTCACAAAATCCAACGAGTTCTCGTCACAAAATTGCGACATCACGGAGATGTATTATTAACTTCTCCAGTTTTCAGCGTTTTGAAAAAGCATTATCCTCATCTTAAACTTGATGCGCTGGTTTACCATGAAACACGGGAAATGCTGACTTTGCACCCGGCGATTGATGATGTATTTACTATAGATAGGGCTTGGAAAAAAGGCGGATTATTTAAACAAGTTAAAAATGAGTTAGCGTTATTAAAAAAGCTGCAAGCCCAAAATTATGATCTATTGATTCATCTCACTGAACATTGGCGCGGGTTGTATTTGAAACGCTTACTCAAGCTTCCTTTTGCCGTGACACAAATTTATGCGAGACGCCCTGGACGCTATTGGCGAAAAACGTTTACACATCATTATCCTGCTCCTTTACATGCGAGACATACTGTTGAAAAAAACTTAGATGCGCTGCGCCGCTTGGGGCTTTATCCTCAAACAGAAGAGTGTGGTTTAGTTCTGATACCGGGTGCGGCGGCTGAAAAACGCATACAAACTTTGATGCAAGAACATGGATTAATTTCCAAAGAATTTATCCAATTGCATCCGGCTTCTCGCTGGTTTTATAAAACTTGGGATGGGCAAAAAACCAGTGCTTTAATTGATCGCTTAGAGGAGAGTGGAAAGCGCGTCGTGGTGACTGCGGCACCGGCTGAACCGGAACTAGAGTTGGTTAAACGTATTTTATCTAATACTAAATCGGCACCTGTGAATTTGAGTGGATTATTGAATCTGAAAGAATTGGCGGCGTTGATTGGACAAGCTCGCTGCTTAGTTGGGGTGGATTCGGTACCGATGCATATTGCTGCCGCTATGAGTACGCCGGTGGCTGCTCTTTTTGGTCCAAGTAACGATGTTCTTTGGGCACCTTGGCAAGTCCGCCATCAAGTGATAAGTTCAAAACAGCGCCCCTGTCGCCCCTGTGCTCAGCATGGCTGTGGTGGGGGGGGAAGGAGCGACTGTTTGAATGATATTGCTGTTGATGAGGTTTTTGCGGCTGTTGAGCAGCTTTAAAAAAAAGGAGAGACGACATGAGCGATAGTTATGAAATTGAGAACAATGCCATTGATGGGGAAGATGAGATGGGCTCGTTAAATCATAGTACAGTGCAAATAAATTTAGGCGGTTTACTTAAGTTCAAATGCGACAAGGAACTTGCTGTTATGAGTGAGTTAAGTCTGGATATTAGCCAGTACGATTTGAGTGAGTATGCTCTTGGTGTTAAAGATGAATTTAAACCCGATATTTGTGCTTACTTAAAACGACCAATCATACCGAAAGGTAAAAATGATTTAGTGAGAGTATCTCAAATGCCTGATTTAGCCATTGAAATACTTTCGCCAAGACAAGCAGTCGATTATCTTGTCAGGAAAATTAATGCTTATTTCAAGCTTGGAGTGAAGTCATGTTGGTTGGTAATACCATCCTTGGATGAGGTTCGTGTTTTTTCTCAGCCACGTTCTTATAAAAGCTTTGACTTAAATAGTACCAAGATTGTTGATGAGGTGATGGATATTCGTTTGCCTATTGCAAATGTGTTTGCAAGTTAAGGTCTTTCGGAGTCGGCCAGATTTATCTTGGGCACCTGAGCGATTAGTACAAATAGTGTATGAATAAATTAAATATAGCTATAATCCACAAAAAATACCGCCCCGACGGCGGTGCCGAACGCTTTGCCGCCCGCACCTTTGCTGCATTGGCGCAGCAGGGGTTACAACTCACCTTAGTGACGCGGCGTGGCGAAATTTCGGATAATTACAAACTTATTCAATGTAATCCCTTTTTTATTGGGCGCTTATGGCGGGATTGGGGGTTTGAACGCGCCATTTGTCGAACACTTATTAACTATAATTTCGATTTAATACAATCCCATGAACGTATTCCCTGTTGTCATGTTTACCGTGCCGGCGATGGGGTACACCAAGAATGGTTGCGCCAGCGTAAACGTACCTTGGGAAAATTCAGGCGTTTACTCCTTGATTGGAGTCCATATCACTGCTATGTCAACCGGGCAGATCAACGGCTCTTTAAAAGTCCGTCTTTAAAAGCCGTCATCTGCAATTCCAAAATGGTGCGTGATGAAATCATGGATTATTTTAATCCGCCACCTGAGTTATTGCATGTTATTTACAGCGGTGTTGATACGCAAAGCTTTCATCCCAATTTGAAAATTCATCGTGACAGCGTTCGCCGACAATTGAATATTCCTCTTAATAGCCCCTTGTTTTTATTTGTCGGCTCAGGTTTTGAACGAAAGGGATTGGCAGCGGCAATCAATGCGCTAGTCTCCGGGCATTTACTGGTTGTGGGCAAGGACAAACGGATGTCACATTACCGACGTTTATGCGTTGAAAAAGGTATCGCTGATCGGGTGCATTTTTTAGGTGTACAACAAGATGTTAAACCTTATTATGGTGCCGCAGATGCGCTGGTGTTACCCAGCTTATATGATCCTTTTGCCAATGTGGTACTTGAAGCGATGGCTTGTGGTTTGCCGGTGGTAACGAGTACCAAGTGTGGTGGTGCTGAATTGATCAGTGAGGGGCAAAATGGCTATGTCAGTGATGCTTTAGATATAGATAGATTGAGTCATGCCTTAAATCAATTAGAGAATCAAGCACATTGCCAGACTTTGGGAGAAAATGCGCGAGAGACTGTCAAGCCTTATAGCTTATCAGCTATGAGCGAACACCTCTTGAAGCTTTATAAAAAATTGCTTGAAAATGAAAAAAATGCTGCTTGAATTGAGAGAAGATTTGCAAAATTATTTTGCCGATAAAGATGCTTTTGAAGAAATTATGCATCTCTCTGGAGAAACCGTCCGCAAACAACAGGGGCGACATACTTTCCGTTTTTCTGTCATGGGAAAAAATTTTTTTATCAAGCAACATCGTGGCGTGGGCTGGAAAGAAATCATCAAAAATCTTCTGCAATTGCGTTTACCCATCCTTGGCGCGAGTAATGAGTGGCGAGCTATTAAACGCTTACACGAACTGGGTATTGATACCATGACAGTAGCAGGTTATGGTCAAAGGGGCAAGAATCCCGCCAAACGGGAATCTTTTGTCATTACTGAGGCACTTGAGAATACCACGACTTTGGCTGTTTTAGTTGAAGAATGGATTAAGAATCCACCGCCAGTCCGTTTGAAATATGCCTTAATTTCTAAGGTAGCCAAAATCACTCGCGCTTTGCATGAAAATGGTATTAATCATCGGGATTTATATATTTGTCATTTTCGCCTTTGGGTATTGGAAAAACAGCTATTTGATGATCCGCCACTTTTTTTAATGGATCTCCACCGAGCACAAATTCGTCGAAAGACGCCAATGCGCTGGATTATCAAAGATTTAGGCGCACTTTATTTTTCCAGTGCGGATATTGGTTTGACTCAACGTGATTTTTTCCGCTTTATCAAAACTTATCATAATACTGATTTGCGGACTGTTTTTAGACAGTACCCAGATTTGTGGCAGAAGGTACAAAAGCGGGCTAAGCGTTTTTACCGGCGGGATATGAGGCGGGAAATGCCCGTTTTTTCTACACCCAAAAAAACCATCATTGCTCATTTGATAAACTTGGATACCGTTGGCGGTGTCGAACGTCTCTATTGCCAAGTGATTAATGCCAATATTAAAGAGGTAGAACACCATACCATTTCTTGTAGAAATAGCATTGCAAGCGTCTTATGGCGAGAAGTCAAAAAAGCTTCAAAGAGTATCCATTTTGAGAAGAAAATCTATGTGTTTAAAGTGCCTAAATGGCCGTTTTTTTTGAGAAAAAAACACTTGAACAATATCATGCAAAAAATCGTGCCTGATATTGTTATCGTGTGGAATAATCCCGAGGGCTTCGACTTATCTTTGTTACCTCTAAAGACAAAGGTATTCTATTATGAACATGGTGGTGCCTGGAATAATCACAATCCAGAAAAGGTTGACCGTTTTATAAATAATGTTACTGGCATTATCTGTAATTCATACGCATCACAAAAACTATTGGCATTAAAATGGCAAGTTTCTCAAAAAGTCACTTATCAGATTTGCTTGAATGCAATCCCGCCCGATTGTTTACCGGCAGAGTTTAAGAGCAAAAAGTTCAACAGAACCTTCAATCTCGGTGTTGCAGCACGCTTGGTGTCTTATAAGGGTATCTCTTTGGCTATTTATGCGATAAAAGAACTCAAAAACAGAAATATAGCCTGTCACTTATTTATTGCAGGCATTGGTCCAGAACAGAGGAAATTGCAATTATTGACGAGTCAACTCGATTTGGAAAATGAAATTGAGTTTTGCAATTTAGTGAATAATATGTCTCAATTTTATCAGAACATTGATTGCTTTTTATGTCCGTCTATTAGAGAACCGTTTGGCTTGGTTGTAGCAGAAGCGATGGCGCATGGTTGCCCTGCTATAGTGGCTGCGGTTGACGGACTGCCTGAAGTGGTGACGCATAATAAAAATGGTTTTTGTATAGCACCTAGCTTGCCTGTTGAACAATATGTCCAGTTAGGAGGCACCCATGATCAATTGCCTGAATATGTTTATAATGCTAATACTTCTAAAATAGAAGCCCCGAAATTGGTTGATCCGATGGCACTCGCTGACAAGATTGAAATGTTATGTTCTCAACCGGTTTTATATGAAAAAATGAGCCAAGCGGCTATCAAAAGCGCACAAACAGAATTTGAGTTTGGAAAGTATATTAATCATTTTTATGGGATTTTACTGGAGTAAGCTGTTGATTTAAAGCCAATCCCCAAATTAAGACCATTAACAAAGCATTTTCATCGTGAAATGTGGTGTTGACGAATGAAATCAAAAAATTGACCAGCCAAACCAATAGGGCAGCCGTCACTAAACGATTCTTTGTTTTGACATATTGTTTGATCAAGGCTATTAATACAGAAAATATGAATATGACATACAGGCTAAGACCAAACAAGCCTCTTTCCAAGAGATAAGTAATATAAGTATTATGGGCATGGGGTATAATGGTGAATACCGAATCGGTATAATCTTGCGGATTAATATAGTGAGAATTGTCCGCACCAATGCCGAAGAAAATATTGTGTTCCACCCATGCCCGTATAGAAGCCTCCATTAAGGCATCTCTATGAATCATATTAAATCCCAATAATAATCTTTCTAGGCTGTATTCACTGCTAAATAAAACGATAAGCGGTATGATTATTAAAATAGCTAATATTACCAATAACTTGGGATTTCGATACGGTTTGGTGATAAAAAATAGTAAGAAAATTAATAAGATTAATAACAGGCTCGTAAACATAGTTGCCCGGCTACCTGTGATAAATATACCCGCCAAACTGCTAATAATAATAAATAATAAAAAGCTAGTCGATATGTTAGGAAACCGATTATCCCGATAAAATAACCAAGTCAGGGCAATCGTAAAGACAAGTAATAAATAGATGGATGAGTGATTGACATGACCAATGGAATGCAGTTTCAGATAATTTATTTCAGGCGGAGGAATTGGAAAAAAATAGAACTGGTATAACCCATAAAACAAAGCGACTATCATAGATAAAAAAAGTATTTTATTGAAAATCACAAGCTGATTTAGGTTTAAAGGGATATTTTTTATAATCAGGAAAATCATTATAATCCTGAAAATATCAATACAAGCTCTTAAAGCTTCTATGGTGTTGAACGCAAAAAATCCACTCATCAGGGAAGATAAGACGAGCCCGACTGCACTGTAAGTCAGCAGGTTTTCCTCAATCTTCAATTCTTGCTTAAAAATCAGATGAATACCTAGCAGGATAATGACAATGACGGAAATTTGTTTTAATGCCTCAGCAATGGGCAGGGCAACTGCTAAGCCAAAAAATGCGCTTAAAAAGATGGCTTGGGACCAATTATTAACGGAACGAATTTTGTCTATCATTCTTTCTCCAAGATTTTTTGACTAAAAACTACAGGGATTAGTTTTTAGCAGGGATAAGCCTAATAAGATTTTGATTTATCCCTGTTAATAAATAATCCCTGTCGTTAAACTAAACTGCCGCTGGCTCCTGTCGCTGCTTAATTTTCACCGTTTTCACAGCTTTATCAGCCATTTGCACAATTTCTATCGGATGCCCCTCTAAAAGCAAACTCGTCCCTGCTTCTGGGATGACTTCTAAATACTCTAAAATCAAACCGTTAAGCGTTTTTGGGCCATTAGTGGGTAAATGCCATTGCATTTCGCGGTTGAGTTCTCGCACCGTGATACTGCCATCAACGAGAAAAGTGTTATCTTTTTGGTGTTGTACATCTGGCGTATAGCTATCAGGATCAGTGGTAAATTCGCCAACAATTTCTTCGAGAATATCCTCAAGGGTTACTAAACCTTGAATATCACCATATTCATTCACCACTAAACCAATACGTCGTTTATGTTGTTGAAAATTCAACAATTGCGTGTTTAAAGGCGTGCCTTCTGGGACGAAATAAGGTTCGTGGGCCGTTTTTTCCAACGCTTCTTTGCTAAATTCATCGTGCTTGAATAAGCGTAATAATTGACGTAGATGTACCATACCCATGACATTATCTATGTCTTCACGGTACAGAGGCAAACGAGTGTGTTGGCTAGTCGCTAATTGCTCGGTTATTTTATCAAGTGGCGCCTTGAGATCAATACCGATAATTTCATTACGTGGCACCATAATGTCTTCAACAGTCACCTTCTCTAAATCTAAAATACCCAACAACATGCTTTGATGGCGTTGAGGAATAAGTCCACCCGCCTCGTGTACCACAGTACGCAATTCGTCAGGGCTTAAATGATGGCTATCTTTGTCTTGATCAGAAATGCCTATCAATTTCAGTAAACTATTAGCCGCGCAGTTTAGCATCCATACCAAAGGATATGATAATTTCAGCAAAGGTTTAATGATCAATGAGGCGGGAAATGCAATCCGTTCTGGATGGAGTGCTGCTACCGTTTTAGGTGCTACTTCACTGAAAATAAGAATAACCACTGTTAATAATGCCGCAGCAATTGCAATGCCAGCTTCTCCCATCAATTCAATAGCAATCACAGTGGCAATTGAGGATGCGAAAATATTGACAAAATTATTGCCCAATAAAATCACACCAATCAGGCGATCAGGCTGTTCTAATAATTGACTGACGCGCCGTGCGCCCCGATGCTTTTTCTGCACGAGATGGCGTAAACGGTAGCGATTAATCGCCATCATGCTGGTTTCAGAGGCAGAGAAAAATCCAGAGAATAAGATCAAAAAAAACAGTATGCCAAATAGCACACTTATCGGAATGTCACTCAAGGATAATAAACCTTTGGTTGAACTGTAAATAAAAAATCACTTTTTCTTTTTGATAGGGCGTTGCCAACCGACTATTGTCTTTTGTGGTGTACGGCTCACAGTCAAAGCATCAGGCGGCGTATCTCGCGTAATCGTTGAGCCAGCACCAATCGTCGCCCCTGCTCCCACCGTCACTGGCGCGACTAACTGCGTATCAGAGCCAATAAACGCCCTATCTTCTATAATTGTTTTATGTTTATTCGCACCATCATAATTGCAAGTAATAGTCCCTGCTCCAATATTGACACCACTACCGACTTCACTATCACCAATATAACTCAAGTGATTAATTTTAGAGCCCTGTGCGACAGTTGATTTTTTAATCTCAACAAAATTACCAATATGCACCTGCGCTGCTAATACGGTGTCAGGGCGCAAACGGGCAAATGGTCCAATCCGACAGGCGGCGCCAATCACAACATTTTCGATCACACAATGAGATAAAATCTCGACATCATCACCAATGTTGGCATTGCGTATCACAGTATGTGGACCGATTTTAACACGATTGCCGAGCTTGATTTCACCTTCAAGGATCACGTTGATATCAATAGATACATCACGCCCGGCTTGTACCGTGCCACGTATATCAAGACGGGCAGGATCATATACTGTGACACCCGCAAGGATGAGCTGCTTAACTTGTTGGGTTTGATAATAACGCTCTAAGCTTGCCAATTGAAGGCGATCATTGACTCCCATCACTTGATATGGATCATCGCTAGTTGTCGTATGAATAGGCACATTTTCTTCTACTGCCAAAGTAATAATATCAGTCAAATAATATTCACCTTGGGCATTATCATTATTGAGTGACGCTAACCAACGGCGCAAATGGGTGGCAGATACGATGAATATACCGGCATTGACTTCATTAATTTTTTTAATAGAAGCCGTCGCATCTTTTTCCTCAACGATGCGTTCTACTTGTCCCTGGGCATTGCGGACAATCCGCCCATAGCCTTGGGGATTGTCTAAAAGGACGGTGAGTATGCCAAGATTGTTAGCTTGTGAACATAAGGCTTGGAGGGTTGCTAAATTTATTAAGGGAACATCACCACAAAGCACTAATACCATTGTATCATCAGCAATATCAGGCATGGCTTGTGCCACAGCATGTCCAGTCCCTAATTGTTGGGCTTGCTCTACCCAATTGATAGTGGTATCAGCAAGTGCCTCACGGACTTGCTCACCCTTATGCCCATAAACAATATGTATGCTATCTGGCTTAAGTGCTAAGGCAGTATCAACAACGTGGCGAATTAAGGGTTTATCGGCAACTTGATGTAAAACTTTGGGGATATCAGAATGCATGCGTTTGCCAAGCCCAGCAGCAAGAATGATAATAGACAGTTTCATCGCTATTTAATTACCTCACACAAAAACTCTTTTGATAAACTATAAGTGACGATTAGAATAACACATCAAGCTATAATAATATTATGAAATATCCTTTTAAAGTCACCATTAACGAGCAACAACGTGCTGAACAGATAAAAGACGATGTACAGATTGGGCACTACTTTGTTTTCGTCAAGCACAAAAAGGCCACTAGCGTAGAGCGACTCAAGCGACTGTCAGTCAAAAAATATTTAAAAAACAATGTATTGCCGCTAGTTAATCAACCCGTCAAACTGGATGGTGTGACCATTACACCTCAACATCAGGACATTGATCCAATCGCTTGTGTTGTCACAGACCGCAAACTCTATCGCGCAGAGCAAGACACAGTGCGTTTTTTCATCGCATTCCCCACACCGCCCAAGGACTTACGGTTAACAATCAAGAGCAATGGCGAAATGTTTAGCGAGAGATTGGTCAAACTCACAGACGGTGTTGGCATTGAAACCGTTTCAATGCTCCCACCGGGCAGCTACGAAGCGCAATTGTCAATAGCTGATCGCCGTATCTGTGTACCCGCCTCTTTCACAGTCACAGAAGAGCACTTAGCCCCTCTCTCTGCTCAACTCATCAAGCACAAGTTTAAAGAAGAGGCCGCAACATTTTTATTTGAATTGGAGGTGGAAAGTTATCAAATGCCGTTTGAAGGCAAACTCATGGTGACACTGATAGAGCAAGGTTTAGAGGTTGCCGACACCATACCGAAAGCAGTCACCCCAGGATACTATGTGGGCCGCATACCGATGAGTGGGAGTGGACCATTCAGTTTGCGCGTGACGGTCCCCAATGATGCCAAGCGGGGAACGATAGTGCCAATCCCCGGCACGACTCCTCAAGTGTTTGAAGAGAAAACCACTGTCATCAATGAGTTGGGTGAAGAAAAATTGTTTTCAATGATCTCAGAAGCCAAGGCACTGCCGCTACGGGGTGGATATTTGATGGAGGGCGATTTTTTCGCAACAGCGTTAACGGTTGAGGAAATCGTCACCAATGAGCGCCTTATCCAAGTCAACACTAACGTGGAATCGCTAGTCTTGGTCAATTTAGATTTGACATCGGGTCAGTATGTTATACAAGAAGAGGGAAATGTCACAGCGGGTAACACCATCACAGTCAGAACAGACAGTCCCTTTTGTACGGTATTTGTTGGTGGCTTCGTAAATGAACAAGCTTTTGAAGGTTACACCACTTTTATTAAACCTCAAACATTTCAATTGAGCGTTGAAACGCCTAAAAGCATTCGACCAGACACAGATTTAGTCGTGCGCCTTAAAGGTCTTGTTGATAAAACCATTCCTGTTCTCTTATGTGTGCGCGATGAGGGTATTACAAACAATCCAGAAATCAGTTTAGCAGCCGCTGCTAAGCGCAGTATTGATACGGCTACTGAAGGCATGGATGAACGAGCCTTTTCAACCATGGAAGAATTATTGAATGATTCTTCATACGATGTAGTGACTAGCGATGAAGATGATATCATTGATATCAACAGCGAATTGAAGGTTCACGCTGATTTAGCCCAATGGCTTTTAGACCTGGGTGAGACTGACACCGCTCAGAACCTTCTCACAGAAAGTCTCGCCAAAGGTAATCTCGCCGAAAAAGCGCGTGCAGAAGAAATGTTACAAACCATTTCAGGCACTGAAAGCACAGATATTGCAGTGGCTAAAAAGTTTGGCATACCGCTTGTCGCTCTTGAAAGCGTTGAACTCAAGCCTGAAGTTATCAAACTGCTTGATGAAAAACTGTTAAGAAAGCATCAAGTTCTCCCTTTATTTAAGCGTGGAGATTGCCTCTTCGTTGCCCTCTCTGATCCCACAAATGCCGAGTTAGTGCTTAACGAGATTCAATCTCATACCGATATGCAGATTGAGGCGATTTTAGTCGAGGCGGACAAACTTGAAACGTTCATTGAACATGCCCTTGATCTCAATCACGAGGATGAAATTCTTGAGCAGATAGAGTTGGGTGAAAGAGAAAAGACTGGCAATGATTTTGCTGAGGATGAATTGTATAACTATGTTGAAACATTGACCCACGAAGATGAATCAGAGGATGAATTGTCCAAATATTTAGAGACATTTAGCCTAGATGATGATTCCGAATACGAAGAATTATCTGGTGATAATGTAGAACCATTGTCCCCAGAAGAAGAATTATCTCAATATTTAGATGAATTGTCCTCAAAAGACTATTTGTCTTCGGACGAAGATTTTACGCAATATTTGGATACTTTTTCCATAGATGAAGAAAATCAAACAGAACCTGGAAAATGGTCTCAAACAAATGCGATAGAATATCAATCTATTGAGTATAAAAACGTTTTATATTACAAACTGATTAATCTCAATGAAAGTGCCGATATCGTGATTCCATTAGGAGACTCACAGGGTAATTTGACGGTTGAAACTTTTGCCATGACAAACGGGGAATGGACACAAAATCATACCACTGTTAAAGTGGAACAATCGGAAAAATAGCCAAATTAAGCATGTCATAATATTGTTATGAGTGATGTGCGTGTTAATGGGCAAGCTTTTGGAGTCCAAGATTTATCTTGGACTTTTTTGATAAAAAAACTTGAACATCGAGAAATTTTTGTCTTGTCTATATTATAAACATGTCCGTAAATAAAAAGTCAAAACCAGACCTGGCAGGTTAAACCCAAACCTGCCAGGTCAAAGTCACAACCTTTTGATTTTGACCTGGTCTGGTTTTGATTTTGACTTGATTTTGACTTTTTATTTACGGACAACTCTTATAAACAAGTGCTACAATCTGAGCATTATCATTGTGAATAAGGCGCATTTACTATGCCAGTTAAAAACTTAGTTGCTGTTGCAATTACATTGCTTATAGCTTTGTCAGGCTCTTCTATCTTCGCGGGCGCCATAGACAACATCAAAGCGGCCAATGAAAAAATGGACTCATTGTCAGTCCCTGCTATTTCTAATGCTGCAAATAGTATCAATATGGCCAATAGAGGTCAAGCGGATGAGTTTTCCACCACTAAATCTGTCAGGGGAGAAAACCAGCCCCCCCCCTGTAAACTATTGATTCCTATTATATTCACTTCTTCTAATCAAACATCAAAAATTGGAGGCTTTATATTAGGGGATGATAATGATGATTCATCAAAGCTCATACCAATCGCATTGTCTAAAAACAAAAAACTTGGCATTCCATTAAAGAACAAAGCTTGTTGGAGATTGCTTGTGCCAAACTTGGCAAAGGTTGTTTTGCGAAATATTATGCAGAGTTTGTATGGAAAACCAATTATCTTTCTTAAAAAGAACAAATAAAGAAAGGATTTTGGATTCGTTTATAGGGCACAACATAATAT
>JALXAQ010000153.1 GCA_026991885.1 Thiotrichaceae bacterium
CCAATAGATTCATGGATTTGCAACATCATCTGATCAGGGGCCAAGATTAAGTCCATGGATTCAGTCGGACAATTCGGTGCGGCTAATAATTGCAAGGCTTCTTCAGCCAATTGTTGCCCTTTGCCTAGAAAACGGATGTGCTCTAAGCCACCTTGCCATCCATAACCATAGCCGCCAAAACTACGATATTGCGGGTAAATTGGCATATAAATAATTCTTCAATTTTAATACATTTTAATCTTCGATATGTTACACTTTAATGCTTTAATTGCATTAAAGTTGGAGATTATGTTCTACCGTCAAGCCGTTGAAGATTTAAAAAACTGGTATAAACAGCCTCGAAAAAAGCCTTTAGTCATCCGTGGCGCACGTCAAGTTGGTAAAACCACAGCAGTGAGGCTGGCTGCTCAAGAATTGGGCGTAAAAATAGTTGAGATTAATTTGGAGCGTCATTCCGAATTAAATGCACAGTTCCAACGTTATCAGTTAGATGATATTTTGTTTAGTGTCTCGCTTATTACTGGTGAGACAATCAAACCAGACAGCCCAGTTATTTTATTCCTAGATGAAGCACAAGCAACACCGGCTGCTTATTCTTGTTTGCGTTATTTTTATGAGGATATGCCTAATCTGGCTGTTATCCTTACTGGTTCCTTGCTTGATCAAGTACTGCAAAATTACCAATTATCAAGTCCGGTGGGGCGTATAGAGCCTTATTTTATGGGACCATTGCATTTTGATGAGTTTTTGTTGGCGATTGGAGCTGAACAAGAATATCAGACTTTGAACCGGTTGACATTAAATAATATGCATTTAATACCGGATAGTTTGCACCAGCATTTATTAGCGCTAGTCAGACGCTATACTTTGACGGGTGGTATGCCTTATTGTGTACAGCTTGGTATTGAGAACAATTTCAATCATGCCAAGATTTTGAAATATCAAGTGGCGCTATTACAAACTTATCGTGATGATTTTGCTAAATATAGCGGCTCACAAAATGCCACTTGGTTAAATGCTTATTTTAATGGTATTTTGGGGCAAATCGGACGACAATTTTCTCACAAACAGGCTCAAGAATTAGCACAGATGAGTAGTGGTGATAATCGCCAATTGAATTTAGCCATTGAACGTTTTATTGCGGCACGATTATTTTACCGGGTGCTGCATTCATACGCCAATGCTGTACCTTTGGGAGCGGAAACCAAGATTAGAATTAGTAAGTTTTTATTTATTGATGTTGGATTATTGTTAGCAGCTAGAGGACTTCCAGCACAAAAAGTGATGGAGACTAAACTAGAATTAGCTGGCAAAGGAGAATTAGCAGAGCAATGGGTGGGACAACAATTATTGTATAGTAAAGCAACTTATATGAATCCAGAATTGTATTATTGGCATCCACCCAAATCAGAAGGGCAAGCTGAAATAGATTATCTCTATGTACACGGAAATGAGATTATTCCGGTGGAAGTCAAATCTGGCAGTAACGGTAGTATTAAGTCTTTACATTCTTATATTCTTAAAAAAGAAGCCAAACGAGGTATCCGAATAAGTTCCGGCAAACCTTTAGTTGAACAGCTAATTGCCAGACAAAATAAGATAAAACGTGAGTTTGAATTGATTAACTTGCCATTTTATTTGCTTAATCAGATTGAGCGATTGTTGGGGTGATGTATAATTCTACTTTGTCAGACTTCATGTCGGGTGGATTAAGCGATAGCGTATCCACCCTACAACTTTCATAGCAGCAAAATAAACCACCTCATTATGGCCCCAAAAAACAAAACCATCGCTGGTAAAGAGTGGTTAAGTCATAAGGGTTTTGAGCGTCAACTGGTGGCGGCTTATGAAAAAACGACTTGGCTCAATCGTATTGGGCGAGGTGCGAGCGGACGATCAAAACATTGATTGGACGGGCGGAAATATTGTTATTCGAGGAACGGTGTTTCCTTATGAAGTTGCTTTTTCTGTATTGATAGAAACTGCTAATGGAATATTTTCTTCTAATGTGGTCGTAAAATAATCACTAATCTCCACATTTTGAATTTCTGAAAAAATTCCTAACTTTTCAATAATTTCTAAGTCGAAATCCTTTTGAACTTGTTTGACATTGAAATCACTATAAGACATTATCAAATCCTAGCTCGTGCTATTAACTTTTTTCCCAGCACAAAACAATATGGCACGCAGCTTCACTTTGTGCATTATCGTGGCGCATGAATATAACATTGACGTTTTGAGCTACCACTATATCATATCTCCGCACCATGTTATTAACTGTTTTCAAAAAATATACACGCAAACGTGAGCCAACCACCATATACATGCACCAACAATTCAACCGCACGATCACATCACACTCCTGGGCAGATTATCCAATCATGGAGTACAACAAATGGAGGACAACGAATCCTTATTATTGTTTTTTTTATCTTTTTATATTCGTTGTTTTCCATTCGCTGTACTAAGCCTAAAGCGTCAAACTAAAGTCTTCCACCAAGGCACCCGGCAAGCGCACACTGCCTGTCGAACGCGCCTCATAAGTACTGGTATCAAGAATAAATTCCCGATCCAAAGTCAAAGCCATCAACTTATCTTAAACGCGATATTGTCCCGCTTCGATGCGACGAGGTTGACGTTTTATTATTTCTAATTCGGCAAGGGATTGGGCAATTTTTTCTTGAAAATGGGCATTTTCCCATTTAAATCCAGCATAAGCCGATTTGACTGCCTTATCTTTGCCAATTGCGTTGCCCTAGCGAATTGGCAAAACCGGTTAAAATGCCTCCCGCTGCATAAAGTCCTACAAAATCATGCCCTTGGCTCGCTGATAAACTCTCTGTCAAAGCCTCTTTGGCATCCGGCAATTGGTCTGTGCCAATAGATTCGTTAGAATTGATTTGGGTGTTATATCATCAAAACGGCTCTCCCCCGGCTCAACATTGAGATTCGCCATGCGATCTATTGTGTTGATATGACGTAGGACAAATTTTGTGACTTTGTGACGTGTTTTCGATGTATTGATAAGAAAAAGTTTTCATCGAGTAAGCGTTAGCGACTTCGGCGGCAACATCAAGCGCAAAATCCCAGGGCACGGGCGTGACATAAGTCAAATTGTTATCAGTTGATAGTTAATTATTCCCATTAAGCCGAATAACTGGCCAATTTGGGATCATCATTCACAGCATTTAAAAAATTGTAGTCATCTGGCGCATGAAAATCTTTAATTTCAATAAACAAGTAGTCGTTATCTAACTCAACTATAATATCTACCGCCTTCATGGCTTGAGATAATCCATGATAGTGAGCTTTATTCTTATTTTTCTCATCAAAAATAAAGGCATCAATCGCATCGGTGAAATCAAAAGAGAATCCGTCTACTTCTATCTTCATTTTCCAAGGTCAACAATACTTCCAAATGTGTCATCAATCACATTTACTTCGTTACTTCGTATGGAGAAATATTCAAATAATTCTCGGTGGATGCGATTTCAATCTCTCCCCGATTTCGATAGAGACTATGAAAAAGAACCTTATCAGTATTTTTTGTCTGTAAGTCAAATTCTTTGAGAACGACATAATCATGAGTGCTGATAAAGATTTGAACACCAATACGCTGGAGTTCGAGAAGTATTTCTACGACAATACGCATCAGCTTTGGATTGAGATTAGCTTCTGGTTCATCCCAACAAAGTATAGAACCATTAAGAAGAGTTCCATTTTGGATAAGTACCCAAAGCAGCCCTAATTTGCGAATACCTTCAGCTAACAGAGTAAATTCTAACTCACCCTGTTTGTTTTTGAGGAAAAATTCTTCATTATTAGTAATAATCTTGCCATCCATGGCTTGCTGCCTGCAAAATATCCAGAAGTTTTTTCTGCCTGGTAGGTGCTCACAAAGCACCCAAAAATACTCGATCAATGATATCGGCATAAACTTCTTCAAAATGAATATTGCGGAGATTATAAAGTGACCGAAACCCAGGGGCATTAGCCATCATATCTTTAACTGGAATATATACCGATTCGAGAGAATGTTCTAGCCATTGTTTGTGGGCTCCAGTGGTTTTTTCTTGTTCTTTTGTGCTCAAAGTCAGCCGTATGGTAAGAGAATTTGCTATATCTGCGACTTGACGAGTGACTTCAAAATAGCCAGATAAATTATTTTTTGTTACCAAGCGACTCATTTGTTCGCCAGACGGTAAGAAAACACGCTTAATTTTTTCAGCTAAAGATTTTTTGCTTTTTGCAATCTCAGAAGTGGCATAAAGTGCTTTGAGAATATGAGTTTTGCCAGTGCCATTTGCGCCGATGAAAATATTGATTCCAGTAGAGAGCGGAATTTCTAACTTTTCAAAAGCTGTAAATTTTTCAAACTTGATTTTTTCTAGCATTTCTAAAGCACCATTAAAAAGTAGCACGCAGATTGTAGAGAGGTTATGAAGGATGTGATTAACTTACCATAATATCAGACGGGGTATCATGGAACGAGGAAAAGGTGGGTTTAGCTTCGCTGACCAGAGGAGCGCTGTCGCTCTACCCACCCTACCTGCCTACCAATTATAAAGATTGATAAACAATATTATTATGCCAGAGCCAACCATCAATATGATTTCCTTCTGGATCATAATGCGTCCAATGAATAACACCACCTTTATCATTCCATTCATATTCACCAAAAAATTCAATACTATCATTTATAGATAAGTCATCAATTCTTGGTGCTAAATCAATATTATGAGAAATAAGTAAAGTCTGCTCTGATTCCAACTTAATTATAAACCGTTGATGACGACTACCCTGAAGATCATCAGATAAAATGACTATAACCGTTCCTTTTCCCTGAACCTGTACATCACTAATACCATCAGTAAATAATTGAGCTAACAATTCATCACCATCAACATCTAATTCAACATAATCTGCAATTACTCCAACATTTAACAATCCATTAAAAATATCACCATAAACATAGACCCCTCCATTTTTAGTACCAATATAATTATTGGTTTCAGAGTAATAACGCACTAAATAACCCTCTAAATCAAAGGTAGAACTTCCAGAGGGAGAAAAAAATTCTGGATAAATATTTTCAGCAAAATCGAATAGTTTATTACTATCACTTAAATTACTGGCAAGCAACATTGTTGGGAATAATATAGAAAAAAGTATAATACATCTCATAACTCTACCTCATATCATTGACGGTTGTCATTTTTTTCTCCTATTTAAATGTAGCGAGCGTCGCCTGGGTTAAATGTAGGGTGCGTCCTACATTAAGGTAGAACGGCCAGTTACCCGAACCGCCCCCTCACAGAATCCCGACGTGCGGGACTACCGCATCGGGCTCTTCAAAGTTATTCGCTT
>JALXAQ010000154.1 GCA_026991885.1 Thiotrichaceae bacterium
ATAAATAAATAAAAAAACATTATTATGAATAAATCTCCACAACGCATCGGCAAAGGCATGATTGTTGCTGCTTGCCTACTAGCCTTAGGTTTGCTGACATTATTTTTCAATGATTTGCTTGATAAACAACACAATCCTAACCAAGATTTAAACACTCAATATAACCAAGATGGCACTCGTGAGGTCATATTACAACGCAATCGCAGCGGACATTATGTGACAAAGGGCACGATTAATGGACAGCCAGTCGTATTTTTTCTGGACACAGGAGCAACGATAGTCTCGATTCCTGAACCCGTAGCACGTCGCTTAAATTTGCAACGAGGGGTTGAAATGCTCGCCAATACCGCCAATGGAACAGTGACGACTTATAGTAGCGAACTTGATAGCGTGGCTGTGGGAGAGATTGAATTACATCGAGTGCGTGCCAGCATTAATCCGCAAATGCGAGGCGATGAAATTTTACTTGGCATGAGTTTTCTCAAACATTTGGAATTTACACAACGCGGAGATACATTGATTTTGCGTCAACTTAATTAGATTTATGAAAAATCAACAATTACCCACCGAACTTATCAAAACGGTACAAAATGCCTTAGCCGAAGATATCGGCAGCGGCGACATAACCGCCCACTTGATTGCCCCAGAGACACAAGCTAAGGCACAAGTCATTAGTCGTGAACAAGCCATCTTGTGTGGCACCGCTTGGTTTGAAGAAGTTTTTAAACAACTTCGTAGCCAACTACAAATCACTTGGCATGTCCAAGATGGAGAAACCGTTAAACCTGATCAAATATTGTGCGAACTAACAGGTGAGGCACGCACTTTATTGACGGGAGAGCGCACAGCCTTAAATTTTTTACAATTACTCTCTGGCACCGCCACAGAGGTGCAAAGCTATGTCAAAGCGATTAACGGTACAGGCACCCGCCTTTTAGATACTCGCAAAACACTACCCGGTTTACGCCAGGCTCAAAAATACGCCGTGCGCTGCGGCGGCGGCACTAATCACCGTATGGGATTATATGATGCCTTTTTAATTAAAGAAAATCATATATTGGCAGCAGGCACTATCACAAAAGCAGTTGCCGCAGCACGCCATCAAGCCGCGCATTTACCTGTAGAAGTTGAAGTTGAAACGCTAGAACAGGTTAGAGAAGCCTTACAAGCGGGCGCAGACCGTTTATTGTTGGATAATTTCAACTTACCCCAATTACGTCAAGCGGTAGCCCTTGTACAGGGACAAATTAAATTAGAGGCATCGGGCGGCGTCACCTTGGAAAGCATACGCGCTATTGCAGAGACAGGGGTTGATTTTATATCAGTCGGAGCGATCACTAAGGATGTGCGAGCAGTAGATTTATCTATGCGAGTGTCACCAGATAAATAACCACAAAATAACGAATACCTTTACCCAGTAAAACCAACACCAGAAATTGCAAAAAGGGCGTTCTAAACACCCCCGCAATAAAAGTCAATGGATCACCAACAACCGGCAACCACGCCAATAAGAGCGTCCAAACCCCATATTTCAAAAACGTCTTTTGTGCTTTAGCCATTTCATCTTGACTAAATAGAAAACCAATTTTAGCTTGTAATTGAAGAAAATAGCGGCCTAATATCCAATTAATCACTGAGCCGCTTACATTGCCTAAAGTTGCCCAAAACCATAAACACATCAAATTAGATTTTCCTGATAACACCAAAGTCGTCAAAAAAATTTCAGAAGAAAAGGGCAACAAAGTCGCCGCTAAAAAGGCACTCACAAATAAACTGATATATGTCATATACTCAACTTTTCCTCGTTCCCACGCTCTGCGTGGGAATGCATTCAGGGACGCGGAGCGTCCCGCACCGCAGAGCGGTGCAAACAGGCATGATCTCCGCTTCGCTCCGTTACTTCGTTTCCCACGCAGAGCGTGGGAACGAGAGGCTGAACGTGATTTTTAGATTGCTTTCAACACTCACTATAAAATTTGTGCTCTTTATTTTATGATAGTGCAGTCGTTAAACTATAAAGGAAAATAAATGTATATTGTAATGATTGCATCTGAATGCGCCCCCGTCTCCAAAGTCGGGGGATTGGCTGATGTTGTTTATGGACTCAGTAGAGAACTAGAAACCCGGGGTCATTTGGTAGAAATGATTTTGCCAAAATACGACTGTATGCGCTATGACCAAATATGGGGCCTCCACATCGCTTACCAAGATTTATGGGTACCTTGGGAGCAAGGAGCTATTCACTGCTCTGTTTGGTTTGGCTCTGTGCATGGGCGAAACTGTTTTTTTATTGAGCCTCATTCCGAAGAAAATTTTTTCAAACGGGATAATTATTATGGCTACCCAGATGATGCTATGCGATTTGCATTTTTCAGCAAAGCATCGCTAGAATTTATGCAGCTCGCTAACAAACATCCTGACATACTCCATTGCCATGATTGGCAAACCGGGCTTGTGCCCGTTATGCTCTATGAAATGTACCAAAACCTGCATCACACCCGCGTTTGCTATACCATCCATAATTTCAAATATCAAGGCATCACCGGGACGCATATTTTGTCAGCCACCCAATTGAATCGACCCGAATATTACTACCATTCTGAGCGTCTCCAAGACAATGTCCACCCAACAGCATTGAATTTTATGAAAGGGGGAATCGTTTACTCAAACCATGTCACCACTGTATCGCCAAAACACGCTTGGGAGGCGCTTCACACTGAACAAGGACATGCTTTGGGCGATACCTTACATATTCACCAAAATAAATTCAGTGGCGTTCTCAATGGCTTAGATTACGAAGTCTGGAATCCTGAAATCGATCCACTCATCCCCCATCATTACAACATTGAAAGCTTGGAAAATAAATATGGCAATAAAGAAGCACTGCGCGATAGGTTATTGTTACGCAAAGAGTTTAAACCCATCATTGCATACGTTGGTCGTTTAGATGTCCAAAAAGGAGTCCATCTGATCCGGCATGGACTATTCTACTCACTGCAAAAAGGCGCACAATTTATCCTGTTGGGGAGCAGCCCAGAGTCTAGCATTAACCAAGAATTCTGGCATCTCAAACAAGAATTAAATGATAATGAAGATTGTCATTTGGAGATTGGCTTTGACGAAGAATTAGCGCATCTCATCTATGCAGGGGCAGACATGATTATCATGCCCAGTATGTATGAACCGTGCGGATTGGCACAATTGATCGCCTTGCGATATGGTACTGTACCTATTGTGCGAGCCGTCGGAGGGCTAGTAGATACCATATTTGACCGAGACTTTTCCAACAAAGCCATTACGGCACGTAATGGTTATGTTTTCCATGAACCAGACTACACAGGCATTGAATCTGCCATGCAACGTGCTATTGGATTATGGTTCTCCTATCCCGAACAGTTCCGCAAACTCGTTATTCAAGCTATGCAGTATAATTACTCGTGGCATCGTTCGGGGCAATATTATTTGGATATTTACGAACACATCCGAAACAAATAATCAGTTATCAGTAAACAGTTATCAGTTTTATCGTTCCCACGCTCTGCGTGGGAATGCATTCAAGGACGCTCCGCGTCCTGCGCCAAAGAAAAAAGGATTAACTTTATGAGTGAACTTTTGAAAAACAGTGGAAACCCCTCATCAAAAGAAAAAGCAACATCAAAAAGCCACATAAAATGGCCAAACTTTCCCGACTGGCAAGGCGATTTCTCAGAATACATCAATGACGTACCCAACATCTCAGGTTCTGAAAAAATTCTCCAAAAAACCCTGACCAACAGCCGCTCAAATTCCATTTTTTTACCAGAAAGTGGGATCGACTTTGGGCACATACGCAGCGCGTGCGCCATTGCCCTGCACATGCACCAACCACTCATCCCCGCCGGTGGTAGCGATCTCAATACCGCAGAAATTATTAGCAACCTCAAGTACATGATGGACAATCAGTACATTGGCGACAACCATAATGCCCCCGTTTTCCACTGGTGCTACAAACGCATAGGCGAATTTATCCCACAGCTAGTCAATGAAGGCAAACAACCGCGAATTATGCTCGAATATTCAGGTACCCTGCTACATGGCTTACGCCAAATGGGATTACACGACGTGCTCGACAACCTCAAAACCATAACCCTAGATCATAACTATCGCCACTGTGTCGAATGGCTAGGTTGCCCATGGGGACACGCCGTCGCACCCTCCACCCCCATTCAAGACTACCGCCTACACGTTCTCGCTTGGCAACACCACTTTGCCGCCATTTTTGGCCTAGAAGCCATCAGCCGTGTACGTGGATTTTCTCCCTCAGAAATGGCCTTACCAAATCATCCCGATGTCGCCTACGAATTTGTGAAAACACTCAAAGACTGTGGCTACCAATGGGTATTAGTCCAAGAACATACCGTAGAACAGCCCGAAAACGGCAGGACTAGCGAACGTCCACACATACCTCACCGCCTCACCTGCACCAATTCCCACGGCGAAACGGTCAGCATTATCGCCATCATCAAAACACAAGGCAGCGACACCAAACTTGTTGCACAAATGCAACCCTTCTACGAAGCCAGAGGACAATCCCGCTGGGAATTGGCTGGCAAAACAGTCCCCCCCTTGATCACCCAAATTGCCGACGGCGAAAATGGTGGCGTCATGATGAACGAATTTCCGCACAAATTCTTTGAAGTCTCCAATGACAGCAGCGGCTCAGACACCCCAATGATGAACGTCACCGAATACCTAGAACATCTCTTCGCAATGGGTATAAAAGAACAAGACTTACCCCTGGTCCAGCCCACCATGCAAAAACGCATCTGGGACAACTTCCAAGCCGGAGATGGACCAGAAAAAATGGAACAAGTCATAGAAGAACTCAAAAAACAAGACAACCAATTTCACATGGATGGCGGTAGTTGGACAAACGACATTTCCTGGGTCAAAGGATATGAAAATGTACTCGATCCCATGGAAAAAGTCAGCTCACTTTTCAACGAAAAAGCCATTAAAGCAGGCATTCCCACCAACGATCACAGATACCGTAACGCCCTATTTCATCTAATGGCATCACAAACCAGTTGTTACCGCTACTGGGGACAAGGACTTTGGACGGACTATGGACAAGAAATTTGTCGGCGGGCGACTGATATTTTGAATTATGATTTATAACACGTAGGGGCAATCCCTTGTGGTTGCCCTTAACGACTTTTGAAAAACCCTTTGCTAATCACTTGCTGAAGTATTATAATGCCCCGTTTTGGCTCTAGCTAACTAACTATTAATTAAGGAGGTCAGATTTTTAATGCCCCAAGTTCGTCTCAAAGAAAATGAACCTTTTGAAATTGCCATCCGTCGTTTTAAACGTGCCTGTGAAAAGGCCGGCATTTTAGCAGAAGTCCATCGTCGTGAATTTTACGAAAAACCTACTACCATTCGCAAACGTAAAGCCGCCGCAGCTGTCAAACGACAACTTAAAAGAGTCAGTCGTAACAGATTGCGCCGAGGTCCTCTCCACAACAAATTTTCTACTTAATCATTATCTTCAATCCCACCTTCACAGGTGGGTTTAACACTATGTCTCAAACTCTAAAACAACGAATTACCGAAGATATGAAGTCCGCCATGCGTGCTAAAGATAAGCAACGCTTAGGCACAATACGTTTAATTCAAGCCGCGATCAAACAAAAAGAAATTGATGAACGTATCAATTTAGATGATACGCAAGTCATCAAAGTGCTAGATAAAATGCTCAAGCAGCGGCGTGACTCATTAGCCCAATACGAAAAAGCAAAACGCCAAGATTTAGCAGAACAAGAAGCCTTTGAAATCAAACTGATACAAACATACATGCCGCAACCCTTAACTGAGGCAGAACTCGCGGACTTGATAAAAACGGCTATAAGCGCAACAAGTGCTACCTCCATTAAAGATTTAGGCAAACTGATGGGACATCTCAAACCCTTAGTACAAGGGCGTACCGATATGAGAGCACTGAGTGCAAATCTTAAACAACGTTTGACCCAATAAAAATGGACGTCCAAGATAAATCTTGGACTCCTTTAAACTTACCATTAAATAAAAATGGCTGGGCGCATCCCTCGCACTTTTATCGACGACTTAATAACCCGTGTTGACATTGTTGACCTCATTGACAACTATGTCTCACTCCGCAAAAGCGGTCAAAATTATACAGCCCTTTGTCCTTTTCATAACGAAAAAACGCCCTCTTTTACCGTCAGTTCTGATAAACAATTCTATTATTGTTTCGGCTGTGGTACACATGGTACTGCCATAACATTTCTGATGAACTATGCCCACCTCAATTTTATTGAGGCAGTGCATGAATTAGCCTCCAGAATTGGCATAGAAGTCATCTATGAGCAAGGCACAACGCCTACCTCAATTACCGCCCTAGATGATTTATATGAAATCATGGCACAAGCCACAGACTATTATCGGCAACAATTACGCCAATCCCCAGCCGCTATAAAATACTTAAAAAGCAGAGGATTAACGGGAGAAATGGCCCGTGATTTCCGCATAGGCTATGCGCCACCGGGTTGGAATAACCTCTTAAAAACCCTGGGCACGGATATACAAAACAGCCTACTCAAAACCGGTTTAATCAAACAAAATGAATCTGGTCACCATTATGACCACTTTAGAGATCGGATAATGTTCCCCATATTAGATCGACGGGGACGTACCATTGCTTTTGGTGGACGAAAACTCTCAGAGAGCAAACACGAACCTAAATACCTAAATTCTCCAGAAACCCCCCTATTTCAAAAAAGCCGTGAATTATATGGTTGGTATTTCGCTCGACAAATCCGCCCACTACAAAAAATCATTGTCGTAGAAGGCTATATGGACGTAGTGGCATTAACACAATATGGCATACAAAATGCCGTAGCCACTTTGGGGACCGCAACCACCCCTGAGCATTTAACGCAACTATTTCGCAATGTACCAGAAATCATATTCTGTTTTGATGGCGATCAAGCGGGACAAAAAGCCGCTTGGCGTGCCTTGAAAACCGTGTTGCCATTATTAGAAAAAGCCCGTCAAGTCCGATTTGTTTTTTTACCACAAGGCGCTGATCCCGATAGTTTAGTGCGCCAAGAAGGCGCACAACACTTTAATAGCCGGCTTGAACAGGCAAGCACGCTATCAGATTTTTTATTTGACACCTTAACCCGACAAGTTGATATGAGCAGCATTGACGGACGAGCGCGTTTAGTCGAATTAGCCAAACCCTTATTAAAACAATTACCTGCGGGTGCATATCGTGAACTGATGTTACAAAAATTAAGTCAACTCAGCGGACTCAATTTGAGGACACTAATGCAAGGGGAACGACGGGTAGTCAAAACACTCCCCATTCAGGAAAACCTGAAAGCACTCTCATTAGCACATCAAGCGATTGTGTGTTTATTACATAAACCAACCTTATCACAATTAGTGGAGTACCCTAATAAAAAATTATCCTTCTTAAACCAACCTGATATAAGACTACTGCTAAAGATCATTGAATTCACAAGGATGAGTCCTAAATTAACGCTAGGTGCAATTTGCGAACACTGGCGAGAAACAGAATATGAACAAATTATCAATCAATTAGCCACACAAAAACCACACTTCACAGATACCGACAAGATCGATGAAAATTTCCTCGGCGCCATAAACCATTTATATGCAAACTACACGAATCAACGCTTAGCATATTTGATACAAAAAATAACTGACTTGACTGCTGAGGAAAAACAAGAATTGAAATCTTTATCTCAATCTCGTGGTAAAAATCCACAGTGATACAATTAAAAAATGAACCAAGATCAACAGCAATCAAAACTGAAATCACTCATTGCTAAAGGCAAAGAGCAAGGTTTTTTAACCTATCACGAAGTCAATGATCACCTACCTGATGATATTGTCGAACCGGATCAAATCGACAGTATTATAAACATGATCAATGACATGGGGATTGCAGTGCATGAATTTGCGCCAGATGCAGACTCCTTGTTAATTTCTGAGGCGCCCGTTGCTGACGAAGATGCAGCAGAGGAAGCCGCAGCGGCACTGGCTAATGTCGATATTGAATTTGGACGCACGACTGATCCAGTGCGTATGTATATGCGTGAAATGGGCTCAGTAGAATTATTGACGCGAGACGGTGAAATCAAAATTGCCAAACAGATTGAAGAAGGCTTAAGCCAAGCCCTTTCTGCACTCGCAACACATCCAGACATTGTCGCCATATTCTTAAAATACTACGAGAAAGTGGAAGCGGGTGAATTCAAAATATCAGAACTCATTAACGGCATGAATGACTCTAGTTTGTCATTTGAAAAAGAATCTGACATGACAGAGGCGGCAATGCCTGTTAATCCTGAAGATGATGAGGATGCAATCCTTGATGACAATGCAGTGCCAGCAGAGGAAGCCCGTAGTCGCTTTAACAGTTTACGCGAACTACATACTCGTTTGATGCATGCGGAAGCAACGCATGGCAGCCAATCGTCTGAATATACGCACTTACGTAAAGAAGTGGCAGAACGGTTCTTAGAATTTAAATTAGTACCCCGGCTGATTGACGATTTAACGGCTAAATTACGCCATACCGTTAAATTGATACGTGAACAGGAATATAAAATTCGAGATATTTGTATTGGCAAAGTCGGCATGAATAAAAAAGAGTTTATTTCCTCTTTTAAAAACCATGCGACTAATCCACACTGGGTTGCTTTGTTATTAAATACCGGCAAACCTTACGTTAGCCTACTAAAACAGCATCGAGAAGAATTATTGCAGGCGCAAGAAAAGCTGATTGATTTAGAAAGAAAAAACAGTTTAAAAATTGCAGAAATTAAGGAAATTAATCGGCGTATGTCGATTGGTGAAGCCAAAGCACGGCGGGCGAAAAGGGAAATGATTGAAGCGAATTTGCGCTTAGTCATCTCGATTGCCAAAAAATATACCAATCGTGGTTTACAATTTCTTGATTTAATTCAAGAAGGCAATATTGGTCTCATGAAAGCGGTAGACAAATTTGAATATCGGCGCGGTTACAAATTTTCTACTTATGCCACCTGGTGGATTCGCCAAGCGATTACGCGATCAATTGCCGATCAAGCCCGCACTATCCGTATTCCGGTTCATATGATTGAAACGATTAACAAACTCAATCGAGTCTCACGGCAGATTTTGCAACAAAAAGGTCGTGATGCCACACCAGAAGAATTGGCGGCTAGTTTGGAAATTACTGAAGAAAAGGTACGAAAAGTCCTCAGAATTTCTAAAGAACCTATCTCTATGGAAACGCCGATAGGAGATGATGAAGAGTCACATTTAGGTGACTTTATTGAAGATACCAGCATGACACCTCCCCTTGACGCAGCGACTTTTGAAGGTTTGCGGCGTGCAACGCACGAGATGTTACAAGGCTTAACTTCCCGCGAAGCGAAAGTGCTGCGTATGCGTTTTGGGATCGATATGAACACTGATCACACATTAGAAGAAGTGGGCAAACAGTTTGATGTCACCCGCGAGCGTATTCGTCAAATTGAAGCCAAAGCTTTGCGTAAACTGCGTCATCCCAGTCGATCTGAGCGCATGCGTAGCTTTATTGACTAAATTATAAATTTTGGACTCCAAAGCTTTAGCTTTGGACTCCAAAATACATTAAAACTTAACTGATTGGAGATGATTGTCTGTGCATTTTAAACTCATCATCGCATTTGTCGCAGAGGACAAAACTAACAAAGTACTCAATGCGACTCGTGAAGCGGGAGCAACCGGTGCTACGGTTATTAACCACGCCCGTGGAGAAGGCTTAAAACCCCTGAAAACTTTTTTTGGGTTAAATTTGGAAATTCAACGCGATGTGTTATTGTTTTTAGTTGAAGAACATTTATCTCGATGCATTTTAGAAAAAATTGCACAAGTCGCTGAATTTGAAGAAAGCATGGGAGCTGGCATTGCATTTCAAGTTGACGTAGAAGATGCGGTCGGCATTTCCCATCAAATGAAAAAATTGACAGAAGTTGTGGAAGAACAAATATGAGTCAGATAAAACTTGTACGGGTGTGTGATGTGATGAAAACTGAATTTGATCGAGTGGATGGTATTATAACCGTCGCACAAGCACTCCGCAATATGAAACATCCTGAGGTAAGAAGCATCATCGTCAACAAACGGCATCCAGATGATGAGTTTGGCATGGTGTTATTGTCAGATATTGCCCGCCATGTACTTGCGAAAGATCGTTCCCCTGAACGGGTGAATGTTTATGAAATCATGGCCAAACCTTTGCTCAGTGTTTCGCCAGAGATGGATATTCGTTATTGTGCCCGTTTACTTGATCGTTTTAATGTCTTACGTGCCCCAGTCATAGAAAATGATGAGATTATTGGCATCGTTGGATTTACTGATATAGTGCTGCGAGGTATGGAAGAATATCGTCAATAAACTCGTCGCCAAATCCCTCAAAATCCAACGCGGAGAGGATCAGACTGCTAAACTGATCCTCAACGGGAGTCCTGATTGTACATTGACCCTAAAATCGGGACAATTCACCTATCTTGCGGGCCGTTCTGGCGTTGGAAAAAGTACCCTATTGTGGACACTGGCACGTATGCACCCCTTAATGGGGGGCGTACTACGCCTGAACGATCAATCACATAGACAAATCGCCATCGCCCGCTGGCGATCTGAAATTGCCTTATTACCCCAAAAGCCCGTTATCATCCCGGGTACGGTTGCCGATAATCTGCTTTATCCACTACAGACATTTTGCATACAAAAAGAACGCTTACATGAGCGCCATGAATCCTTGCCCAATGCAGAAACCTTAGAAAAAGAATTGCACAGTGTCGGGCTCGACGATATCCGACTAGAACGCGAAGCGGGCTCACTCTCAGGCGGACAACAAGCACGATTGTCTTTAATAAGGCTCTTGTTGACTCAACCCCAAATCATTTTAGCGGATGAACCCACGGCGGGCGTGGATAAAGCCGCCGCAGAATTGGTACTTGAGCGTTTGCAGCGATTTTGCGAACAAGGGGGGGCGGTCCTCTTGACCAGTCATGTGTATGCAGAACAAGCGAACGAGGCAAAGATTGTCTTAGAGGCGCAAACAATTAAAACCTAACCAACCGAAAGCCCACATACTCATAACTCACCAGCTTTCCATAAAATAACGACAGGGATTAAATTTTAGAAGGGATAAGTCAAAACAAAAAAACAGAAGCTCAGCGGAAGTTAATGATTTTTATTTATAAAATCAATATTTTGCATAATTTTCTATTTGGTTTTGATTTATCCCTTCTAAAATTTAATCCCTGTCGTTATTTAAGGATATTCCCGTCCACATCAAAGCCTTGGCTACTTTGTCCCGTTAAAGCAAGAGTAGCAAGAGTAGGGTGCGTCCCACGCACCAATCTCCTTTCCACCTTATAACCGGTGCGTAGGACGCACGCTACTCTTGCTTAGTATAACTTTTTTAATTTTGATGAGTTTGTTTTTTGAGTCGTTTTATCGTTAAAAACCTTTAGTACAACGGATTTTTTGAGTAAACGGATTGGGGCTAATCCGTTTTTTTATACAAGAGGTTGTGACAAATAGGGAACTTATTTTGAGGCATCCAACCATAATCTAAATGCCATTGGCTCGTGACGGCTCGTGATAAATCAATGTAGATTTTTATGTGACAAAACAGTGCGTAGGACGCACCCTACATTAATTTAGGCGGTTCTTGTTTTTGACACGACACTCGTAGTGCCGAATACCACCGTATTCATCGAATTTATAGCCACAATGGGGCATAATCCAGGCTAGGCTTGTTTTCTTTGATTACCATTTTGGCTTTTCACCTTTAATATGCTGTATGACAACCTCAGTGATAACGGTGTTCCAGCATTTATGGCATTTTCCTTCAATAAACTCTTTTCCGTTCTCCCGATAGAGTTTTGGTTTCATTATGCCAAGATCAGCTTTATCACAATAATCGCACCATGTTTCAGTAATGAACCAATCCTTATCAATTGGATCAAGATCATCAAAATTTAAATATTCCTTAACCATTTAATAAATCCCACGTTTTGACATTAATCCTTGGTTTTTAATATTTTTGAAGAGCAAAGTACCGCGCATTCATCCAGTAAATTTACTTCCCAAGATATTTTATTTCTAAGTTCATCGCTATAAATTTTATTGTATTTTGAAGTCCAAAATTTATCTTGGACAATTGTATTTGTAGGCTGATTGTCGAAAATATTAGGCTTCAAAATACAGTAAAACTTGTGACGAGGTACTTATTTAAAATCATCCAAATTACCTTGGTACTGGGGTGGTGAAAAGGAAGTTTATTTGCCCGTTCAAACTTGATCCTATTTTTGTTCCTTGTTTTTAATTATATTCAAAACAATAAGTTATAAAGCAGGAAGAAAAGCCGGATCAATTTTAAGTGGCCATTGTAACTTCTTTTTCACCACCCCACATTTAACCCATGCTACGCTTGCTACAAATTTAACCCATGCTACGCTTGCTAACTTTCAGGGGGACAACAAGCTCGATTGTGTATGCAGAACAAGTATATCGTGTGCCAGAAGATACCTTGAACGTGTGACAAAATAGTCGTTATCCATAAAACTTTTCCAAATCTTTAACAGCACTATGAATAAGCGTCGCCTTAATATAAAGTGTTGAACGAGATGGTATAGATTTTAAACAATCTTTGATTTCGCTAGAAGATTTCAAGCCACGACGTACTGAGCGGAGCAATATACCCAGAGTGCCATGAACTCGCAAGTTCATTTGTCTAGCAGCCAGACGTGCCGCAGCATCGTCAGTAAGAAAAAGAACATCATTTTTAGTACGAGCGAATGATAAAGCCGAGATTTCACCGGCATGTAAACAAAATGCTGTCGCTAAGGCAGATAATTGTGAATCAACGGCTGGTGCTGAGACCATTTCAATGGGCAGGTGACTAAAATCAATCAAACGGTGTTTTTCAACTTCTTTCAGAACCGTTTCGGTGACAAAAACTTTTGAATAGTCAACAAGTAATGACAACTGTTCGAGTTCATCTAAATGGATGATGGGACCCGCATCACAAATGATCACATTGCTTGATTCAGTCATCACCATGTAAACCCCATTCAATGTCTTCTTTTATAAATTGTTCTGTTATATCAATCGGATGAGATTCAATATAGCGACGCATCGCCTCCTCAACCACACTTTCAATATTTTTAAACCAGCCCTCCATAACTCTTGTTTGAATATCATTATAAATTTGGGGTGAAATATCTATGCTAAGTGCTGACACTTAAATTCTCCTTATTTTAGCGTTCAGAAAAACTATGAATATATTAATCAGGTGGATACAGCGATATCCACCCTATTTGCATTTTTGCGGAGCAAATAATTACTCCCTAACCAACCGAAAACCCACATACTCATAACTGTAAGAAGGCGAGCCCATCTCGCGGAACGCTGAACGTATCCTCGCCGCTTCACTGTCCCAACCACCACCACGCTGGACGACATGGTTTATATCATCATCCCTTTTGCGGATACATTTTTTTTCTTGGCCACTATATTTCCTTTCGTATTGGGAACAAGTCCATTCCCAAACATTACCTAACATATCAAATAAACCAAAAGCGTTTGGTTTAAAATGGCCAACCGGTGCGGTCTTAACATAGCCATCCTTACAATTATGAGGGGTTGCAGCAAAATCGTTTCCTTTTTTTGATTTATCATAAACATTTGCATAAGAACAAGCGAGATCGGGATCATTCCCCCAATATCGTATCCTTTCCGTTCCCGCCCGTGCGGCGTATTCCCATTCTGCTTCTGTGGGCAAGCGATATTTTTGACCGGTTTGCTCACTGAGCCACTCAACATAATCGATGGCATCTTCCCAAGAAACACCAATCACGGGCCGTTTGCCACGCCCCCAACCATAATCTGAAGGTTTTATTCTACCCGTCGCTGTGACAAACTTATCATATTCAGCAAATGTCACCTCATAGCGTCCCATTGCAAAGCGCTTAAGCGTCACCGTATGCACCGGTTTCTCATCGGACTGACCGTTGCCCTTCAGATCACCCATCTTAAATGATCCGGCAGGTATCCATACCATCTGTGGTCCCAAACTGTTATCTTCTAAAAAACAGTCACGGAAAACCTTATCCGTAACAACATTTTGACAACTAGACGATTCTGTCTCATCAGCCGTAGTTGGCTCAGTAGCAACTGTTAAAGGCGGTGTCACTGGCTCTTGCTGTTGTTTTTGTGAAGCCTGCCTCTGTTTTTGTTTTTTAAACACAAGCAATTTGGGAGATTTGGGATTCACCTTGCGTAATCCCACCATATATGCTTGCGCCTTTTGTTCTCGTCCACGACTCAAGGCATATTCTATCAAATCCACATATTTCGCCTCAATTTTTTCCAATCCTTCTAAGGCTTCCGCATTATTCGGGTCTATTTTTAAGACTTTTTTATAACAAGATAAGGCGTTTCCTTCATCACCCGTTGTCAAACGATAGGCTTGAAGATGTTCTTCGCAGCGACGCAACCATTTTGATAGCTGTTTTTTATTAAAAAACACCAATTTTGAGGATTTGGGATTCACCTTGCGTAACCCCCCCATATATGCTTGCGCCTTCTCTTCTCGTCCATGACTCAAGGCATATTCTATCAAAACAACATATTTCGCCTCAATTTTCTTCAACCCCTCTAAGGCTTCCGCATTATTCGGCTCTATTTTTAACACTTTTTTATAACAGGAAAAGGCGTTTCCTTCCTCACCCGTTGTCAAACGATTGGCTTGCAGATGCTCTTCGCAGATACGCAAAATTTCTAAGACATCAGGTCCCCGCGAAGTACATTTTTTCAAACAAAATCTTTGCTGTAAAGAGGATGATAACCAAGGCACTTGTCTCCCCTGACTTGTGAACATGACTTTTTGCTTCACCTTTGTCAACAGAGCAAGAATATTCAAATCTGCATTTTGGCGCAATGCTTGAAGTAAATATTTTGTATAAAAGCTATTACGTTCTCTGCTATTCGTATAAATAACCCTATTGTAGGCATTAGCATAAGTAATTAAAAAATTCTTTGGACTTTCTATGTTGGCTAAGCCTGTTTTGACAGAATAGAGATTAATTTTATGATCTCGACAAGCATCCAAAATAACAATATTGGCCTTATTGTTAGCCTGCTTCATTTCGTTGATAACGCGATTAGCATTCAAAGTTTTCCATGAAATATCACTTTCGCTTTCAATCGATGCATCAATTGGCAACAAAAAATTATCACCTTTGAATTGCAAAGCATGGCCTGAAAAATAAAATAAGCCGATTCCACCATGACGACGTAGCAGCTTTCCAAAGTATTGCAGCGTTTTACTCATGCCACGATTATTCAGATTATGCTTTAAAATAACTTTAAAGCCTAGCTTTCTGAGCTGACGCGCCATATCATTCGCATCAGAGATGGGATTATTCAGCAAAGGTGCTTTTTGGTAATTTCCATTGCCAATGACTAAGGCTAGGCGAGATTCTGCGTAGGCGGGCACGCTGAGGCTTAAAAAAAGACTCAAAAAAAGGGATAAATAATAAGGCATAGTGGTTTTTTTTCTAACAGTCTTGTATTTGATGGTTGGACTCCTTCAAGTAGTATAATAATACCAATTTTGAATTGAAACGCAATTAAAAAAATCCTATTTTTGTTATAACAACGTCTATTTTAAAACTAACTATGCGCCCAGCTCAATTAAGTATTATATTAGATCGTGAATTTTTAAGCACACACAAAGGGCATCATACCCCAGTCATGTTATGGGGACCGCCCGGCGTAGGTAAATCCCAAATTGTCGCACAAATCGCGGCAAAGCATAATGCACCCATTATCGACATTCGCCTATCACAAATGGAGCCGAGTGATTTACGGGGCATTCCATTTCGAGTTGATAATCAGGTTGAGTGGGCTATTCCCGCCCTATTGCCAAATGTCTCACGTCATGGCAGCGCCGGTATTTTATTTTTAGATGAAATCACCTCAGCCCCCCCTAGTGTATCAGCCGCCGCCTATCAACTGATTTTGGATCGTCGTTTAGGCGAGTACCAAGTGCCGAATGGTTGGGCTATTATTGCCGCTGGTAATCGTCAAGGTGATCGCGGTGTGACTTATACCATGCCCGCCCCCTTAGCCAACCGCTTTTCCCATTTTGAGCTTGAAGTTTATTTAGATGATTGGGTAGCCTGGGCTTATCAAAATAATATTGATGAAAAAGTCATCGCATTTTTAAGGTTTCGTCCAGAATTGCTTTTTGATTTTGATCCCGCCCATAATCCCGTCGCATTTCCCTCACCACGCTCATGGGAATTCGCTCACCGTGCTTTACAAAAATTTTCAGATTATGCCGATCTCCTGTTAGGCAGTTTACAAGCTTGTGTGGGTCCAGCGGCGGGCATTGAGTTAAACGCTTTTATTGCTAATTTAGAAAATATGCCAGATTTAGAGGCGATATTACGAGGTGAATTAGTGCCGATACCCAAGGAGATTGATTTGCAATATGCAGTAGCGGCGGCACTGGTTGGGCGAGCCATTCGCGCCAAAGAGAGTGATGCCAATGCGGGGGCCATTTATGGGCAGATTCTTAATTTTGCGGGAAAATTCAAACATCGTGAAATGGGGGTCATGTTAGTTTCTGATATGCAACGCGCCATTGGCTCTGCAATCTTCGACGTGCCAGAGTTTGCACAATGGGCGCAGGCGATTGGGGATATTATGCTTTATGAATGATAAAAATTTTGAAACTAAATTAGCCAGAGCGCGTACCAAGCTTATTATGGATAAACCATTTTTGGGGGCCTTGGTACTCCGCTTACCAATGCGAGAGGCTGATCCTAAATGGTGCCCCACGACGGCTACCGATGCACGCGATTTTTATTACAATCCTGATTATATTGATGCCCTTAAAGTCGATCAAGTACAATTTGTACTGGCACACGAAGCCTTGCATTGTGCCTTATCACATTTTGCACGCCGTCAACATCGCAATAAATTCCGTTGGGATTTAGCTTGTGATTATGCGATCAATCCTCTTTTATTAAAAGATGGATTAACGCCCCCCCCTGGCGTCTGGGTAGAAGAAAGTTATGAGGGGATGACGGCGGAGGAAATCTATCCGCTGATTGATGAAAACAATACGGATGAGCCCATGGATAGGCACGTCTATGAAGGTGAGGGTGGGGG
>JALXAQ010000155.1 GCA_026991885.1 Thiotrichaceae bacterium
CAGTAGGGCGATGACCTTTAAGCTGCATGTCGTAAATCAGATTATTTGGTGCAATCTGTTTATTATAAAAATTAATATCTCTGGATGCCTGCTGGCGGCCAATACCAAACGCAGAAATTAATACATTAGACGTTAGTCTTCTCTCCCCATGTGTCAGGAATAGTATAGCCACATTAACCGTGGCGAAGCCTATTATCAATTACATCGTGCAGTCAATGGTGATCAATTCCGGGGTAATAGCGATGATGAGATCATTCTCTGGAACGAATGTGCCCGACTGGTAACCAATGCCATCATTTATTTTAATTTGGCTATTCTCAGTCATTTATTGATCAGTTTTGAAGCTCAGGGTAATGAGGAAATGGCTGATATTGTGAAGCAGGCATCACCCGTTGCCTGGTATAATATCAATTTGAAGGGGCGTTATGACTTTGAATAAAGTAAAAAAATTGCCAGTTCTGGAAGAACTCATCAGCTGAGTTGAGGGATATGTGCCTGTTCAGGAAAAGTAATACCCCTATGAAACTCTTATGGGACGGGGATTTGGAAGGAATTGTCGTTTTTGGACGGAAAATCCCTAGTACCCTATAATGGAGAATTGTTGAAATTTCCAGTGCCTCGTCCTTTCTTGTCTTCGTACCCAGCTAGAGCAGAGCGAGCATGCCACCCCTTGAGGAGGCCAGAATTTTCATTCAGGATTGGTCATTAAATGTACTGTTTATGCCCCATTACAGACATTAAAACTGAAACTGCTTTCTTTTCATTGGCACCCCATGCTTCCGGATCATCTAAGTTAATAATTTTAGGCGTTTTACGCATGAACTCGTCTTCATCTGGGGCCATTGCATAACTCGTCTTACCAAAACTATCTTTTTTTATCAAAAATTTATATTCTGGCTCTCGAATTAGAACAATGCTAGAAACTGTTGGCGTATTTTTGTCATCTTGATTTTGGGTCATCATAATCCCTTTAGCCACACCATTATCCATTTTTTCCAGCTTATCTGTATACATCATCATTAAATCTTCAAAGTCGGTATTTGAGTCACCAAAGCGCCCCTGAAACATCCATGACCACCATTTATCAGCAGCATTTCCAATCAGGCCATCATATTCATAAATGCTCAAATTCTCATGCAAATATGAGGGTAGATTCAATTTAACCTTCACATTACAGTTTCCTTGTTTTTGTTTTTTAGAATTAAACGCTTTATGAGGAATTGGATATCTAACGGATATCGCAGCTCTGATCAAGACCCCATTGGGAAATCCTTTTTTAGCAGTTACAGAATTGTAGTCTTTTCGATAAAGGGTGTAACAACCACTATTGTTCTCACAAAACTCTGTTGCAGGTTTATTAGTAGTAAAGGAAAGAGCTCTCAGCATGGGAAAATTGGCCGCAAACTCTTTGTCTATAACGTAACGACACTCATGCTTTTCCATTCCAATTATTTTACCAAATTTCGTTGCCGATAATTTAGAATCCAGAAAAGGCTGTGAAGTAATTTCAGATAACTCGGTAAATATTTCGCATATATTTTGGTTAAGCCTATCAATCGGTGTCAATTCACCATCACCACTTATTAAATGGAAATTACCGTCGGATGCATATTTTATAAGAGTTTCTTTTTCAATTAAAGGCAAAGGCGCTCGATCATTATCAAAAATAAAATACCAGCAAGACTTTTTATCAGTTTTTGTATTGACATAGCCTCCTGGAATTATGCCCTTCTTTTTTTTTGATGACGTTAATAGATGATTCAACAAAATAAATTTTTTTTGAGACAATGAATCAGACATAAAACCACCTAACGTAGGAAAGAATGATTGCTCAATCATCTATTTTATTGTACTAATTGTCAATCCATGTCCAAAAAAATAAAAATCACTATTTAACACGCCATCATAAGTATGATCTTTAGAGATTGAAATGAAGCCATTTTGATGATCCAATAGAAGTTAACATACAACTATTTATTCAAATCAAAAGGCTTCAAATGGACATTAATACAATCCCAAAAAAACTAAAACTGATTTTAAGAAAAATAAACTGAACAAACTAGGCAAAGCTACAGGCTTTACCCAAAGAGAAAGAAATATTATTAGATTTCAATTGGTTAGTGCAATAATTTGTGTTCTGGGTGAAAAAACACCATTTATTTGTAAGATGTTTTAATCAGCTGACAGGTCAGAATGTGAGGTACAAACACTTTCATAACCAGTTGTCAAAACCGGCACTGGCAGAATTAATGAAAGTTGTTGCGGATAAAGTTTTTGCTTACTGGGTAAATAATGTACTCAAGTACAATAAAGGACATTTTTCAAAGTTCAAAAATGTGTACATTCAGGACGGCAGTTCTTTTGCAGAAATGATCAACTGAGTCATTCATCATAAATAAAATGCCCCCCAAAAAAAGACCTCCTTATTAGCCAAAAAAAATTTTTTTTTGCGGTTATAGTAATCATAATTTTATCATATGATTATGAATAATTAGAACAAAACATATTTTTTTTGAAACCGTTGCTTAACCAAACAAATGGAGGAATATTATGAAAATAGGTCTGGTTTTAATCACATCTCTCACACTGTCCTTAATTTCAGCTACTAATGTTACGGCTGGCCGATACGACGGAATGGTTAAAAGTCTTGACGAGTTTATGGGGGGAGCAGCATCAATAAAACGAAACGATAACAGTTTTGTTGCCGTAGGCACGAACGGAAATCGTTTTCGCATGGATTATACCGGACATGGGGACGCCCCCCATTTCCATCTGGAGGTTCCTTCATCTGGGGATAAAGGGGGCTATGCTGATGCACCTGGTGTAGCGCATCGCAACTATTTCAAACAATAAAAAGGAGGAACGACATGTCAACAAAAAACAGTGACAGCTTCGGCGGTGTAGTATTTGGACTCATTCTACTGACGTTTCTTTTTGCATGGTTAACCATTCCCTCAGAAAAAAATGAGGTGAATGCTTTTCAAGTATCTTCTCTCACCTTCGCCAATGGGGTATTCGATGGTTGGGCAGATGATTTAGCTATTAAGCTATTTCATTCTGAAAGTAACCATAACAAAGAGTCTGCAAGAATAGCCTTTCGTGGTGCAATCCTAAAGGGTGAGCAAGAATTTCCTTTGGCAACAACAATATTTAATTTGCTGGGTGCCTTTTTTTCGGTTGGAGGTCTTATAGCTGTATGGTTGGCTCGCTCTGCTGCGAATACTAGCGAAGCGTTTACCCTTGGTTTTTGGGCAGAAATCATTGAATCTCTAGTGTTCCATATTGGCTATTACAAAACTGTAGGATCTAGTTCAGTAACCGGTCAGGAAGTATTAATTACGATAGTTGTGGCAGTAATAATGGGTTTCGTGGCCCAACAAGTAAACAAAAAATATGGAAACAGAACTCAGACTAAAACTGCATAAGGCAAAAGAATCAATATATTAAACACTCTAAAACAGGAGATCGTAATGAAAACTAATAAAATATTTAATCTGTCTTTGTTCGTATCATGTACCTTATTATCAGCATCGGGTGCCGCTGGACGATACGATGGAATATCAGATATATTCTCCAATGCGGCTAAACACTTTGAACCACCTCCACCAAGAGAATTTAATCTGAATCACAACGGAGGAGCAAATTTAAATCCACCTGGGTCAAATGGGCCTGATATAAATATGCCACAGAATAATATTGAAAATATTATTCCACAAAGGTCATTAACAGATGAATTTAACTACTACAAATAATATATCATGTGAAGTGACAGGGCGATTGCCCTGGTGTGAATTGTTTTGCTTTAAAAGCTTAAGAGCCTAACACATGCGTGTGATTGGCCCTATTTGATTGTGAGCGCCAATTAATCCCACATTGACCTTTTACCCCACCTACTTTAATGCCCGAATTTTTTCAGCACATAGCTAGGGCAGTAAAGCATCAAAGGCTTCAGGTTCTGCATAGCTCCCCAGTTTGGGTAGTTCTGTCAGAATGTAGCGGATATAAGCAAACGGCTCCAGTTTATTGGCTTTGGCTGTTTCAATTAAACTGTAAAGCGTAGCACTGGCCATAGCGCCATTGGGTGTCTGGCTGTTCAGTGACACCCCTAAAGGTGCCTATGCCAGCAGTGTCCACTACTGTCTTATTGAAACGGCTAAAGCAAACCAGTTAGAACTTTATGCTTACCTGGTTCATATTTTGAGTGAATTACCCTATGCGGATACCATTGAAAAACTTGAAGCATTACTTCCTTGGAATTTTAAAGGTCGGTCTTAGAAAAAGTAAATGGTGCTGTTCCTGAACATTTCTGAAAAAAGCCTGAACACCAATATTGGTGCGGCCTTTCTTTCTAATCTCGCTGATCACACTGGTATCAAGTAAATACATCTGAATTTTCAGCCGGGTCATTTTTTCGTTCAAAGTCTGGATCAAGTCCAACATTCGGTATGGACAGCAGAGCTTGTGCAAAGGATTTTCTTTTAGGGGTAAGTAATGCCTTTTGTAAAATTTTTCTATGTTCTTCTTCTGCACTGATACCATCCTGACCGGCTTTAGCCTTCAGTGCTTTTACAATCTCATCATCAATATTTCTGACCAGTAGAGTTGCCATAATTTCACCTGTTAAAATAAAAATGACAGGAAAATGGTAGCAATGCTATCATTTTTATTCAAGCCGGTTGTTTGAAATAGCATGTTAATGTTATTTTTTAATAATACTTTTTACATCGACTAAAGCCTGATCCTGGGCAAACTGAATGGTCAGTGTCTGCCCGGTTTTTAATGATGCAGCAGACTGCACCAGTCGGCCATTCTGATCCTTGACCAGACTGTAACCACGCCCCAGAGTGGCCAGGGGGCTGTAGGCATCCAGTTCCCGGGCCAGAAATGCCAGTTTCTGCTGCAGTTTTTCAAATTGCGGGTTAAGACTTTGCTGTAGGCGCTGCCGCAGATAGTCCAGGCGGAGTTGCTGTTGTTTAAGCAGGTATACGGGGGAATGCTGCTGCAGACGGGCTTCGAGGGTATGCAGTTTTTCCTGGCGTGATTGCAACTGAGTCAACAAGTAATCCTAGACCCCCATTTTTTGCTGAGAAAAAACAAAGAAGGCTTTTTTAATTATATAAAACATCAACTGACATCGGTCATAATTGAAGCAGGCAATGTCAGTATTGGTTTAAAAAGAAAAAGGCTCAGAGATATTCGGGATTCTGGCTATTTTAAACTGAAAATCAAGCAAATCTGTTGTCAATAGCCTGTTTTGAAGATCT
>JALXAQ010000156.1 GCA_026991885.1 Thiotrichaceae bacterium
AACCAGCCTACTGCACCTATTGCCAGCCTAGTGAAGATGAGATAAGTCTGCTAGATTTATGGCATGTATTGGTAGAGAAAAGGCGTTTTATTTTCCTGGTGACTCTGGCGGTGACACTCACCGCGACAGCTTTCGCCTTTTTTAGCCCGGTCATTTATAAGGCTGAGATTTTTCTACTGCCGCCGCTTTCAAAAAATATTCAGGCCTTGAATGTTCAGGATTTTAATGTTCAATCGTCAGAGAGTGTCTATAATCTTTTCGTCAGAAATCTCCACGCCCGGGCGTTTCGCCGGCGATTGTTTGATGAACAGAATTTGGTCGAGCATTTTGCAGCGGAGCGTGATCAGGAAACTCAGGATGTTTTTGAAAATGAGTTCAACAAAGCCCTGACTGTCTCCAGAAACCTCAGAAAAAAGGGGAATAAAGATTTTGTCACCGTCTCCTTTGAAGTGGGGGATGCCGTCTTGGCTGCCAAGGTGCTCAACAATTTCATCAAGTTGGTCAACGCAGAGACCGTTTCCGCCCTTGTTCTCGGCGTGGAGGGAAAACTCAATAAGCTGAAACGGGGATTGCGAGATAAGATTGCCAGCAAACGCCTGTTTGCCCAGCGGCGCCGGAATGACCGTATCCAGGTGTTGGATGAAGCGGCGGCTATCGCGGAGGCACTGGGAATTGTGGAGAATACGGTACAGGCTGTTATGACAGGGGTGGTGCAACCTTTGTACATGAGGGGAACAAAAGCACTGCGAGTGGAAGCGAATATATTGCGCCAGCGCAAAACGGACGATCCGTTCATCAAAGGGCTCCGCGATCTCCAAGAGCAACTCGTTTTGCTGGAGAAGATCACCCTTGATCGGGAAAGCATTGCGGCAGTCACCATTGATCAGTGGGCTATCACGCCAAAAAGCCCAGTGAAACCCAAACGTTTGCTTATCATTAGTATAGGGTTTATTCTGGGCTTGATGCTGAGCGTTTTCTTGGCCAAGGCATTTTGGAGTCCAAAGCTTTAGCTTTGGGACTTGCCCAAAAACGAAAGCACAGAAATGATAGCCAATAAAGAAAAAAACATTGTCACACACCAATAACGTATAAAAGTAATTTCAGAAATAGCCCCCAAACAAAAGCCTAACATTGCAGCCAACGCGCCTACACTCAGAATGCGAACATCCTGCAATTGGGCTTTTGTGGTTTTCCACGAAACCCATAAACTGTTTAGCAAAACGGCTATTAGGCTTGTGAAACCCACGATGCCCTGTTCCGCTAATGTCTCAACATATAAATTATGTGCCCATGACATACCCCTAACTGGCACATTGATTGCCTCACTGTAAGTCTTGAGAAGCAACCAAAAAGTATGTATGCCGTGACCCAGTATGGGCGCATCAAGAAACATATGCCAAGTTATTAACCATATAGATGATCTGCCGTCTATTCCACTTTTGAATCTTGCAAATTTATTGAATAATGCATAATCACGCATCACATCAACCGCTATCACCAGACTGACTAGCAAGATAAGCAAAACAGTCAATATAGCAAAAGCTTTTAAATTTCTAGGCCATAATAATCCTGCCACACAAATGACAGAGAAAAGTAAAGTGAGTAAAGCCCCGCGACTCTTAAAGATGATTATGACGGAGACGCTCAATAAAATTGAAATGATCGCCACGATGCTTATAAGACTACGGGGCTTTTGGTACACTAAAGAGGCCGAAAGCGGCGCAATGAGAGAAATGAATATTAAATCGTTGGGAACGACTAAGAGGGGATGTTTAGCTGCGGTTATCCAAACGGACGGAGAATTCTTGGTACTTTGAAAAAATGCCAGCAATACTGTGAGACTGATAACTATCGCAACGATAGAGAAAGCCAGATAAAGTAATCGGATATGCTTAACATTAAAAAGCTCAACTATCAAAAAATAAATCAGTATGGCGGGTATCAGGGGTAAAGTCAGCGATAAACTGCTTGGTGGATAGATAGAAATTAAAATAGACAAAAAACTTAAGATGACAAAAATAGCAATCGGTAACACCAAGGGTAGTTTTAAGTTAAACCTGTTAACATATCCTGAAACAGCAACAAGCACGCCGCTAATACTAGCGAAAACTACCGCGATATTAAGCCCCGCTGGTAGACTCAAACTGAGAATGTAGAGAAAAACGCCTGAAATTCCAATGATTGGTATCAGACGATAAAAGAGAGAAAGTGTATTATTTTCTTCAAGCATATGTAAGTGATGTTCAAGTTAGCAAATTAGGAGCGTTTACCAAAAATGGTTTATATTACTTGATGTTCAAGTTTTTTGATCTTGACATCAAAAGCACTTGGAGTCTAAAGCTAAAGCTTTGGACTCCAACAAGTCAAAAAAACTTGAACATCGAGTATTATAAACTAAGTACTGAATAAGTAAATTATCTCTTCGTTTGCGGAAAGCATGTATGCCGAGCAGTTTGTTCGACTGCCATTGTTGAGGCATTTATGAGTGTCAATTTTCCGGTTTTGCCCATTGTAAAGATAAATCCTAAAATTTTTACTCCAAAGGATTTTGACTATTCGCCTTATTTTGAGATCATAAAATATCCCTTTATTGATTTTCCAGAAACAAAATTTAATTTTAATTTTCTGCACCTGCATACCGTCGGCGCCTATCGTAATCTACCTTGGGATAAAAGGGAAAACATCGTTTGTAATAGTGCTGATGAATGTTTTGAGATGATTATGATTGAGCCTTAGCTTTTATTTGACTATGTTTAAAAAATTATCTAAGCATTACACTTGGCAAGATATTATCGACATTGCCTTACGCCACAAGCGAGAAATCGTCTTGGCGCATATTATCGCTATTGTTGCAACCCTATTAAGTGTGCCAATCCCATTGCTCATGCCCTTATTGGTTGATGAAGTTTTACTCAATCAACCGGCAACCCTGGTGAATACTATTAATTCTATTTTTCCCCTCAATTGGCAAGGCGCCATTTTAACCATTACAGTCATCACATTGTTAAGCCTATTGTTGCGCTTACAAGCATTGGCTTTGGGCGTTTGGCAAATGCGTCAATTTAGCATTATTGGTAAAGATGTGGTGTATCGTATTCGCAAGGAATTGATTAGCCGCCTTGAGCGCGTGTCGATGGCAGAATATGAAACGTTGGGCAGTGGACAAGTCATATCTCATTTGGTGACGGATTTAGATACTTTGGATCAATTTATCGGGGTGAGTATTAGCCGACTTTTAATCGCTGTGTTGACCATTATCGGCACTGGCGTGATTTTGGTGTGGATGCACTGGCAATTGGCTTTGTTCATTTTGTTGATCAATCCAATCGTGGTTTTTATCACGATCCAGTTAGGGCGTCAGGTTAAGGCTTTAAAGAAAAAAGAAAATAAGGCTTATGCCACTTTTCAACAAACGCTCAGCGAAACTTTAGATGCTATTCAACAAGTCCGTGCTTATAATCGCGAACGATATTATTTAGGGCATGTCATCGACAGTGCCAAGGAGATTAAAAATCACGCGATTGCTTATGCTTGGAAAAGCGATGCGGCTAATCGTTTGTCTTTTAGTGTTTTTCTATTAGGCTTTGATATGTTTCGCGCCCTCAGTATGTTAATGGTACTTTTTTCGGATTTAACGATAGGGCAAATGTTTGCTGTATTTGGCTATCTCTGGTTTATGTTGGGTCCTATGCAGGAAATCATTGGGATTCAGTATAGTTATCAGGCGGCAAAAGCGGCTTTACAGCGCGTCAATAAATTGTTTGCCCTTTCTTATGAACCTAAATATCCTCATCAATTGAATCCCTTTGAAAATCAGTCGACGACTTCGATTCGCTTAGAGAATATTTGTTTTTCTTATAATGAAGAAGATTGGGTACTTGATCATGTTTCGCTGGAAATTAAAGCGGGAGAAAAAGTCGCTTTAGTGGGTGCCAGTGGGGGTGGCAAAACGACTTTGGTGCAAGTGGTGTTGGGCTTATACGCGCCTCAATCGGGCAATATTTATTTTAATAATGTGCCGATGACGCAAATTGGGATGGATGTTGTGCGTACTTATGTGGCTACGGTGTTACAACATCCGGCTTTATTTAATGATACGCTCCGCATGAATCTTAGTATGGGATGTGAACATTCTGATGAAGAATTGTGGCAAGCCTTAGAAGTCGCGCAATTGATGGAAACTGTCAAAAATATGGAAAATAGGCTAGATACTCAACTGGGACAACGGGGGGTGCGGCTCTCTGGGGGACAACGCCAACGGGTGGCGGTAGCTCGGATGATTTTGGCTAATCCTAAGGTGGTGATTTTAGACGAAGCGACGTCTGCTTTAGATACGGAGACTGAAAGTAAATTGCATCGGGCGTTAAATGATTTTCTAAGGGATAAAACGACTATCATTATTGCTCACCGTCTCAGTGCTGTGAAACAGGCGGATCGGGTGTTTGTTTTTGATGAGGGACGGATTATTGAAGAGGGGCGGCATGAGTGTTTAATTCATGAAAATGGTTTGTATGCGAAATTGTATAATGCCTAAGCTGATGAGGGTTTTTTTAAAGAGCAATCTTATGTTGCTAAGCCCTTTTGGGGGAGAGAAGGGGGCGGTCTCTCTATTTTTGATCCTCAAAAAAATTATTTTGTAGGGTGTGTCCTACGCACCCTGACGCGAAAAAGGTGCGTAGGACGCACCCTACAAATATTTATTTTAAACAATCCTTGGCTAAAAATAGCGTTATGAACCATTTCTTCGTCAAGGTAGAAATCAGGCATGAATAAGGCTATTAACCGTTATTTTAGGAGTCCAAAATTTATTTTGGACCAAGATAAATCTGGCCGACTCCTAGCTCAAAGAACGACTATTTTAGAAGTTCTTGAATTTTATTTTCAGAAAGTCCCATTTCCAAACACTTTTGGGCAATTTCTTCCTTTAGTTCTTTCCGCCCTTCTTTCTTCCCTTCATCTCTTTGCTGTTTTTCAGCTAGTTTCTGTCTCACTTCTTCATCTACATTTCTCTTTCCCTCCCGGTTAACATTTCAAACTGGATAGAATTTTGCCAGGCACATGTCAATGCTGCCACACTTTCCTTCAATTTTCTTGTATTCAGCGTGAACTTCTGTCACATTTATCTCTTTTCCGAGAACGGCACTCACCAGTCAATGCCATTAAGTTAAGCCAGGGCGAACACGCAGGTTCGCCCCTACAGCCCCATAAACCGTGGGATTTTGTTTCCGAGGCGAAAGTTTT
>JALXAQ010000157.1 GCA_026991885.1 Thiotrichaceae bacterium
GTACTGTACTGAGATAAATTTGACTTGACTTAAATTTCCTTTTTGAATAAAATTTACGACACGTTGTCAGATGAGTGCTCTTGGCCACTTTTAAGTTGGGACTGTCTGTCAGTCATACATAGAGGTGCCGTCTTTCAACGTTTGGGGGCGGGCGGTGAGGATGTCAAAGCACTAAACACCAAGTAACCCTAAGCCTTGTCCCGACGTTAGGAGGGATCAGCGAGGGGATAAAGGGTTGATACTCCCTAGTCCACAATGTCGAAATTGTAAACATTTTTTGTCTATATGTAGATATTTGTCGATGAAATTGTTATCTAGACTTGTTTTAAAAGTTAAAGTTTACCATTGAATCCGAACGTCACGCTTTCCCCACTCTTTAGCAGCCTTAATATCGACACCCATATAGATATCAATCTTTCGCTCCCACCGCTTATTCATCTTATCTAGGACAATGTATGTCCCCGGCATACCCGCAATTTTCACTTTAGTGCCATGACTCAATCCCGCCGAGAGTAGATCACGCGACACCGCTATCGCTTTCATCCCAGGTACCAGCTTATCGCCCCATGCTGCGATGTCGGGGATACTATCTGTCTGGCTGGGAAGGGAATTATACGCCGTTGCCGTCACCTTAAGGATGCGTTTTGCCCCACCTGACACACTGGCAGGTATAAATGAGAGCATTAAAATCAGGCTAAAAATGTAGTATTTATTATTATAAATAGTTTTCATAAGTTTTTTTTGTAAGTTGATGTAAAATATAGTTTTTTTTAAAATAGTCACACATTAATAATGATTAATATTCTAATATCAAGTTTTTTTTTGTCTCCTTTGATAAAGATGGGTTGTTTTTGAGACAAAAACCAGTATCACTGATAAGCTCACTCAATTAGATAGGGTTACAGACGAATAGTCATTTTCATCTGATAAACGGCATATTGTTTGTGTATGCAAAAAAAAGACCAGCGGGGTTTTACCACGCTGGTCTGAGCAACACAACATTTAATACTGCAAAAATTCAAAAATTCAATCTATCTGACCGATTTCGCCTGTATCGCCGCATTACCCGTATAAGTAGCAGGCATCAACTCAAGTAAGCGCGTTTTCTCATCTTCTGGAATCGGCAAATCGCCAATAAATGTCTGTAAACGTTCTTGATTAATCCCACGCCCTCGCGTCAATTCCTTCAATTTCTCATAAGCGTGCGGGACACCATAGCGGCGCATCACCGTTTGAATCGGCTCCGCCAGCACTTCCCAGCTTTGACTTAAATCTGCCTCAATTTTTGAGCGATTGACTTCCAATTTTCCGATACCTTTGAGACAAGACTCATAAGCAATCAAGCTATGCGCCATGCCCACACCCAAATTGCGTAACACCGTAGAATCCGTCAAATCTCGCTGCCAGCGAGAAATGGGCAATTTGGCTGCCAAATGTTGAAATAAAGCATTCGCTATCCCTAAATTACCTTCCGCATTTTCAAAATCAATCGGATTGACTTTATGCGGCATCGTAGAAGAGCCAATTTCCCCTTCAATCGTTTTTTGCTTGAAATAGCCCAGTGAAATATAGCTCCAAGTATCACGGCAATAATCTATTAGCACCGTATTAAAACGAGCCATGGCATCAAATAATTCAGCCATATAATCATGCGGCTCAATTTGAGTCGTATAAGGATTCCAATCTAATCCCAATTGAGTGACAAATTGTTGAGCCATGTTCGCCCAATCCAGCTTAGGATAGGCCGCTAAATGGGCATTATAATTCCCCACAGCACCGTTGAATTTACCCATTAAGGCGACTTTTGCCACTTGCTCATATTGGCGCTGCAAGCGATAAACGACATTAGCGATTTCTTTGCCCAATGTAGTCGGAGAAGCCGGTTGCCCGTGAGTGCGTGAAAGCATAGGCATATCAGCATATTGTTTTGCCAGCGTTGATAGTGCCGTTATGACTGCCTTCATTTTTGGCGCGAAGATTTCGCGACGGGCTTCAGCTAGCATTAATGCGTAAGCTAAATTATTAATATCTTCCGAAGTACAAGCAAAGTGGACAAATTCATTGATTGCCATTAATTCTGGATGTGAAGCGAATTTTTCTCGGATAAAATATTCCACCGCTTTGACATCGTGATTAGTCGTGCGTTCAATTTCTTTCACCCGTTGCGCGTCTTCCACCGAAAAATTGTCAGCCAAAGCATTTAACAACGGCTGGGCATCGACTTCAACAATATCCGGGTGGGCGGAGAGAAATTGTAGCCAGCGTATTTCAACCAATACCCGATAACGAATCAAACCAAATTCACTGAAAATTGATCGTAAGGCTTGGGTTTTACTGGCATAACGTCCATCAATGGGGGAAATCGCAGTGAGAGCAGAAAGTTTCATATTTTAGATTTATTTAATAAAGAGACAGGAATGCGAAAGCTTGTTTTTTCGATCTCACCCGGCATAGTTTTGACCGTCGATAGACCAAAATGACGCAAGCGTTGCACCACTCCTTCTACCAAAATTTCAGGCGCAGAGGCACCCGCAGTCACGCCGACATTGGGATGATTAGCAAACCACTCAGCCTGCAAATCATCTGCATTTTCAATCAAATAGGAGTTTACGCCTGCCAATGCACCCACTTCTTGCAAGCGATTAGAATTAGAACTATTATGGGCACCCACAACCAGTAATACATCAACATCGGCGGCGAGTTGACGTACCGCATTTTGACGATTTTGGGTGGCATAACAAATATCGCTTAAAGCAGGACCTTGAATTTTCGGAAAACGCGCCGTTAAAGCTTCAATAATATCGCGAGTATCATCAACACTCAAAGTGGTTTGTGTCACATAAGCGACACGATCAGGCTCTTTCACTGCTAACGCCATCACTTCTTCTGGGCTGCATAACACATGTACGACACCATCGACACTGCCGCGTACCCCTTCTACCTCTGGGTGTCCAGCATGACCTATGATAATGATTTCAAAACCTTTTTTTGCATAGCGTTGCGCTTGCGAGTGGACTTTTGTAACCAACGGACAAGTGGCATCAATGACTTGTAATTCGCGCTGTTTAGCATTTTTAACAACCGTTGTTGCAACACCATGAGCACTGAAAATACAAAGGGCACCGACAGGCACTTCGTCTAGCGTTTCCACAAACACAGCCCCTCGTTTTCTTAAATCTTCCACCACATAACGATTGTGAACAATTTCATGTAATACATAAATGGGGGGCTCATAAATTTCAAGCGCACGCTCAACGATTTCTATGGCACGTACTACCCCCGCACAAAATCCACGCGGTTGAGCTAATATAATATTATCCATTTTCCATTTTTTTTCTATTTTGGATGTCACCAATAGCCGGCACATTCATCATATCAGCCAACACTTCAGCAACATGATAAACTTTCACTGAACACTTTAAACGTTTTAAGCGCCCGGCAATATTCAACAAACAACCCATATCCCCGGCAACAAGCACATCTGCTCCGGTTGCCTCGATATTAGCCACTTTTTCAGAGACGATATGGGCCGAAATTTCAGGATATTTAACGCAAAACGTCCCACCAAAACCACAACAAACGTCGGCATCCGCCATTTCCCTCAATTTTAATCCATGCACATTTTTTAATAATTGTCGTGGTTGTGCTTGAATGCCCAAACCACGCAAACCAGAACAACTATCATGATAAGTCACAGATTGCTCAAAACGGGCATCCACTGTTGTGATGCCACACACATCGGTCAAAAAGCTCACCAATTCATAACAACGCTCAGCAAAAGCTTGTGCCTTGGCTTGCCATTTTGCATCATCTTGAAATAATTCAGGATAATGGAGTTTAAGCATCCCAGCACAGGCGCCAGACGGTGCGACAATATAATCAAATTCATTAAAATTCTCAATCACCTGTTTTGCAATGGCACGACTATTTTCCAAATCACCGTTATTATAAGCGGGTTCCCCGCAACAAGTTTGAGTGGTGGGCACATCGACTTGGCAACCCGCTTTTTCTAGCAGTTTGATAGCAGCAAAACCGACATTAGGGCGGAATAAATCGACTAAACAGGTGACGAATAATCCTACGCGGGGTGAATGCATAATTTTCCTCGTGGGTCGAAAAATGGTGTTATTATATACATTTTGCATGAGGAGTCCAAACTTTAGTTTGGATGTCCAAGATTTTTCAGGGGGCACCAGAGAAATTTTACAGTGTGATCCTTAAAGTACAACCAGAGAAACCTAAATGAATGAAGATACTATAAAAGAAATTACAAAGAAAGTCGCTGAATACAAGGATAGATTAGATGATTCAGTTGAAAGTAAAGAGTCTCTTGAGGCACATATAGATATTAAGTCGAGAGTATAGCTAATGGCGTGTATAACAAAGGAATCATACTATCAATCGTAGTTGTTCTATGTGTGCTATTGATAGCTATAACTCAGAGACCGCGACTAGAAAGTCGTGGTGAATCCTTGCCTAGTGAGGCGCATCTTGTTGGAAATTATAGTGTGACACAGAATTATACGGTGTTTTTTAAAAAAAGTGTATTCGCGCAAATACTGGCCTCAACGGCTGCCATAAAACCACTGGTAATTGCCCTCGTTCCAAAGGAAACGATGGGTGGCATGTCTATCGAGTGGGATTGTGAGACAAGCTATAGTGACTCTATACTGTTCCCATGCAACAAAATAAGTTCAGATAAGTATCTTTCACTATTTTGAGAGCCATTTATATTTATTTATAACGCTGCCTTTGGTGTTTGCAAGTGGGGTATTCAAAACCCAGTTATTTCAGCTTTTCAATAGCTTGTTAAGTCTAATGTTGAAGGTTTTATTCGCTGACCATCGAATTATTTGAAATAAATTCATCTTCACAAGGAGATTGCAATTAATATGAATTTTACCCATCGTCTGCTATTTGGACTATTGCTTGCCACATTTGCGGGCTGCGATAGTTCTCTTGATGAGATAGAAAAACTTTCACCTGTTCTACTCAATGAGGAAGTGATTGATGTGAATGAGTTTTTGGAAAGGGTGTCTTTTATGGGCACAAAAATTTTGAGCTTGGATGTTGGAGTAGGTAGTGGCGCTTTCCACTTTAGAGATGATAACAGTGATGAATTTTATACCATCACTGATAGAGGACCCAATCTTGCCTGTAATGAAAGTAAACAGGTGCTGGATATTGAAAATTTCTGTAAAGATGACAATGGCAGGCTCGATGAAGAGGGCAAAATTTTCCCAGTACCCAGTTTTACGCCAACTATTTACAAATTCAATATTGATGTGGGTGGCGTTTTTGGTACAAAATATGAGATCATTGAAAGCATCACACTCAAGGATCGTGATGATAATCCGATTTCGGGTTTACCTAATCCGTTACAGGTCACAACGACAGAAAATGCTTATGATAAGAATGGCAACAAACTGGATTTTGATCCAGAGGGTGTAGATACTGAAGCCATTGTCAAATTATCCAATGGCACTTTTTGGTTAGCTGAAGAATATGGTCCCAGTTTGATTCATGTGGCTGCAAATGGGCGCATTCTTGAACGCATTGTGCCAGCCGGTGTTGAAGCAGATTTGGCGAGCGCGAATTATCGGATTATTGGCGCCTTACCCGCCATTCTTAAAAAACGGCCCCTAAATCGTGGTATTGAATCGCTTGCTGTGAGCCCTGATGAAGACTTTTTATATTTTATGATGGAAAGTCCATTGGCTTACCAAGATTCTCGTTATGTCCGCTTATTCAAAGTCAGTTTACGTGAATTTGAGCTTGATAGCGTCGTGGCTGAATATGTCTATGTGATTGATGAACCAGAGACTTTTACGGCTGATAATACGACTCAGCAGAGCGATGTTAAAATCAGTGAAATGGTGGCTTTAGAGACTGACAAACTCATTATTCTGGAGCGTGTCACTAAACACACTAAATTATATCAGCTATCAAAGCTAGAGGATGCGACTAATATTCTTGGCACAGAGTGGGATGATGAAGCGATTGATCCCTCCTTAGAAAAAGTGTCAGACTTAAGTGCTCAAGGTATTATCCCGCTGGAGAAAAAATTGGTTTTTGATTCTCGCCGTGATCTTTCTGATTTGGATTCAAAAATTGAAGGGATAGCTTTGCTGGATGATCAATATTTAGTGTTCATCAATGATAACGATTTTGGCATTAAAGGCGCACAAACGCGCATTCGGCTCGAAAAAAGAGTGGAACAGTTGAATAAATAGGAGTCATTGTGTTTGAGTAATGATTAATTAGGAGTCGGCCAGATTTATCTGGGACCAGAGGAGGCAATGAGTTGAGAAATTGACAGGAGTCAATAAATATTATATAGTCTCAAACAAGTCCCAGAAAGGAGTATCACTTAAAAAAACAATGGTTGAAAAAACACAGAATCCTCCAGAAAAACATCAACAAATTGTATTATTTTCACAGGCAGAAGCTGAACAGACAATCAGCGAGAACCCATTAGAGGAAGTCAAAAATGCTTTTGATATAACTTGTAAACAGGCATTTCTTCAAAATCCTGAAGGCGCCCTACGACTGATGGGGATTCCCGGCAAAGTCACCTTAATGGAAAAAAATGTTGAACTACAACGAACGTCTGATCTGAAAGTAGATTTAGCATTTTGGGTAGAATACCCTGTCGGCTCAAAAGACTATCCAGAGGGGGATAAATTTTTACTGCATATCGAATTTCAAAGAGAAGCAATCATTCCAAATTTTGATACCATGATAAGCAAAACAGCAGAAACAGGATATTATGCTTTGACTCCTGAAGAGGCGCGTAAAGAAAGAGAGGACGGTATGGCAGAAGGAATACAAAAAGTATTAGCTATGCTGTCTGAGACTCAGCGTGAAAAGATAAAGCAACGCTTGGGTGAGGAAAACCGCAAATCAAAATCCTAATGACTGGTTTAAAAACAGAAAAACCGCAGGGATAAATCAAAACCTTAACGACAGGGATTACATTTAAGAAGGGATAAGTCAAAACAGACACGAAAAATAAATCCCTGTCGTTAAGGTGAAAAACTATAGTTAAAAAATAACCCCAGAAACCGCCGCATTCACTTCAACCACCTTACCCTCACAATCAAGCTTTCCATAAAAACAGCCCGCGAATTCTTGCGCGGTAGGATTATATTTTTCAACTATCAGCTTTGATTCACTCTGATAATTAACATTAGTACAATCCTCACGACTAAAAGATGAATAAGAAAGCCTCAATCGAAATTGATCACCCTCAAATGTACCAGGTGCCAATTTATTGACATCAAAACCAAGCAACTCAAAAAAACCCACTTCCTCAATATTGATTTCAACCAGAAAAAAATCATCCTGAATCCTTAAAGCTGGATTAGCAAAACCCTGGAAAGGGTTAGGAACCGTAACAGGAATGGACTCTCCATCAACTTTCACTGTGATGCCTTGAGGACATTTAATCTCATTCGTGGCAGGCACCGAAAAACGATCTGAACTGGATTGACCTTTCGTTACACAAGCGGATAGTGTTAAACTAATTAAAAAAAATGAAAATGTGATGACTAAATTTTGTTTGAACATTTTATCCTCGCATAACAACACTGAAAAAAAATTTAAAATTTATATGAGCGCACCTCAAATACCACTCCACTTATTTCAAAAAGCCGTTGAACAAACACAAGTCGCCATCTTGATCAGCGATTTACAAGACAACATCCTATACACCAACCCTGCTGCCAAACGCATTATCAGTCCCATCAATTTTTTTAATACGATTAAACAAACACTCAAAGATAAATGGGAACCGCTACGCGCAAACCAAGAAAATTTCATCGACCAAGAAATACGCTTTAAACCGGATGACGGCTATTACCTCCCCCGCTGGTTTATCTGTTCCGGCAAATGGTACCCTGAATCTGAACAACAAAGTTATTTATTACTGACAGCTAAAGAAATCACCACCCTCAAACGACAACAAGAAGAAATAGAGACCTGTATCTTACGTGTCTTATTTGCTGAAGAAGAATTGAGCGAAGGAATGCGAGAAACCTTAGCGGCTGCCATTCATCAACTCCAAGTCCCGATTAACCTCTTGTCTGCCGCACTCAGCCTACGTCGTGCTAACAACAAAGACAACCTATCCATCGCTTTGCAACAAACCTTAGATTCAATCAATCATGCCGTTGAACAACTGCGTCAATCCTTTCCCATCTCCAACAGTGCGGTAGCCCCAGTTAACCTAAATGAACTCATCCGTGATATACTAACCATATCCACCCAACGTTTACTCGCCCAAGGGATCACAGTCGAATGGCAACCCGCCCTCGTCTTACCTTCTATACTAGGACATTTCAGACGATTAGGCAGCCTGTTTAAGCAACTGATTGATAATTCAATTGAATCCATGAGCGATAACCAAGGGCATCGAGAATTGCGTATTATCACCACCACTGCTCTCGAATATATCAAGGTTATCATTGAAGACACTGGCAAAGGTATTCCCGATCATTTACGCTTTAAAATCTTTGAACCTTTTTTTATTATCCATGGCAAAGGTGCTGGTATGGGACTCTCCGCAGTCCAAGAAATCGTCAACTTACACGCCGGCAGCATACAAATTGATCCAAATTACACCCAAGGAACTCGTTTTATTATTCAATTTCCAACCACACATAAAAAAATATGACTCGTGCCGCCCTCATTGAAGCGGAACTTGAGGCCCTATTTAGAGTTGGTCAAGTCCTGAGCCGCTCCCTCAAATTGCAAGACACCTTGCAAAGCCTTTTACAAGTACTACATGACTACGCCGGTATGCAACACGGCATGGTCATCTTACGCGACGACAAGGGCGAACTCTCCATCAGTGCCGTTTATAGCGGCGACAGAGAAGCGCCCAGCAAAGTGCGTTATCGCCTGGGGGAAGGCATTGTCGGGACTATTTTACAAACAGGGCAACCGCTTATTATTGAACGTATTGCAGATGAACCCCGTTTTTTAGACCGTTTAAGCCTTTATGATCCAAAACTGCCATTTATTGGTATCCCTATCCATCTGGCTGATGAACACACTGCTATCGGCGTACTCACCGCTCAGCCCAACAACGACGGTTTACTGAAAGACCGTACCCGTTTTATGGAAATGGTCGCGCAATTAGTCGCACAAACCGTGCGTTTAGCCAATGAAATTGAAGAACAACAGCGCGATTTAACCGATGAACGTGACCGTTTGCGTCGTGCCATGCGTGGTAACTATGGATTTAACAACTTTATCGGACACGCTCCTCCCATGATACGGGTATTTGAATTAGTACGGCAAGTCGCAAAATGGAATACCACTGTACTGATTCGCGGCGAATCTGGCACCGGTAAAGAACTGGTTGCCAACGCTATTCATTACAATTCTCCACGTAATAACAATGAATTTATCAAACTCAACTGCGCTGCCCTACCAGAAAATTTACTAGAGTCAGAACTTTTTGGGCATGAAAAAGGCGCCTTTAGTGGCGCAATTAGCCAACACAAAGGGCGTTTTGAACGGGCGCATGAAGGCACCCTATTTTTAGACGAAATTGGTGACATTCCCCCAACATTTCAGGCAAAATTACTGCGCGTTTTGCAAGAGGGAGAATTTGAACGAGTAGGTGGCAGGCGCACCCTCAAAGTCGATGTCCGCCTCATCACAGCGACAAATGTTGATCTTGAAACTCAAGTTGAGAGGAATAAATTTCGTGAAGATCTCTATTACCGCCTCAATGTGATGCCGATTACATTGCCACCACTACGAGAACGCACTGAAGATATTCCAGAACTGGCACAATTTTTAGTCCATAAACTTGCCAAAAAACAAAACCGCAAACTCCAAATAAAGGACAGTGGTATTCGACTCCTCATGCACTACAATTGGCCCGGTAATGTACGTGAACTAGAAAATTGTTTAGAGCGAGCCGCCATTTTATGCGAAGGAGAAGTGATAGATCATAGCATTATCAGTCTGACAGGGCTTGAAGAAAAAATTCCCCAGGCATCTGCTCAAAAAATTGATCTCAATGCGCCCAACTTGGACGAACGGGAGCGCGTCATCGCAGCCCTAGAACAGGCGGGCTGGGTGCAAGCCAAAGCGGCTCGCTTATTGAATATGACACCACGCCAAATTGCTTATAGAATTCAGAGACTGAATATTGAGTTACAGCATATTTAAGCTTTCAGGTCACTCGACGCAGAGCGTCGAGGCAGGCATTCCCACGCAGAGCGTGGGAACGAGAAAAAACCTGACCGGAGAGAAAAACCGGAGCGTGGGAACGAGAAAAAAACCCAACATATTCAGGGGCTGTAGGGGCGAACCTGCGTGTTCGCCCTGGCTTAACTTAATGGCATTGACGCAGAGCGTGGGAACGAGAAAAAACCTGACCGGAGAGAAAAACCGGAGCGTGGGAACGAGGACATAGTAGGTTTTCTCGTTCACTCGACGCAGAGCGTCGAGGCAGGCATTCCCACGCAGAGCGTGGGAACGAGAAAAACCTGACCGGAGAGAAAAACCGGAGCGTGGGAACGAGGACATAGTAGGTTTTCTCGTTCCCACGCTCTGCGTGGGAATGCCTGCTGCGACGCTCCGCGTCGCTATTTTTCTCGTTCCCACGCTCTGCGTGGGAATGCCTGCTGCGACGCTCCGCGTCGCTATTTTCGGACAATCCAATAAGAATATAGATAATTATATGTTAAATTATGATCCATTAAATCATCCTTTAGAGTTACCTGTCCAAAAAATGTTTGCGTCTTGTGTGACCGAGCAGCCACTTTTTTTGCCACCACACCAGGGGAGTACGCCAGGGACAACTTTAGCGGGTAGTTTTGGTACAGCATTGTGGCCGACAGTTTGTGCTAATAGGCAAATTAAGGCATGTAATACTTTGCAAGCCGCTGGGAATGGTCCTTGTTGTCAAAACCCCACTGAATGTGTCTTACCTTGGTTGTATAAGCCTTATTCTCAGGTACAGCATAAAAATTTTGCACGTCCTGTTTTGTTACGATCTATAGAGTTAGAGGGTACAGAGCCCGTCGATATTTTTACTTTGGAAGTAACGCTTTGGGGGCGACATGCGATAGCCGCTCAGAATGCTGTCAAGGATACCTTGAGTAAAATGGGAGAATTGGGATTAAATAGCAAAAATGGACAAGTGCGATTTAGTGTGACAAAAATTGAAACAGGCGATAGTTTGACTTTAGCAGAGCGTATTGCACATTTGCCCTCAGTGCAATCGGTTTTGTTGGAATTTCAAACGCCTTTTTTGCATGGAAAAAAAGCGGAAAAGGGTAAAAAACGTCGGTTTCATACGAGTCAAGACTTACCTATCGTTGAAATGTTAGGTAATGTGGCTTATGAATTGGCGGCGTGGGATATGGAGGACCGTGAATTGGGAGAGAGCTTGGATGCTAAGGCGCGACATAGTTTGGCACGGGATGCGAGGGATCTGGCTTGGCAGGCGGCTGAAGCACTTGTTATTGTGCGCTCACATTTGTCGCCACTGGAAATAGGGAAACGTTATTCACGTCTGAATCAACAAATAATGTCATTAGAAGGTTTTGTGGGTTTAGCAGAATTGGCGGGTGATTTAAAAGCGGCTTTGCCTTGGTTGTTGACCTTGTCACTGGCGGGCGGGGGACAAAAGCGAGCGATGGGTTTTGGAACAGTGCGGATGTGGTTTGAGCAGAATTACGGAGGACGTCCAAGATAAATCTTGGACTCCTAGCAAAAGTGTTAAGCTGATGGACCAGCTGCCAATATTTCTGGCGTCGCTTGATCAGCGTACTGTTTAAAGTTATTAGCAAACATCCCCGCCAGTTTTTGAGCCTGAGCGTCATAATCCGCAGGATTGGACCAAGTATTGCGAGTGTTCAATATTTCGTCAGGGACACCGGGGCAATGTTTTGGTATTTGCAAACCAAAAAATGGCTCCGTCTCCAGCGGTACATCCTTTAATGTGCCATCCAATACGGCATTGACCATCGCACGGGTATGGGCAATCTTAATCCGTTTTCCAACGCCGTAAGGTCCGCCACTCCAGCCAGTATTGATCAGCCAAGTGTCAGCCTTATGAGTGTCCAGTTTATTGCCTAATAATTCGGCATAGCGTTGTGGATGCCGTGGCATAAACGGGGCACCATAACACGCACTAAAGTTGGGTTGTGGTTCAGTGACACCTCTTTCTGTACCCGCCAGTTTGGCAGTATAACCAGACAAGAAATGGTACATTGCTTGCGCCTTAGTCAGTTTAGCAATGGGGGGGAGTACCCCAAAAGCGTCGGCAGAGAGGAATATCACATTTGTGGGCTGTCCGCCCATCCCGGTGCGAGTTGCATTGGGTATATGGGAAATGGGATAGGAGCCGCGTGTATTTTCTGTAAATGTGGCATCCATTAAATCAACACGGCGAGTACTGGCATCTAGTGCGACATTTTCTAATATTGTACCAAAGCGGCGTGTCGTCTCAAAAATTTCTGGCTCTGCCTCTGGGGAGAGCTTAATGAGTTTGGCATAGCAGCCGCCTTCAAAGTTAAAAATGCCGTCATCATCCCAACCGTGTTCGTCGTCCCCTATCAGGGTTTTAGAGGCATCCGCAGAAAGCGTGGTTTTTCCTGTACCACTCAGCCCAAAAAACAGAGCAGTATTACCATCACTACCAATATTGGCGGAGCAGTGCATGGGTAGTACATCTTTTTGTGGCATCAGGTAGTTCATCACGCTAAAAATCGACTTTTTGATTTCTCCCCCATAGCTGCTGCCACCGATCAGTACCAACTTTTTGGCAAAGTTGACAATAATAAAAGTCTCCGAATTTGTCCCATGCTGCGCTGGACTGGCGTGGAATTTTGGTGCATCAATCACAGTAAATTCAGGGACATGAGTGAGCAATTCTTCAGGCGTTGCTTGAATGAACATGTTGCGGGCAAACAAGTTGTGCCAAGCATTTTGAGTGATAATGCGAATTGGCAGACGATGTTTGGGAGAGGCACCCACAAAGCAGTCTTGTACATAAACATCCTGGGCTTGTAGATGTAAGGCCATCTGGTGGTGGAGAGCATCAAAGTTTTCAGTCGTAATGGGGCGGTTGATTTTGCCCCACCAAATGTCATTTTCCGTACTGGGTTCTTGAACCGTAAATTTATCATTAGCCGAGCGCCCTGTGTGATGTCCAGTACGGACTACCAGTGGTCCCAGGTGAGCTAGAATCGCTTCACGCCGCCGGATCGCTTGCTCATAGAGGGCAGGTGTGTTTAAATTCCAGTAGATGTCATTTAGGTTGGATAGCCCATGATGCTCTAATCCATAGTTGCTATGTTCATCGCCGCGATGTACGCGCATCTGTTTCTCCTTATGTTGTGGACATAGTAGTGAAAAATATTCGATCTTTAACGATTAACGTTTAATGGTGGCTTATGCGCCGCTTAGCAAGGTCGAAAAATTTTTCGTTTTCTATTTTATATCTTTTTAAGATAATTAAACCATTTGGTTATTTTATGAATTGGATTAATGTTTTTTTTTGGTAACGAGTTATTTTTTTATGAATGCGCTTCTTTCTAATCCCTTGTTTATGAAATTGATTGAAAATCCAAAGCTGAAGGAAGTTGAACGGAGATAAGTTTTTAAAGAAGTCCAAAGCTAAAGCTTTGGACTCCAAAATACATTAAAATTTATTTTATGAATTTTCCACGCAAACGATTTGGTCAACATTTTCTCCATGATGCTCAGATTATTCAAGACATTGTTGCCGCGATTGCCCCGCAGGCGCATTTGGTCGAAATTGGCCCTGGCAAGGGTGCTTTGACGCTACCGTTGCTTGAATCGGGTTGTCAATTAGATGTTATAGAACTTGATCGTGATTTGATTGAGTGGCTTAAAAAAACCGTCAAAAATAAAAATTTACGCATTTATAATGCTGATGCTTTAAAATTTGATTTTAAAACTTTGTTGATAGATAAACGGCGGCTACGGATAGTCGGTAATTTGCCCTATAACATTTCCACCCCTTTATTGTTTCATCTGCTTAATTATGCCAGCGACATTGAAGAGATGACTTTTATGCTGCAAAAAGAAGTCGTTGATCGTATGATTGCGGTTCCTGCGACGCATGATTATGGACGTTTGTCTGTGATGTTGCAATATTCTTGTCAGATAGAAAAATTATTTGATGTCAGCCCAACCGCTTTTTATCCGCCGCCGAAGGTAGAATCGAGTGTTGTGCAATTGAGGCCTTTTTTGAGTCCGCCTGTGGCGGTGAAGAATCGAGAACATTTTGCTCAGATTGTGGCACTGGCTTTTTCGCAGCGACGTAAAATGTTACGCAATACTTTGAAAAGTGTACTTGATGCTAAGGATATAGAAGCGGCAGGTATTGATCCAATGGCGCGTGCTGAGACGTTGAAAGTTGAGGATTTTGCACGGCTTGCTGATAACTTAATAAAGGATAAGTCAAAACCAAAATAATGTGATGGAGCTGAGTACAACTGATGTTTTTATTCGTTGTACTCATCACATAAATCTATAAGCACTAAAGCCCATGAAAAAATTTCCCATATTATTGATAATATTGTTGTTCACCATACCCGCCGCGCAAAGTGAGGAACTGGCTGCAAAAGGGCCAAATTACCAGCCCAGAACTGAGCATCTACTCAGCAACGGTCAACCAAAATTCACCAATCGGCTTATCTTAGAAAGCTCCCCTTATCTCCTACAACACGCACATAATCCCGTCGATTGGTATCCTTGGGGGCATGAAGCCTTTGAAAAAGCCCGTCGGGAAAATAAACCGATTTTTCTCTCGATTGGCTATTCCACTTGTCACTGGTGTCACGTCATGGAGCGGGAAAGTTTTGAGAATCTCGCCATCGCTAGGCTGATGAATGAACATTTTGTCTGTATCAAAGTGGATCGAGAACGGCATCCTGAAGTTGATAAAGTTTATATGACTGCGGTGATGATGATAGCGAAGCACGGCGGTTGGCCGATGTCCAGTTTTTTGACATCAGATGGCAAACCATTTTGGGGCGGCACTTATTTTAAACCCGATACATTCACAGATTTGCTCAAACAAGTCGCCCAATTATGGCAACAAGATCGTCCCAAACTCATCGCGCAAGCTAACAATATTACGAATGCCGTGCGCCAACTAACCGCAGCCAGCGGCAAGGCGCGTCAAGTCGGCGAAAATGCTATCGAGCAAGCAGTCATCAATATCCTAGCAAGACACGATGATTTTCTAGGTGGATTTAGTCATGCGCCGAAATTTCCCAATGAAAATTTGCTCCTATTGCTACTGGAATCCGCTCAGCGTGGCAACAAACAAGCCCTGGCGGCGGCTGAAAAAACCCTGACGGCAATGGCACAAGGCGGTATTTATGACCAAATAGGGGGCGGCTTTCATCGCTACGCCACCGATGATCATTGGCTCACGCCTCATTTTGAAAAAATGCTCTATAATCAAGCCCATCTCGCACGCGCTTATGTGATCGCTTATCAATTGACGGGCAAAGCTATCTACGCCACTGTTGCCAGACAAACACTGGATTATGTGCTACGAGAAATGACTTCATCTCAAGGCGGATTTTATTCGGCAACAGATGCAGATAGTGAAGGAGAAGAAGGGCTATTTTTTCTCTGGACACCAGCACAAATACGCGCTGTACTCAATAAAAAAGAAGCTCAATTAGCATTAAGCCTTTATGATGTGACTGAGGATGGCAATTTTGAGGGTAAAAATATCCTCTATTTGCCACTTTCTTTGGAAGAGTATGCAAAAAAACACGCGATAGCAGTGCCAGAATTGATAAAAAAAGTTGAAATGATTAGAAAAAAATTGCGCCGTGCCAGAGATAAGCGCGAGCCGCCCTTGCGTGATGATAAAATCCTCACCGCTTGGAATGGCATGATGATAACGACGCTGGCTCAGGCTGCTGACATTTTAGGGGAGCCGCGTTATTTAGTGGCAGCGCAAACGGCGGCCAACTTTATTTGGTCAAAACAGGGACAAGGAGAATTGTGGCGCGTCTATTTGCATGGCAAAGCCTCTATTTCGGCGCATCAAAATGATTATGCTTATTTTGCTGAAGCATTGCTCAGTCTTTATGATGCCAGCGGCGTTTGGCTAAAAAGAGCCAAAGAAATAGTCGAGGGGATGTTGACACACTTTTGGGATAAAGAGCAGAGTGGATTTTTTATGAATAGGGCAGACAATACGCTGCTAATCGTTCGACCCAAAAGTCCCGCAGATAGTGCGATTCCGTCGGGCAACGCTGTGGCGGTTCGCGTTTTAGCCATGTTAGCCACTCGCACGGGAGAGCCGCGTTATCGTGACAAAGCCAATGCGACCCTAAATGCTTTTTCTGAGGCAATTACAAGATACCCCAGCGGTTATGCTTATATGTTACTGGGGGCAGATGAATTACTCCACGGCGAACTTGGAATGCGACGATATGGGGCGCGTGGCGCGGTGAAGGTGACGGCAAAATTAGAGAATAATTGGATTGTGGTAGAACTCAATATGCGTGAAGGCTGGCATATTAACGCCCATCAACCGCTCCAAAAAAATTTGATAGCCACTCGCCTAGATGGGGAACAACTGGGACAAGTTTTTTATCCAAAACCCGACTATCTCCGGCTATCATTTCAGCAAAGCACTTTAGCACTTTATCAGGGAAAAGTGCGCTTGCGTGGAAATTTGATCTCGCAAATGCCTGGGGCGTTATCAGTCAAACTCCAATTTCAAGCTTGCGATGATAAAAGGTGTTTGCCGCCGGAGGAGATGGTTTTTAAAGTGCGCTAGAAGTCGCACATCGCCCTACCTGCCCGAGGTATGGGCTTTGCTCTTGAGACAATTAGAATAGCTGATTTTTTTATTGACAAATTCTTTTGGATGTGCCGATAATACTGAGCTGTTTTATCAAGAAATGTATGGAAAAATACCAGTGGTTGGAATGTTGACCGTATCCCGGCAAATAAACTTAAGCCAGAAAGTCAAAAAGGGCCATTAGATATATAGTTCCTAAATTTATAGATGTTTATTTATAGACATGGAGCTAACAGTGGGCCGCTCTCGCGAGTGAGCAGAAGTTAGTT
>JALXAQ010000158.1 GCA_026991885.1 Thiotrichaceae bacterium
AGACGGGAATTGATTTACTGGCACGTCATTTGGGACCAGTTGGCATGATACGATTTTTTCAACAATCGGAAACCGGTTGGGGAGATTACACCATCGAGCGGCATCAATGGTTAGGCAACAAAGATGTCAAAACACTGGCTGAGGAAATCATAGCGAAACGTAAAGCCTCACACTAGCAAAATAGTTGCTAAATCTATAGATGTTTATTTATAGACATGGAGCTAACAGTGGGCTACATGAGTAGCAGAAGTTAGATAGGCCATCACACCTGCTGATGTTATTCCAGTCGGTAGCTCTGTGGTTTAACATTAAGATAAAGGAAGTCATCACACCGGTTTATGCAATGTAGGTAACGGGAAAATTTTACTCTCTGGCATTATTAATCATCGCAGCGATATTAAAGATAAAATGACAGCCAGACGTGGTAATCGTCGTCAAAGACGATCTCGTCTCTGGTATCGTCCCAAACGATTTAAAAATCGAGCAAGCGTAGGGTGGGTTTCGCTCCGCTCTACCCACCCAAAACATGATGCACCTATGGAAAGGCTGGGTTTCACTGCGTATGAACTGTGATTTTTGTTTGTGATTGATGTGATTTTTTTCTCGTTCCCACGCTCTGCGTGGGAACGAGAACCGCTTGTTTATTTATTCCATTTTTTATAGAACAGCCCACGATGCAGCGGTACGTTCAAACCGTCCATCGGGGTTAGACTAAGCAACTTGAGGAGGGAAATAGATGGCATTTTACATAGATATTAGAAAAACAGCTGAAAATGACAATTTTGCTGAATATCAATTTAGTTCTTCGCCTCAGAATGATAAAAATGGCTTGTTAAGGATTAATAAGAATACTGGGGAGATTGTTTTTTTAAAGTCAATTGCCAATGATCCAAAGGACAATATTAGCCAAAGAGCAGCGGTTAAGCTATTCAAGCATTGGCATCATGGGGATTTACCAGAATCAACCTGTTGGGCCTCCTGATGAGGCAACTCATAAAAATTAATCTACCTGACGTTTGTTGGTGTTTAATGTTAAAGATGAGATGATTACATTATGGATACCACTATACCACTTTGATTAAAATGACCCGCATACGAAAAGCACGGCAACGTATTTCCGCCAAATGTGGACATGATCCTCAGTAGAACATTACATAGAATATCAGAAACAATATCAAGATAGACTGATACCCCAACAGCGTCGGGGAGATATAGCGTCGGATAGGTAGAGCGTCTGAACTGTGATTTTTGTGATTGGTTTTGACTTATCCCTTCTTAAATGTAATCCCTGTAGTTATTGTAGTTTTATTCGTTCGCATCGCAATAACTACACGGATTGTATTATCGATCGGATAAGTCAAAACATAACCAGAGCAAGGTTTTGACTTATCCTTATTAAGGTTTTTTATTTCGCAACAACTCTAATATGTAAATTAGGTGAAACATTGTGTTTGAGCGTATTCTAAAACAGATGCAGGAAAAAATAAGAACCCGTCAGTATATAATGACTCTACATGCAGAAGAAGAAATGGACGATGATGAACTGACGATTTTTGATGTTGAACGTGCCATACTCACAGGCAAAATTATTGAACGACAAAAATAGCATAAAATTGGGGAATGGAAATACCTTATTAAAGCTCATACCTTAACAGAAAGTGAAGTCATTGTGGTTAGCAAGCGTAGGGTGGGTAGAGCGGAGCGATACGAAGTGGCGGGACGCCCAACCCACCAAAAACATGATGTACCTATGGAAAGGCAGGACTTCACTGCGTCTGAACTGTGATTTTTGTGATGTGATTTTTAGGCCATGATTTTTTATTTGGCTAAACTTAGCCGTAATGCCATATCCGCAGTGAGGTCACATTTTTCATTAACCAATTGAGTTATAAGTACCGAACCATGAATTTTAATCTATTTTGGAGTCCACCTTCGGTTTGGAAACCCACGTCCAAACCGAAGGTGGACTCCAAAATATCCGATAATTAGCTTCGCTGACCAGAGGTTCATGGTTCAGTACTTATATATAGTAGTAAGCTATCTATTAATCGCTCCGGCATTTTAAAAGCGATTTGAAGAACGCCTTAATTTCATCTTTTAGATGGTTAAGGACAAATGATTGATTTTATTAAAATCAACATTTTTTTATTTAACTCGATCTTCAAGTTTTTTGATATTGACATTCAGCCGGCACTTGGCTAGTCCAAACCGAAGGTGGACTCCAACAACAATGTCAACTCAAAAAAAACTTGTGAGTCGAATTTAAAGGTTTTATTCGTTGTCTGTCATTAGTCATTAGTTGTACTCAAATCCAATGCCAGTTCTGATGGCTTATGACATTTTGGCCTGTTTGCAACCCTGTCTGAAACGTTTATTTCCGATAATGTCTATTATAACAACACTTAATATTATGAGGAAAAATTGATGAGATACCGAATACCCATAATCAACCTAATAGTGCTAATAACACTAGCCCAGTTTTCTTGGGCCTCAACCGACTACACTTATGACGAGGCCAACCAACTAACGGGCATCACTTACGCAAACGGTGGAAACACCGATTTCGTCTACGATAACCTTGGCAATCGCCTAATCAAAACTGACATGGTAACGGGCGGCGGTCAGAATACGGCCCCACCGGCCACCACATCGCCCAACCCTGCATCGGGCTCTACCGGCGTAGCGACCATCATCAACCTGAGTTGGGCAGCGGTACAAGACCCTGATCCCGGCGACTCGGTCATTTACCAACTTTATCTTGGCGAAACCCAAAATCCCCCCCTTATCTACAGTGGTACTCAAACAAGTTACAGCTTTGACGCTACAAATCGCCTAGACTCCAATAGCACTTACTATTGGAAAGTAGTCACCCGCGATAATCACCATGCAGAAACCACTGGCCCCTTATGGAATTTCACCACCCAAAGCGAGCCCCCAGTCGCGCAAATCGAAGTGGACAAAATAGAAGATTTGGTACCCTATACCATCCATTTACGCGATATATCCACAGCCTTCGATGCAGACGACCAAATTGTCTCACGCAGATGGGACTTGGGCGAACTCCGCAGAATTCCCGTATCCGCCGAAGAATTCGATATTACTGTCAGAGAAGTGGGAGCCTATACCATTAGCTTGACCGTTACCAATAAGATCGGCGCAACCGATAGCACATCTATTGTCGTGTACGGCGGCTATGCGGATTCAGACGGAGACGGCTTGAGTGACCGCAGGGAAAACGAACTGGGTACGGATCCAAACAACCCGGACACAGACGGAGACGGGCTGACAGATGGAGAAGAAGTCAATCAATACGGCACTGATCCCCTCACTCAGGACACCGACAACGATGAGCTCGACGATTATACCGAGATAAATCTCACTGGCACCGATCCGCTGAATCCTGACACCGATGGTGATGGTATTCCAGATAGTCAAGACCCTTATCCGACGGGGATAATTCAAAGTGATGACTTTGAAACAGGCGATTTTAGCGGTTTGTATTGGAGAACAAGCGGTGACGGCACTTGGACAGTTACAAGCAATGAAGCGCAAAGCGGCACTTATGCTGCCGAAGCCCCAGAATCGCTTGGGAATAGTCAATCTGCGGTACTGAAAGTGAGTGGTTATACCTTTGCGGGTATCATCCAGTTCGCCTACAAGGTAAGTTCTGAAAGCGGATACGATTACCTGCGCTTTTATATTGACGGCGTACAACAAGATGCTTGGTCCGGCGAGGTGCCTTGGACAGCCTCGGGAGACTATCCAGTAACAGCGGGGCAGCATACCTTCCGTTGGGAATACAGCAAAGACGGTTCGGTATCAAGCGGTCAGGACAGAGCTTGGATTGATAACCTTGTTCATATCGGAGAGCCTATTAAAAACGACGTCATTATTGACTTTGGCACCCAATACGGGATTTGGCTACGGATGAACAACAGTGCTTGGGTGCAACTGCACACCTTATCCCCTGAAAGCATGGTCACGGGTGACATAGACGGTAACGGTCAAGACGATGTCATTATCGACTTTGGCACCCAATACGGGATTTGGCTGCGGATGAACAATAGCAGTTGGGTTCAATTGCACACCTTATCACCAGAAAGCATGGTGACGGGCGATATAGACGGTGGTAGTCAAGACGAAGTGATTATCGACTTTGGTGAGCCACACGGGATTTGGGTTCTAATGAACAATAGCAGTTGGGTACAACTGCACACCTTATCGCCAGAAAGCATGGTGACGGGCGATATAGACGGTAGTGGTCAAGACGACGTGATTATCGACTTTGGCGAGACTTATGGTATTTGGCTGCGGATGAACAATAGCAGTTGGGTTCAATTACACTCACTCTCGCCGGATAGCATGGTGACGGGCGATAGTGACGGTAGTGGTCAAGACGACGTGATTGTCGACTTTGGAGCCAGCTATGGGATTTGGCAATGGATGAACAACAGCAATTGGGTTCAATTGCACAATCTCTCGCCAGAATTTATGGTGACAGGGAACATAGATGGACTTGTGAGTGAGACCGCGATAACTCATCAGGCGCCAGCAGGTGAGGACAATACTATGCTCTTGCCAGAGTCTATTGCCGTGCCATTGCCAAAAGCTGAGGCTGCAACCGAGTTACCGTCGGTTGTGGGACAATAATGGCGCTGCTTTCTAAACTGGGTACGCACCATTAACACCGACATCAAAAGGTGCGTGGCCCGGAACGATAAATAGGATTTCTATAAATTACAGCAGACGTGAGTAGGGGCAATCTCTTGTGGTTGCCCTTAGAGTCGCACAGTCTCCACCCAAACCTGTTTACCATCAACCACCACCCCAATCCCCCAGATACGTTTAACGCCCTGTGCCTGCAATTCGACAGCGTATTCCTGATCCTTTATCTGTTGCAAGGCACTTTGCATGGCCTCTTTGACAGTCTTCTCATCGGGTCGATCAATCTTTTTAAATTCAAAAACAAAACCGGACTCGTCAAGCTGACGCGGGCTCATCAACACATCATAACGACCATATCCCGATTCCCGATTAGAGCGGATAATGTAACGATCACTCAAATGCGTCAATAAACCCAAAACAAAAGCATGATAAACCCGTTCCGGTGCCTCGCCGGCTGTGTCATGGTAACTCAAAACGGATAAAACCATTTCTTCTAATCGCTTTGAGAATATTTTCCAAT
>JALXAQ010000159.1 GCA_026991885.1 Thiotrichaceae bacterium
GGTTTATCTCTGCTAAAAAGAAATCCCTGTAGTCATTTGGTTTATCTCTGCTAAAAAGAAATCCCTGTAGTCATTTGGTTTATCTCTGCTAAAAAGAAATCCCTGTAGTTAATTGGTTTATCCCTGCTAAAAAGAAATCCCTGTAGTTAATTGGTTTATCCCTGCTAAAAAGAAATCCCTGTAGTTAGATTTTGACTTATCCCTGCTAAAAAGAAATCCCTGTAGTTAGGTTTTGACTTATCCCTGCTAAAAAGAAATCCCTGTAGTTAAAGGTTTTGACTTATCCCTGCTTATATATAATCCCTGTAGTTAATATTTTGACTTATCCCTGCAAAAAAATCAATCCATACCGTTATTGGCCTAAAAATTGCTTTTTACTTTATACATAATCCTAAAACAGGAAAGAAATATATGAAAATAGGACTACTAAATGTCTATTCAACACGAAATATAGGCGACTCAGCTATTTATAGCGCATTAGCCGAACTCAGTCCGGCACCGCAAGTATCTGCCGTGATACAAGATACTGCACCAATTGACACCCCAGGCTTACAAGTGGTGGAATCCCTGCCAGCCTGTGATGCCTATATTAGTGTTGGTGGCGACATTTTTAATAATGCCCGTGAATGGTTTATCACCAAGCAATTCCTCAAAAATCTCCAAGGGCTCCGCCATGCGCCCCAAAAGACTTTTGTATTTGGACAATCTATTCCCCGATCCTGTCATGGTTTAAGTTTTCGCTTGCTCGCTTGGCATTTTAAACGTTTAGCGGCGGTGTGTGTGCGCGATGCTGAAAGTTATGAACGACTGCGCCGTGTCGGCGTACCAGTACGCTTATCTTATGATACTGCCTTTGCGCTTTCCTCTCAGAAAGTAGCGGAACAAGCAGCGCGTGACACCATCGAACCTGAACGCGCCGCGATTATTTCAGTGCGTTTATTTGATCAAATGTATCAACAGGACAATCAGACTTTTTTAAAAAAAATCATAGAATTATGCCGCAGTTTGCATCAGCGTGGACATCAACCAGTGCTACTCATACAGTCAGAAGTGACAACGGCAGATAGTGATAGTCAAGCGGTCCGCACCATCTGTGAAGCAGTGCCAACAGTCAAAGTATTAAATATTGTTCAAAACGCTGGAGACTTGGCAGGGTGGCAATTTTTAATGGGAATTGTCGCTATCTCCCGATTAGTGATCGGCGTGCGTTATCACACTTCCGTCTTACGACTGGCGGCGAATCGTATGCCCTTCAACTTGTTTTATTCCAACAAAGGGCGAGATTTATCTCAACGCTTGCAAATACCCGGCGCCTCCGTTGCCGATTTTGATGTGGATGAACATATTCAAGCCATTGAAAAAACAGCAGAGATGGATTTTGACAGCGCTCCGATTCGGGCACAAGTACAAACCGATTTTGCAGACTGTTTGCGCCGGGTAAATTAGACGAGTCAGTAAATAAAAAGTCAAAACCAGACCTGGCAGGTTAAACCCAAACCTGCCAGGTCAAAATCAAAACGCGTCGCAGTGTTTTTGACCTGGCAGGTTTTCTTTTCAACCTGCCAGGTCTGGTTTTGATTTTTATTTTTTATTGACGGACAACTCAATTAGGAAAATGCTATTCGTCAGTCAAATATGACCGTTCATCAGTCTTGTGTTTTATATAAGTCAAACGTCAACCTATCATGTGCAAGATACATCAATTACTTTGCACAAAGGAAATTAATTATGAATATAATAAATATAAATAAAGAAACTTGTTATACCATTTATAACAAAACATGTTATGCCCTTTTTACATTGCTCGTCATGAGCAGTTTTTTTGCTGATGCCCACGCTTCTGCACTAGACTGTCGTACTGGTAGCGTGGAAATTGTGAGTACAGACACGATACAGTTGAATGACATTCAGTATGATGGACAACCTTATAACGTGATGCTGCAACTCAATTCGGATGCCACTTGGCAATTGCTGAGCCAAACACCGCAACCTCCTTCAGAGTGGGTTAATTTCAAAACGGGCACCGCCAAAATTATTGGTCCACAATCAGTGCGCTTTGAACATCTCGTGTATGAGAAAAAGCCCTATAATGCCACTGTTAAGTTTAAGCTAGACGGTACTTGGAATGTCAGTGATATTGAGTTGGATAGCTTGGAAAATTTGACAGTACCCGATGATTTTTCTTATGACACTTATCGCAATGTCGATATCAATATCCAAGTCATTGCGCCGGGCGGCACCCCTATGCGCTATGTCAGCGTGAAACTCTATGTGCCTACTACTGGAGAAGATTTTTCTTTATTGGATGAAGTGGAAGCCGATGAACAATTGCAAGATTTAGACAGTGAGACTTTATCTTTACTGGCGAGCGGTAAATTACTCAGTGAAGGACAAACTGATAAAGAAGGGCGGTTTCAACAAACGCTTCAATTAGCAGCCCATATCAAAAAAGTGCGACTAGTAGCATCAGCTATAGGCTTGTCCAATACGACTGTAGATATCCCCGTGACCGACAATCGCATTGACTATGTATTTGACGGTAAGAGTGTTTATTCGTCAAAAAACACGGCTTCGCCAAAAATGAGACGCAAATTGACACGAAGCATCCCAAGTTGGACTTATCAATACGGTATCGATCAAAATGGTGTCCCGATAACCGGACCGTATGATGCGAACTTTTTTGACAGTCTTGGCATACCGACGGCAGGATTTATTTCTACTCCACCTGAAATCAGTGATGATTTGTTGAATCAAATAGCCATCGCCCTGCCAGAGCGCGGCAATGTACCCGTCATCAGACCTAGTTATATTACAGATGACAATGGCGCCAATATATTATTAGTAGAAGAGGGAGATGTGACCATTACTTTTGTACATGAAGGCGCGGGCTTTAAAAATGCCTTTGGCTATTTCACTTACCCTGACGGTAATCCGCCTACGTCCCATGACGAATTAGCAGAATCGATAGTGCTTTTCCCTAATACCTCTTATCATAATGGCGGCGGCAGCAGTAATGGCTTGCGTACTGGTGACACGATTAATTTAGGGCACTTTTCAGCGGGCACCCGGATCGGCTTTTTGGTGGTGTCTGATGGTTGGTACGCGCCTAATGAATGGGGATGGGAAGGGGGCATTAAAACTTGGATGAAGCCGAATTATGGGTGGGTGTTTTATACCTTAAAGGGTCTCAATTCTGAACCTGCACCTGATCTTTGGGAAGACGATTTACGCCGCCATACAGTGTTATTAGATGCGGGCTTAGAAAACGGTATTGTTTTGGGTATCGAAGACATACGGCGTACTGAGAGTTGGTGCGATCAGGATTTCAATGATCTGCTCTTTATTATCCATGCAAACCCGGAGACAGCTATAAATCGTAGCATAATTCCAGTCTTACCCGATCCGGGAGACAGTGACGGGGATGGCATTTTGGATACTAACGATGAATTTCCAACGGATCCACTACGTGCTTTTACCGCCCATTATCCGGCTGGGAATGGTCGGGGGACTTTGGCTTTTGAAGATTTATGGCCGATTGCGGGCGATTATGATCTCAATGATTTAGTCTTAAGCTATCACTTTAAAGAAGTCCTCAATGCCCAGGGTGAGATTAAAGACATCGAAGCGGATTTCATTATTAAAGCGCGAGGGGCTGCGTTGAGAAATGGTTTTGCCATCGCTTTAGGTGCTGTTGCCCCCAATGAGCCGACAACCACGCAATTGTCTTACAATAATGATTCACCCTTTTCTTTATCTGCCGAAGGTGGGCAAGATCGTTTAGTGTTTAATTTGCTCACGGATTCGCATGTGATGACACCCTTAGTGGAGGGCTGCAAACTGTTCAATACGGAATATAATTGTGGTACTGGCGATAGTCAACGCTTTGATCTGCAAATAAGCTTTAACAAAGCGCAAAAACGCTATTTGCTCACCTATCCGCCCTATAATCCGTTTATCTATCGGACAGAAGATCGCAGTTTAGAAATACACTTGCCAGATCATTCTCCCACCAATTTGGCAAATAAGGGACTATTAGGCACAGCGGATGATAGCTCTGATGCTAACTTGCAGCGTTATTATAAAACTGATAGCGGTTTGCCTTGGGCGTTGGATATTCCAACAGAATGGCGTTACCCCTTTGAGCGTATATCCATTTCCAATGTTTACTTTAAATTTGCAACCTGGCTGCAAAGTGGGGGGCAAAGTGCTACAGATTGGTATTTGTCGGACTATAAAGAAGCGAATATGTATTAAGGAACTCATAAGGGGCAACCACAAGGGATTGCCCCTACAGGCAAATATTGCATTGTGAATTCATAATTATGAATTCACCAGATTGTAGGGGCAATCCCTTGTGGTTGCCCTTGCTTGCAGAAAAAATATGTCTACTCTAACAATCAAAAACCCCCTATCCAGTCGCTTTGCTAAAAATATCGGTTGGATAGGGGTAGCAGAAATAATGACTCGTGCCACTCGGCTAGTGACAGCGATTGTATTAGCGCGTTTGTTGACAACCCATGAATACGGTGTTGCCGCCATTGCGCTGACAATTTATGAATTGATTCGGGTCTTGACTAGCAATGGCTTGGGCGCGAAGATCATTCAAGCCAAAGAAGCCGATTTAACCGTTATTTGTAACACCGCTTATCGGATCAATTGGTTGCTTAATATTGCCTTGATGTTATTGCAATGTCTATTAGCCTTTCCAGTGGCTTGGTTTTATCAAGATACAGAATTGGCTTGGATGCTCATTACCCTGTCGGCGGTATATTTAGTTTTCCCTTTTGCATTGGTACAAGTCTATTTAATTCAACGTCAGCAGCACTTGCAAATCACCGCCTTAATGATGGGCGGCATTGTCTCACTTGACAATTTATTGACGGCTGCCTTAGCACTGATGGGTTTTGGGGTTTGGGCGGTTATTTTACCGAAATTAATGGTTGCACCGATTTGGGTGATTTTTTATCGCCGCTATATCAATTGGCAACCGACTTGGGGCATGGGTTTTCCGCGTTGTCGAGAGATTTTTCATTTTGGTAAACATGTACTGGGGGTGGAAGTCTTACAAACCTTGCGCTTGAATTTGGATAATTTGATTATCGGACGATTTTTAGGACTAGAAATTTTAGGTATTTACTATTTTGCCCGTAATGCCGGTATTGGTATGAGTATGTCTATTATTAAAGCATATAGCACTGCTGTACTACCCCATCTAGCTGCCGCACAGGGCAATTTGATTGATTTAAAAGAAAAATATTTACATGCGTTAAAAACCATTAGTTTTGTTGTTCCGGTTATTATTTTATTACAAAGCGCACTGGCACCCATTTATGTCCCTTTGATTTTCGGAGAACGCTGGGTAGAAGCCGGCGCCGTTCCCATTTTAATTTTACTCTGCCTCTCTGTTATTCCCAGAGTGTTTGCAGAAAGTAGTTCACAATTGTTACGAGTACTTGATAAACCAAATATTGACTTTTATTGGAGCATACTTTTTACGGGCTTATTTATTTTAGCCATATTTCTCGGTTTAAATTGGTCAATTATGGGCGTTGCTAGCGGCGTGTTATTAGTGCATTTGTTAGCGATACCTGTTTTTGCTTATTGGGTATATCGGCGGTATTTAATATGAAATATTCACCTAGAATTTCAATCATTATTCCTTGTTATAACGCTGCTGAAACATTAGCAGCAACCCTAGAGTCGGCACTGGCGCAAACGTTTCGGCATTTTGAACTACTCATTGTTAATGACGGTTCTACCGACAATAGCGAAAAAATCGCTAAAGAATATTGTCGCCGAGATAAACGAGTGCGAATATACAGCACCCCTAATCAGGGCGTTTCTGCTGCACGGAATACGGGCGTGGCTTTAAGTTCTGCTCAATATATTGCGTTTTTAGATGCTGATGATTTTTGGTCGCCTGATAAATTGGCTTTGCACCTGGCTTTGATGGAAAAGGATAACAGTATTGGGGTTAGTTTCTCTAAAATTATGTTCTTAACTCAGACTGGAGAACCAAGCTTTACTTATTCCAATGGACCCTTTCATGAAATGCAACCCGCCCATTTACTTTATGAAAATCCCTTATGCACCAGTTCTAATATAACAGTTAGGCGAGAAGTGTTCGCAGAGGTGGGCGGATTTAATGAATCCATGAGTTTTGCTGAAGATCAAGAATGGTTATTTCGGGTACTATTGCAGAGCAATTGGAAAATAAAAGGGCTTTCTCAAGCCTTAGTACAATATCGTGCCAGTGAATCGGGCTTATCTTCAGAATTAAACCGTATGGAAGCTGGCTGGGAAAAAATGGTTTCCATAACACGCAATTATGCCACAGAATTTGTTGATAAACATTATGCGCGAGCCAAAGCCATTTATTTACGCTATTTAGCGCGACGCGCTTTACGATTACGCATAGATCCAAAAATTGCCTTTAACTATTTAAAACGTTCATTGGCTTCAGATTGGACCATTTTATGGCGCGAACCACGTCGATCAATCTTGACGCTAATAGGTGTAAGTGCCTATCGCTTAAGTTAAGGGCAACCACAAGGGATTGCCCCTACATGCAAAGGAAAAAATTATGCCAACCGTTTCAGTCGTTATGCCGGTTTATAACGTTGAACGCTATGTCGCCGCGAGTATTCAATCGGTGCTAGATCAAACGTTTACGGATTTTGAATTATTGATTATTGATGATGGTGGTACTGATAAAAGTTTGGCAATTTGTCAACAATTTGACGATCCCCGTCTTAAAATTATTCGACAACCTAATCGGGGATTAGCTGGTGCAAGAAATACCGGAATCCGTCATGCCAAGGGTCAATATATTGCCCTATTAGATTCCGACGACTTATGGAAACCAGAAAAACTCGCCAAACATGTCGAACATCTTGATAATTCACCGAAAGTGGGTATTAGTTTCAGCAGTTCTGCTTTTATTGATGAAAATGGAGAACCACTGGGTATTTATCAATTACCCAAACTGACCAGCATTAACGCGATTGATGTATTATGCCGCAATCCTGTCGGTAATGGATCAGCACCAGTCATACGTCGGGCAGTTTTTGAAGACCTTGCCCTGCTGCACTATTTACAGGGAGAAGAAGAAAGTGCTTTTGATGAAACTTTTCGTCAATCCGAAGACATTGAATGTTGGGTGCGTATGACTATACTGACTCAGTGGAAATTTGAAGGACTATCGGAAGACTTAACATTATATCGAGTGAATGCGGGCGGGCTCTCTAGTAACCTAGAAAATCAGTACGCTTCATGGGAGCGTATGATAGAAAAAGCACGGCGATATGCCCCCGATTTTTTGGGAGAGTGGGAAGCACGGACTCGATCCTATCAATTGCGTTATTTAGCACGACGGGCGATACGAATGCGTAATGCAGCGGTAGCCGTCCGCTTGGTGCATAGGGCTATAGCAACTGATTATAAAATTATTTTTCAAGAGCCAGCACGCACTTTAGTTACTTTAATGGCGGCTTATGCACTGTTTCTGTTACCTAAAAGATTTTATCGTTGGCTTGAAGAACGGGGTATGGCTGTCGCTTCTATGAAGCAAAAAAGTTTGCTAAATAAGAGCCTATCGCCCCTGACATCATAAATAATTTAAGCGAGGTTGCCAAAACCCCGCTCTAGTGTGATAAAAAGGATGAAAAACAAAGCTACTCCTAAAATTTTAGTATTTTCTATCGGATTAAATTTTTACGACAAAATTTATGATCGGTGCATAGCCAGTCATCAACGCTATGCGGAGCGGCAAGCTTATGACTATGTATTAGTCAACCAACCTCGCTGGGCTAGTCTCATTGAAAGCGTTTGGCTAAAAGTACCTTTACTGTTAGCCGCTTTAAAAGCGGGTTATGACTGGGTATTTTTTCTCGATGCTGATTGCGAAGTGCGTGCTATCACACCAAGAGTAGAAACACTGGCAGTCCCCGGCAAGTCCTTGTATTTTGGAGAAGGTTTCTCAGGCAATATCAATTCTGGCGTGATAATTGCCCAAAATACGCCAAAAGCACGCGCTTTTTTTCAAGAAGTATTTAATGCCGCACAAAGGGAAGTCCCCGAAATGGACTGGGGAGAAAATGGGCATATTATTCACTTTTGTAAAGGCAATGAAAATATACAAATACTAGACAAACGCTGGAATAATAACGCCGATGTCAACCTAGATGATTATGTTCGTCATTATAGTGGGGGAGGACCGATGCGTGCATTATATAAGCTTGCGCCGGGTAAACAAGGCTTAAAATTCGCCCTGATAATCAGAAACAAACTGATGAAATTAGCGGGCGTTCCGCGTCAAGAATTAATAGCGAAGTTAGAGCAACGAGTTCGCGCTTGTCAAGGTATTTATCCTTGTTTTTTAAGTAAATGAAACATGGTGCAAAACATGAGAACAAAAATAGATATTCCAGGCCCATTAGGGCAACCCGTTTATCGTCACTGGTGGGGGAGCCAACTGACACCGCTAGCTAGATTACTGACTGTCGTATTACCCCGCTTATTTGATTGGCTTTTTTCCTTGTTACTCATAGGATTACTCGCACCCTTATTGATAGTGCGTGGATTTATCAGCCAATGGCAAAGCGGACAAGTTTTTACACGTACATCGCTACTAGGCCGTTATCAAACCCCCTTTCAAAAATTGGCCTTTGCTGGCAAAGGAAAGGGCCGTCGTTTAGCGGTATTATTTAACATACTACGCGGAGATATGGCATTTGCCGGGCCGCGCCCTTTATCCAAAGAAGAGGCGGCACAAGTACCCGTAGATGCCCTCGTCCGTTTTTCAATTCGTCCCGGGCTGACATCACCCCATCAGCTACAGCAGCGCGTTGCTATTGCACATGAAGCAGAAAGTGTGACAGATAAAGAATTTGTCTATAGTGAAACACTTAAAGGTGATGCGGGATTGATAGCACGTTCGGCTATATCAAATATTTTAGGCGGTGGCGCACCTAAACCCTCTCCGCCTACCTTAAAATTTTTTGGTATTTCAATGATTAATACCACCATGGACGAAGCGATAAATTGGATTGTCACTCAAACACGATGTGCAGAAAAATCTCATCTAGCCTTTGTCAATCCTGATTGCTTAAATATTGCTTATACCCATACAGAATATAGTGACGTACTACGCAAAGCGACGCGGGTATTACCAGATGGGATCGGCATACATGTTGGTTGTCGCATGTTGGGCGTCTCGCTACGTGCCAATGTTAATGGCACCGATTTATTCCCGCGTTTATGTGAAAAAGTTGTCGAACAAAATTTATCTTTATTTTTGTTAGGCGCAAAACCGGGTATTGCTGACGCGGTGGCAGCAAATATGCAAAAACGTTATTCTGGATTACAGATAGTAGGTACTCAACATGGTTATTTTAGCCCTGATGAGGAAGCGTCTATTATTCAAAAAATTAATGCTTCGGGTGCCAATATTTTATTAGTGGCTTTTGGTGCGCCTAAACAGGATATTTGGATAAATAGCCACCTGGCAGATTTAAAACCCGCCGTTTCTATGGGAGTTGGTGGATTATTTGACTTTTATTCTGGGCAAATTTCTCGCGCACCGCTTTGGATGCGAGAAATTGGGATGGAATGGATATGGCGATTGATACAAGAACCGGGACGCTTATGGCGGCGTTATGTGATTGGTAATCCCTTGTTTTTATTTAGAGTTTGGAAACAGGGGCGTCAATAATGAAAGTCCAGCAGAGTACACGACGCAGAGCGTCGGGGCAGGCATGATCTCCGCTTCGCTCCGTTACTTCGTTTCCCACGCAGAGCGTGGGAACGAGAAAGAAACGTAAATAAAGGAAAACTCAGCAATGAACAGACAAGAAGCTTTGCTCAAGCGTTATGACAACATCGGTCAAAGGAACTTTTGGCATCAAATTAATTTCCATAGCAAACGCTTAGTTTGGATAATAATCGTGCGTGGCTCCTATTTGCTCAAGCGTTTACTTGACATTGTTGCCTCTGCCATACTGTTAATTTTATTAAGCCCCTTATTCCTTATGGTTGCCCTCTTGATTCGTTTTGAATCTCCCGGCTCTGTTTTATACAAACAAACTCGTGTCGGGCGCTGGGGGACATTATTTACAATGTGGAAATTCCGCTCTATGTATAGAGATGCAGAAGCGCGTAAGGCTGAAATAATGGCACAAAATGAAATGAAAGGCGGGGTCATTTTCAAAATGAAAAACGATCCGCGTATTACTCGTGTCGGGCGATTTATCCGCAAGGGCTCCATTGATGAACTTCCGCAATTATGGAATGTCTTAAAAGGAGACTTATCCCTAGTTGGTCCCCGTCCGCCGATACCGAAAGAAGTCGATGAATATTCTCTAGCGGATCGCCGTCGTTTAGAAGTCATACCGGGTATTACTTGTATTTGGCAAGTTTCTGGACGCTCCGATATTCCGTTTCCAGAGCAAGTGAAATTAGATGTGCAATATATTGAATCTCAATCTTTTTTTATGGACATCAAAATATTATTTCAAACCATTCCAGCAGTCTTATTAGGTAAAGGTGCCTATTAAAGAATTTAACTACAGGGATTAGATATTAGCAGGGATAAGTCAAAACACTTTACCCCCTCAATCGGTTTTGACTTATCCCTGCTAAAAATAAATCCCTGTAGTTCCTATAAAATTTTATAAGGAAAATAACATGAAAGCCATTGTTTTTGCAGACCGATTAGGTCAAGAATTAACACCCTTAACAGAAAAAACCTCTGTGGCAATGTTACCCATCGTCAGTAAACCGATACTGGAACATACCATAGAAAGCCTCGTCATGTCTGATATACGTGACATTACCCTAGTCGTTTCCGCCTATGCAGACGCGATAGAAGAAAATTTAGGGACTGGCAACCGTTGGGGGGCTAAATTTAGCTACATTCTCAGCCAAGGCGAAGAAAACCCTAGCGACATTATACAACGCCTAGACATGCCTACGGATGAAACTTGGCTGGCACTACGCGGCGACGTATTGCGTAGTCCCGTGATTAGTCAATTTTTGGAACAAGCACAAACCATCCCCGGTGACTATGTTTTAGGAATAATGACAGCCCAATGTGCTAGCTTATGTCTCTGTCGGAATGGTTGCCATCCCTCCGTCTTAGCAGAATTACGCTGGACTGGCGAAACGCAGCCCTCGACACTCGACAATCAAATCATCCTAGAGGCGAACGATTCTTGCCTAGAATCTCTACAAAGCTACCATCAAGCCAATTTAGATGTCATGGCAGGGCGTTTTAATGGCCTTATCATACCCGGCAAACAAACGGCATTAGGGCTAACCACTGGCCCCAGATCGCAAATATCGCCCAAAAGTCTCAAGCAAGGACTCGCTTTTGTCGGCGCAACTTGTCGAATACACCCAGAAGCAGAACTCTTAAATGATGTCGTGATTAATAATAATGTGATTGTTGATCGGGGAGCAACTGTGCAATCCAGTGTGATTTTACCGAATACCTACATCGGAGAACTGGTCGATGTCAAAAATGCCATAGTCTGGGGCAATGATTTAATTCGCGTGGACACCAGAGCAGTGCTACATGTCAGTGAAGCCTTTCTCTTGGGTGATCTGCAAACGCAGGTCCTCAACAATACCATAGCTGGGGCATTACACCGCTTCCTTGGATTAGGTTTACTGATTGCCTCTTTGCCCTTGTGGATAGTGGCATTTATTGCCGCCTTATGGCATAAGCCAAGCCAACCGCTCAAAAAACAGCAATTAGAAGGCAACCAGATAACACTTGATGAATTAGGCAACCGTCAACGCAAAATATTTACAACTTGGCTTTGGAATACGCCAATCCCAATCTTGCGCTACTTACCGCGCCTGATAGCCACATTAACCGGCGATTTGCGCCTAGTCGGTACATTGCCATTCCCCCCGTCACAATTAGCAGAACGTATAGCAGACTGGGAAAAAGTACGAGATGAAGCCCCCGTCGGACTGATTGGCCCCACTCACTTGAATCTCCCAGCTAAGGTACCAATAGAAGAGAAATTCATGAGCGATGCCTTTTATGCGAAATTACGCAGCACGGGTAAAGATTTAGGCTATTTATGGCAAGGAGTATGCGCTCTATTTAGTAGGCGGGCTTGGTGGGCATTTTAAATATCTGGCGTGCAAGGTACGCCTTGCACTTCAGAGACTGCTTATGAAGATGATGCTGTTTCAGAAATCAATTGATACGCATTATCATAAGTCTAAGGAACGTGCATGTAATAAAGTTTGCAACTAAAGTTGAGTAAGTTATTTCATGCACCTTCCTAAGTGCGATTTTGACTTATCCCTGCTAAAAAGTAATCCCTGTCGTTAAGGTTTTTCAAAATTAATCAATTCGTCTAATAATTGATCGCAAATTGTGACACTTTGCTTATATCCATCACAGTCAATTAAAAAATTATATCTATACTCTTCTGCACAAACGGTAATAACTTGTAGTGCCATGAAGTATTTTGTTTTATCTGTTCTAAATTTGGTGTTTGCAATCACTTCTTCCAATAATTTTTGCAATTTATGATTTTTACTATATGAACCGAATTCACTTTGGGTTTCTAATATATGTTTAAAAAATAATTCAATCATTTGTTGGTAATGAAAACATTCTATTGAACAATCTTTAATATCTGTTGTTGCTAACACATCTATTGCAATAGCATATTCCCAAGCTTTACCGGCTAAATTTTCGATATTTTTATATTTTTTTAATTTTTATTGATACATTTGATTGTAAGCCAAATAGTTGCGTTTCGTCTTTTTAATGTATTTTGGAGTCCAAAGCTTTAGCTTTGTACTCCAAAACTTCTTTATTTATTTTTTAGTATGAATAACAACACCCATATCAGTATATTCTCCAACCCCCACTCCCTGACTGACCAATTCTTGCATATCAGCAGATTGTAACCATTCAATTGACACATTTTCAGGAAAATCAATGGGTTTTTCTGAGGCTATCACCCATAACATATAGCGATCAGATGATTCTATTGGCAAATCATTGGAAAATACCCAAACCTTATTGGCATCAAGCCGTTTAGGTGTTATACCCGGAGAACGAGGATATAAACGAGTAATACCTTTTTGACTATCTCCCCAGTAATCCAAAGTAAAAACATAAGGATATGCGGCACGGTTGGTTCGCATTAAAAAGCGAACTTTTTCAGCCTTTCGGTAATCGACAAAACCATTGCCATGTGTTGTGACAAAATCGATCATCAAATCGGTATCATCAAACCTATCATTTTTGAAAAGTAAAAGCCCTGTCTGCGATGAAAAACCATTGGGCATTTCCATTAATGCTTGTGCCATTTCATTGGATAGTGCGCTCAACGGAAAAGTCACCGATTCGGTTAGCACCGAAGATTGGCTTTTATCCACCAGAAACACAGTTACTTTAACTTCATCATCTGATGAGCTGACTTTCCAGCTAAATTCACTATCTGCATCCAACAAAGCCCCCATGAGACTGAAACCCTGACGAGATGCCGCTACTTTTTCACGCAATTGTTTAGCACTCATTAGATCAAGCTCAGATTTTGGCAAGTCTTTCACCCTATCCAACGGCTTTAATAGATTGTTCTTCATCAGTGCGCCAAGCAATTGAGATTCAAAATAATTAGTGGTTTTGTTCTTTATTTTTGGAATGTTAAAATATAAAGAGCGTCTTGTAGACAGGTTATCCGCCAATTTAGCTATCAAAGACTGACTCCAATCCGCTAATTTGACGGCAGGTGGTGCCGCCACACCCGGCAAGACTGTGGGGTCTTTAGAGAGAGTTGGTGTACGCTTTTTAACGGACGTTTTCTTATGGGTTGCGCCTGGCGGTACTTTCTTAACATCACACTGTTGCCAGTTCACCTCAAAAAGCTGACCTATCAACATTAAAACACCCCGGTCAATGATTTCTCGAATCGCTAAGTGTTTGGGATCGGTTATCTTGAGCGCGAAGTTAGCACCGCCACCCAGATCAGTCCAAGTTCTGAAAATTGAGCCGTCAATATTTCTAGTCACGAGATTATTTTGGAGACTGACTACTAAAAGTTCTCCTTGTGAATTTTTTAAGATATTACCTGATTGAGAGGCAACCAATCTCAAGTCCATAGCAACGTTAATAACCGAGTCGCCGCCTGAAGCATCTAGATCCAAAAGTTTTCTAAAGAAAGAAAACCCCCAATTACGTGTTCTGATATCTTTGTTGTATTCACTAATCGAACCTGCCAAAAAGAAATGACTTGGAACGATATCCCCAATGGTACCCACTGCCACTGGATTAATCTGTTCTTCCAAAACAGGTATATGTGCAAGGTCCTCAGTACCCTCTATACCAACTATATTAAGCGCACCGATCTTGGCAAGTGCTGTCATTGCCATATCAGAAGCCGCTTGGGTGAGGGGAGATTCTTGGTAATCTTTTCCTGTTTTGTCCCGTATTTTACCGACAGCTGCCGTGATTGGGTCTTCGGCTTGTCCTGAATCTTTGATCAGTTTGCCAACACATTTTAAGCCTTTAGTGTACACCGTCGCATTTTCTGTTACCGATACTCTTGGCTTAGGTTTATAGTTATCTGGTGAAAACAGTGCCTCGTTTCCACATCCAACAATCAGCGTCAACAGGCTTAAACTGATTAGTAACTTATATTTTATTATCATAGACCTCTCCTAAATGTTTTTTTCTCGTTCCCACGCAGAGCGTGGGAAACGAAGTAACGGAGCGAAGCGGAGATCATGCAGGCACCGACGCTCTGCGTCGCGTTATGGCACTATCGCCGATTTGCCCTGGAAATAGCTGTGATAGCCCCATCGTTTTTCATATTGCCCTCAATGCGAACATTCCCCTTCGCACCTTGAACATTGATTCTGTTACCTGCCGAATTGGCGTCTACATTTGAACTCCCGGCAGCATTGGCAGTAACATTGCCACGATTTTCCATATCAGCACGAAGATTGACGACTCCCCTAGCACCTTGCACACTAATTTGATTACCCGAAGCGGTAGAAGTATCAGTATTTTCGGCAGTCACATCACCCGTGTTTTTCATTTTAACACGCGCATAAACAGAACCTTTGTTTTTGAATTCTAATGAGTTGCCTGACACATTCTCAGCATTTTCACCACTCACATTTTTACGGTTGACCATCACCCCAATCACGGTTTTCCTTCCATGAGATTCTTGCACACGGAGATTCTCATATCCACTCGCTGCCGTATTTTTCATAATACGCTTCTGTGCTGCGATTTTGTTTTTATTATAACGGGCTTCTCCCCCTTGTCTTTCCGCAGAGGCGGTAATAGGAAAAACCATCAGTAGTGCTAGCAACACGGATAACATTTTTAAATAACGCATATTAAACCCTCTCATTTCATTCATCATCAAAGAAATCATCATCAAAGAAATCATCATCATCAAACGAGTCATCACCGACAATGGCAGACACACTCACATCACCTTCATTAATGATTTCTACATTAATCTCTGCCCCTTCATCCCCTTCAATGATGATTCGTGAAGCGGCGGCTGTGGCAGAAACAGAACGACCATTTGATTCAATTTGAACCGTAGCCGATGGTCCAATGCTAATAATGGTAGTCGTTTCTGCAACAACAGCGTTAGCACTTGCGATGAGCACGACTAATAATAAATGTTTTTTATACATAATACAACCCCTTGTCCTTAGAGATAAATATTACTGACTATTTTTGTGGTAAAACAACGATAGGCAACTCCCAAATAATATAATATACCAGGGGCAACACCCTAGTGGTTGCCCATCGATGGTATATTTATTTTTTTGAGTTGCCATAGGCTTTCAATTTTTTTGTGACAGAGTTGGACTTCAAAGCAGAATAGATTTACAGATGACATGAACATCGAGCGACAACATGATGTTTTTATTTTAAAATAGAGATTGAGTGCTAGGTGGGTTTGGATATTGGCTCAAACTTGCGCTCGTTTTTATCGTTATCTAGGCAGGGGACTTGAGCTTTTAGCCATGAGCTAAAGCTCATGGCAGGGGGGGGGCTAACTATAGACTTTCAGAAAATAGAGCAATCCATGCTTTCAAGTTTCTGCACGAAATTGGAAAACATGAAACAACAAAACTCATTTTATGAAATAGCTTATTCAACATCGGCTACTATTTTTTAGCCTCAATACTATTGCCGGCAGCCTTCGCCTTCGCACTGGAGAGAAAACCAGTTGCTTTGGCAGTCGCCTTTTGGTTACCCGTGTTCTTCTGGGTAACTTTTTTGGCCTTAACGCCTTTAAGCTTTAACTCGTTACCGACAGCCTCAGCCGAGGCATTACTCAAGAAACCAGTCGCTTTCGCTTTCGCGGTTTGATCCCCCTTGTTGGTCTGCTTGATATTTTTCAAAGCGGTTTGAGCAAGCACTGAGGGTGCTGATAGGGCAATCACAGAAGCGGCTATAGCCGCAATCAAGGACTTATACATAATGATTTTCTCCTTCAAAAGGTAAGTTTTCAGTTCACTGAAGGACTATCAGAAGGTGGGTGTTGTTAACACTAGTTGCCCACCTAACTCATATACCTTCTATTCTCATTATTGAGAAATAATTTGACATTGTCAAGAAAAATTTTTCACTTCAATACAATATTTGAAGTTACTTATTATTCGATGCTCAAAGTCAAAAAAAACTTGAGCATCGACTATCTTTAATAGACAAACAAATTTCCAAAATTTGCCATTTTTTTGTCCAATCAAACTTCTGCATCGAGTATCTTTAGTAGACAAACAAATTTCCAAAATTTGCCATTTTTTTGTCCAATCAAACTTCTGTATCGAGTATCTTTAGTAGACAAACAAATTTCCAAAATTTGCCATTTTTTTATATTTCAGAAAATAGGAGTTGACCAGATTTATCTTGAACTCCTAGAAAATATTTATCTGAAAAGCTATATCATTAATAATTAATATAATTATAT
>JALXAQ010000160.1 GCA_026991885.1 Thiotrichaceae bacterium
GCCTGCTGCACCGCTCTGCGGTGCGCGACGCTCCGCGTCGCTACAGGCATTCCCACGCAGAGCGTGGGAACGAGAGAAAAAAGGAGAATAAAATTTTGACACCTGACGAAAAAAAACAGCAAGTCGCTAAAGCGGCTTTAGAATACGTGGTTGAAGACAGCATCATCGGTATCGGTACCGGTAGCACCGCAAACCATTTTATTGACGCACTCGCCACGATCAAACACAAAATTGAAGGCACCGTTGCCAGTTCCAACGCTACCGCTGATCGGCTCAAATCTTACGGCATTCCCGTTTTTGAACTCAATAGCGTGGATGAAATTTCCGTTTACTTAGATGGTGCGGATGAAACCAACCAATATTTGCATTTAATTAAAGGCGGCGGTGGTGCGCTCACCCGTGAAAAGATTGTCGCAGCAGTGAGTAAACGCTTTGTATGTATTGCTGATGATAGCAAATTAGTTGATGTGCTCGGCAAATTTCCATTGCCGATTGAAGTCATCCCGATGGCACGGAGCTATGTTGCCCGAGAATTAGTCAAATTGGGCGGAAAACCGATATGGCGAGAAGGCTTTACCACTGACAATGGCAACGTCATTTTAGACGTACACAACTTAAAAATCAGCGAACCCGTCAAATTAGAAACCCAACTCAATGAAATCACTGGTGTTGTTACCAATGGATTATTTGCGTCACGTCCAGCGGATGTGTTGCTATTGGGTAGCGATAAGGGCGTTCGGGTATTAGATTAAGTTCGGAGATTTTGGAGTCCAAAGCTTTAGCTTTGGACTCATTTTTGGAGATGATGAGTGACATTAGAAGAGTTTACGAAAAAAATTAATAAGTTTCTCTCCACGTATTTGTACAAATGAATCAACAATGGCTAATAAATATATAGATAATTCATGGGATTTCAGAAATGCGGATACGAAGCCATTGACACATTGTTTTCATAATTATCCAGCCATGATGATCCCACAAATTGCCAATCGTTTAATTGAAAAATATGGCAAAAATGCAACACTACTTTTTGATCCCTATTGTGGAACAGGCACCTCATTAGTTGAAGCCAATGTAAAAAATATTAATGCGATTGGAACAGACTTAAATCCACTCGCTAGACTCATAGCAAAAGCAAAAACGACACCGATAAATATTCATCAGCTTGATCTGATCATAAAAGATTTTAACGACAAGACATTTATGATGGGTTTTGGCATCAACAACTCCGTTATATTACCCACCTTTAAAAATATAGATTATTGGTTTACCAAGGAACATCAACATAAATTAGCACTAATTAAAGACTATATAACACAGATCACTGATCCAAGCATTCAACAATTTTTCAAAGTAGCATTTAGTGAAACGGTTCGAGAAGTTTCATTAACAAGAAACAGTGAATTTAAACTGTTCAAAATGTCGCCACGTCAACTAGAAAAATTTAATCCTGATGTATTTGGGATAATGGAAAGTAAACTATTCAGAAATAGAAAAGGCTTACTTTCGTTTATGGAAATGAAACCCTCAATGACAAACGTTTACTCCTTTAATACAGTGCATGGCATTCCTAACACTGTCTTATCAGAAAATAGTGTTGATTTAATCGTCACCTCTCCGCCTTACGGAGATTCCAGAACAACAGTGGCTTATGGACAATTTTCAAGGCTTGCCAACCAATGGTTGGGCTATGAAAATGCCTCAAAAGTTGATAATGATCTCATGGGCGGAAAGCGAACATCAGGTTTCCATCATTTGATCATTGATGAAATCGCTCAAAAAGATAATCGACGAGCGAAAGAGGTTGTCGCATTTTATAAAGACTATAATGACTCGATTAACAACATATCAAAAGTGATTAAAAAGGGAGGAACAGTCTGTTACGTCGTCGGAAATCGTCGCGTCAAAGGCATTACCCTTCCAACTGATAAGATGACTCAAGAAATGTTTCAGGCAAATGGATTTGAACAGGTTGAGACAATTATTCGGAATATTCCAAATAAGCGAATGCCGTCCCAAAATAGTCCAAGCAATAAAATGGGTCAATTAGAGACGACAATGACAAAAGAATATATTATTGTTATGGAAAAAGTAAAGAGATGAAAGGAAAAATACGCATTATTGGCGGACAATGGCGCGGGCGAAAACTAGAAGTGCCCGAAAAACCCGGACTACGTCCAACACCGAATAGGGTACGTGAAACCTTATTTAACTGGTTAGCCATGGACTTACCCGGCAGCCGTTGCCTAGATTTATTTACCGGCTCAGGCGCATTAGGCATAGAAGCCGCCTCACGCGGTGCTAAACAAGTCGTATTAGTCGAAAAAGAACGCGACGTTGTACAAGGACTAAAACAACAAGTAGCGACATTTGCGCCCGACATAGAAATTCTATGCGCCGATGCCCTCCAATTTCTCAAGAGAACGCCTGAGACTTTTGACATTATTTTTTTGGCTCCCCCTTATGGGCACGACTTACTCCGCCCAACTTGTCCCCTGTTAGAAGAAGGTGGTTGGCTCTCACCACACGCTCTGATCTATTTAGAAACTGAGCGCCGCCTTGGAGAGCCAAGCTTACCCGCCACTTGGCAAGTGATTCGTCGGCAGAAGGTAGGACAAGTGGCCGGTTTTTTAGTGGTGCGTGAATAATTTAAACAAACAACGGGAGACTAAAAACATGATCAAATTTTCGTATGGCATCAGTGATTTTTATTTTTTATTTGAATTGATCGTGAGCGGAGAAAAAGCGCGTCAGATGAGTATTGAAGAAATCAAAGCCTTAGAGCCTGTTAAACAAAAATTGGCCGAATCCAAAAAGCAATTGCTTGATTATCAATCTCGCTTGGCATCGAAATATGGCGATTTGTTGCGGTTGCAATTGATTAGTATGGTGGCTGTGGGGTTTTAACGGGTGGTGTGGTGTCCAGTCCAAACCGGAGGTGGACTCCAAAATAGACTATAATTTATTTAAAACCGCAATAACGACACTAAAAAAAGGATAAATCAAAACCCAGCTCAGATTCAATGTCATCGCCGTTAAGGGCAACCATAAAGGATTGCCCCTACCTTCAGCCGTTTTTACTTCGGTAACGAAGTATCGTAGGGGCAATGCCCTAGTGGTTGCCCTTAACGGCTCAAATTAGATTTTGACTTATCCCTTCTTAAATGTAATCCTTGTAGTTTTTTTTAATAAATCAATATCGAGCGGCTTTATTCGTTTATTTCCTAATTCGCTGTCCTCAAGAATTGTTTAGGACACCTCTGTGACTAGTGCAGGATAGCGGAAATCTTCAGGCCACTCAAAAACATTGAATCGCGGATTTTACGGATGACACGGATGACACGGATTAAAAACCTGAAAACACTCATTAGTCTTTTGACTTTGACTTTGACTTTGACTTTGACTTTAAATCAGCGTAATCCGTGTCATCCGTAAAATCCGCGATTCAAGGGTTTTTAATGGAAAATAAAACCCCAGCTTTGCTTAAATCCTTTATGGGGTTTTGTCTAAAACGAGAACATAGCAACAAATTAAATATTAATAGAGGAGACCTTTAAATGTTCAAACATTTTGTTTTATGGATAGGCACATTATTGATTTTAATTGCATCCGCTAGTCATGCCTCAGTGCCTCAAGTTGTGGTGACAATCAAACCGATTCATGCCCTTGTCAGTGGCGTTATGGACGGTGTGGGCACCCCCTATTTATTATTGCCCGGCGGAGAATCGCCACATAGTTACAGTTTACACCCTTCGCAAATCAGGCGGTTACATAGGGCGACTCTGGTTGTTTGGGTTGGTCCTTCTGTGGAAACATTTTTAGAAAAAACCATGACGACGCTGAGTGACAAAATTCAGATTTTGCGCTTAATTGAGGTGCCAGACTTAAGCTTATTGAAAGTACGCGATGGCAAAGCTTGGGAAACCCATCATCTTGATGAGCATCCTGATAATGAGTTTGAGATTGATCCGCATATTTGGCTCTCACCTGACAACGCCAAAGTCATAGTACAAGCCATTGCCCAAACTTTGAGTCAGATTGATGCCAACAACGCCGCTCGCTATACGGCTAACGCCATTCGTCTGCTTGAGCAACTTGAGCAACTTGATCAGACTTTAAAGCAACAATTGGCGCCCATCAAGGAATTACCTTATTTAGTTTTCCATGATGCTTATCAGTATTTTGAGCATCATTATGGACTAACAGCGGTGGGTGCCATCACCTTGTCGCCGGAAAGCCGTCCAAGTGTGAGACGATTATATCAATTGCGTACACGTCTGAAAAAACAGAAAATCCGTTGCGTTTTTAGTGAGCCTCAATTTGAATCAGGCTTGGTGACTACCCTGATAGAGGGCTCCTTGGTACGGCGCGGGATATTGGATCCATTAGGGGCAGATTTGGTCGCCGGAACAGAAAGTTATTTTACTTTGCTAGGCAATTTGGCGGACTCACTCAAGCAATGCTTGCAAACGGGTTTTTAATGTCTTAGCAGGGATAAGTTAGAACCTTAACTACAGGGATTAATTATTACTCGATGTTCTAGTTTTTTTAACTTGACAAAAAAAATCGGGGGGGTAATTATTAAAAAAAGTATTAAAACTTAATAAGTTGGTAAGTATTATCCCTGTTCATCAAGCTTTAAAATCTATCAAGTTTTATGGATTTTCGACGGGTATCAGACCGCCTATTTGCACCCGTTTTATATGGTATTTAATAAATTATTTAATAATATTTCAATGACTTATAAAAATAAGTGTTGGCTTAATACACAAAGAAGTTACTGTGTCAAGCAAAAAAAACTAGAACATCGAGTATTAGCAATAATAACTCAAAACCGATTTCGTTAGGACAATGGGTTTTCATTGTTTAGCATTGTCGATAATCAAGTCCAGCAGCATATAAACCTCGGTTGAGGGATTTCCCCCTGAGTCATCTTCTTCTTTACGTCTTTGACAAGCTTGTTGAGCACGTTTTTTGGCGATATCGTAATACTCACGTATCAACTCGTAATTGAATGTGGCAGACAATTTATGGTCATAACCGGGCATCAGTTGTTCAAGAAGACGTTGTAAATCATGTCGATGAATGGGGGCATCGTAGTGACGGAGGTGCAACAATCCCCATAGCTCAAAACATGGGTTAGATATGCCAAGTTTGACCCCATTGCTACGCGCCGTATCTTTAGCTTGGGGAAGATTAGGGTGTTCATCAACATCAAATAATCCCCACACTTGAAAACGTTGGTCAAAAGAGTTCTTACTACGTCGAGCTTGTCGTTCTAATTCCTGTTTGAATTGAACGGCTTTTTTGACCAATGTTACCGGTACGCCGCCTTTGGGTATAATTTTTATCTCAAGCAGCGGGTTATTATGGTCTTTAGTAAAATCATTAAGATACTTTGGTTCCGTTTTCTCTCCCTCGCACACCACAACTAGCTTCAATTTGGGTTCGCGTTGTGCTTTACGCCGTGCAAGTGATGGTGTTTTGGGCATTTTCCGCTTTTTTGCCATCTTTTAATCCTTCTCTTGGGCAAATAAAGCGTCTAAACCCCCCAAAAAGGGAATGCCACCAAAATGCCCTTGCAAATAACCTATTTCAAAGTTATCCGTATGGCGTGTGCGAATATCTGTCAGTGGGTAGAGGTGAGTTGCGCCCTGTTTGTCCTTTTCAGTCAACCAAATTTGATCGCGTCTAAGTACTTCGGAGCCAAGCAGATTGGTGTCATGGGTGCTGAAAATAAGTTGTGCGCCACCTTTGTTAGAAGTTGGCGAGTTTAATAACTTAAGCAACTTAAGCGATAACAATGAGTGCAGACTGGTGTCTAGTTCATCAATAATAATGACTTTACCGCTTTCTAGGGCCTCAAAAAGGGGGGCTAGTAAGATTAATAGTTGTAAAGTGCCGCGACTTTCATCAGCTAGCCTTAAAAAAGTGGAATTGAAGCCAACGCTTTGATGTCCAAAATGTAGCGTGTCATTGACGTTTGAATTTTTAATTTCACTGAGATCATATAGGGCGGTTTGGATATTTTCAATAATGGACTTATCTGTCACGGCTGTCTCTAGTTTTTCAACTCGTGCCTCAATAATGCCGGTATCCGCTTCTTTGAGAAACTCAATAATCCGTGTTTTTATCATGCCATTGTCGAGATAACTCACCGGCGAGTGCCCAAAGCCATGCCCAGCATTGAGGCGCAAGAAATAGTTTTTTTCAAAATAGCGATATATTTTAGACAATTGTTTATGGTTATTTTGGGCGGCGGCTGACAGAAATAGACTGTTATCGCGGGTTAAGGCTTCAATGGTTTTATTTTTGCCCTTTAAAAATTTGCCAAAATAGAAGGTAGGCTTTTCATTGTATTTGCGGTGGAACCAAACTTGACGATGCTTAGAGGGATAAGCATATAACCATTCTTCTCGCACTCGGTCATCATCTACCACAAAACCATAATGGTAGCGAACCTTGTCAATCAGCACATCACAGTCAAAATGTGAGGGTTGTTTTAGAACTTCTGGATCGAGTTGGAAGGGTATTCGGGCAATGCCACCCGTCGCAGAGCCATTGATGTGTGACTTCAAAACTATATGCCGCATAAATGCGAAAGCTTGCAGAACATTTGATTTTCCCGAAGCATTTGCCCCATAAATACCAATAGCGGGCAGTATTTTAGAATCTAATCCGTTAACCGAAATAACCGGAAGTTGTGGTTCTTTGAGGGAAGAGGCAGCTAATAACAATTCTTGATAATCACTAATGGAACGGTAATTAGAAACACCGAAACGTAAAAGCATAATGATAACCTTTTTCAATGATTACATGACAAAAAAAATGTTCAAATCATTGCAAGTATTAAAGCATGAATAAAAAAAGTCAAGTGTTTTTTATCAGCAAATTTCTTGTCCAAACTAAGCTGACTATGGATAAGTTACAACGCTGCCCACTACAGGGATTAATTATTAGCAAGAATAACTCAAAACCGATTTCGTTAGGACAATGGGTTTTGATTTATCCCTGTAGTTGTAAAGATGAGTAATCTAAAAGATAGAAATAAAATACAATTAAATCATTGAATAAACACAATACACCCGATTGAAAAGGTGCGTGGGAGGCACCCTACAATCGCTCGGAGAAAAATGGATGGCATTGTTATTACGTCACATTCTCATTCGTTCCAGGCGTACCTTGCACAATTAATTGTTGAATTGTGACATTGTCAAGTATTTAGATTTTTGACAAACGCAAACTATAGGGGCCAAAAACCTCGTTTGAGTTTGGTATGACTCCAATATAATAGATTCCACTCAAACCCGTCTTGAATTCGAGCGAGTTATGTATGTCGCCCTCTTCGGTCGCACTACATTGATTACCAAGTAGAACAAACATGGAATCAAGAATTTTTAAGCCAACACCATTTCTTGTATTGCCATCGCAATTGTGTCCTCTCCCAACTTTCAGATTGCTTGCAACGTCAAATAACTCAACCCTATAGGTTTGGCTGGCTTCCGCTTCAAAGCGATAATAATCAATATCGACCGAATTCGTTCCAAAGCTGGTATTTCTCTCCTCAATCTGACTTGTTATGACTTCAGAAGGCGCAATAAGAAACGCATTGATGGGCACATTGTTCGGCTCGAATGTGTTAGCATCCCAAGAGGCCTGTGGATCATCGTGAAACGGCAGCACACGAAGACTATATGTGCCAAATGCAATAGTCGAATTAGGTATGACTCCAATATGAAAAACACCACCAGTGCCCGATTTAAACTGAATCCGATTATGAACGTTGCCAGTACCGTTTGGCGAACAGGCACTTTTTATTTCAGTGAATAAAGAGTCAGTGATCTTTAATCCAACACCATTTCTTGTATTGCCATCGCAATTGTGTCCCCTCTCAGTTCCTAAGAGTTTAATCACATTAAATACTTCAATAAGATAATGTTGGCCCGCAGTGGCATCAAAATGGTACCAATCAAAATCGGCTTGACTTGTGCCAAAGCTGGAATTGCGTTCTTCTATATTGCTCGTGAGTGCATTCGGTGCGCCGATGCCAATGGGAAAAGCATTGACTGCCCTGTTATTGGCTTCAAAATGGGCATCCCAAGCAACACTTGGATCGTCGTGTTCAGGTTGTACGCGAAGACTGAATTTCCCCGATATATCAGCACTTGCTAAATTTGGGACAATGTCGATTTTAAATTCACCACCGATACCAGCGTTGAATTTCACGGAATTGTGAACATTGCCAAATCCTTGTGGAGAACATTGCTTTGCTATTTCTGTGGATGAAGAATCAGATAAAACTAATCCAACCCCATTTCTTGTATTGCCATCGCAATTGTGTCCTCTGCTTTCCCCCAAATTCCTCGCAACATTGAATAACTCAACCACATACGATTGCCCCGCTATTGCATTGAAGTGAAATGAATTGTCATCGAGTTGTTCAAGCGCGATAGGCGATGTTGGCACCGGGGTAAAGCCTTCTAGGGAAAATTGTTGTGTGGCAAAATCAAATTTCACCTCAACGCTATTCATTACATTGACACCGTCTACATTTAATTTCGGTATGTGCAATGTACCAGTAGCCATAGAAAAATTAGCCCTATCGTCATTATCTGCCCAACTGGCTATTGGTAAGCCCAAAGTAGCTATGGTGATACCAACCATTAAAGATCGTTTTGTTTTTCGCATTATCAATTTGTTCTCCTTCTGTTTTACCCGAAAGTCACTTGTTGCGAGCTATCTATACCAAGATAACACAGCTTTGAAATGGCGTGACATGTCACAAGACATCATTTATTCTGCTCATTCTAAATCTGCGGTCTGCATTATTAATCAAAAACGATAGCGAGGTCAAGCTTTTTTTGTTTTGCCCAATAATGACGTTTATTTATGTCTCCTGATCTATAAGTACTGAATCACAAATTTTAAAGCATAATAACTACAAGGATGTTATATAAGCAGGGATAAGTCAAAACCACAAAACAATAGATTGATTCTGGTTTATCCTTGTTTATATAACATCCTTGTAGTTCATCTTAAAATACCTGAAAATTTATCCAGAGCATGTTGATAGTTTAGGCTTAAAAATTAAGTAGTTATTATTGATAGGGAGGCGTAAGAATTGGGCAGAGGCTGAAAATGTCGCTGACCATCTTAAAAAGAAAGTTTGTGTCCTTTAAGTCGCTAATGGGCTTATCCTTTGATCCGCGTCGATAAAAACCCTTGAATCGCGGATTTTACGGATGACACCGCTGATTTAAAAAATGCTTAAGGAGTCGGCGGCCAGATAAATCTATCTGGCCGACTCCTGTTAAGGCGTTTCTTTCAATGGATTCTTTATATTACAAAGCAATTCATAACCAATCGTGCCTGCTAGACTGGCAATTTCTTCTACGGGCAAATTTTTGCCCCATAACAGCACCGGATCACCAACGCTAGCATTGGGTTGGCTACGCAAATCCACTGCTATCATGTCCATAGATACCCGTCCGACTAAGGGTACACGTCTACCATTCACCAGCACGGGTGTGCCAGAAGGGGCATGGCGCGGATAGCCGTCAGCATAACCAATTGCAACCACGCCAACAGGCATGGGTTGTGGACAAGTCCAAGTCGCACCATAGCCAATGCTATCACCTTTACGGAGTCGCTTGACACTGATTAAAGCCGATTGCAATTGCATCACTGGCTGTAAACCTTGCTGTTTTGCCACCGCATCGGGAAACGGAGAGACACCATACAGCATAATGCCTGGCCGTACCCAATCGCAATGAGTTTGAGGCCAGCCTAGTATCCCCGCTGAATTGGCTAATGAGGTTTCGAGTTCTAGGTGTTTAGCAAGTGCCATAAATATTTGAGTTTGTTGTTCTGTGCTGGCATCTTGACGATCATCCGCATTGCTGAGGTGACTCATCAAACGAATGGGCGGTGTTACGTTTGAACACTCTTTGAGCATTTTGTAAATAGGCTCAATCTCATTTGGCGCAAAACCTAAACGATGCAAACCAGTATCAACTTTCAACCAGACTGTGAGTGCTTTTTCAAGCCGTGCCTTAAGCAATTGTTCAAATTGCTTTGTTGTATGAATAACTATTTGTAAATCTTGTTTGGCAATTTCTGGTAATTCATTAGAATGAAAAAAACCTTCAAGCAAGACAATAGGGTTTGTGATGCCCGTTGCCCGCAGTTGTAGTGCTTCTTCAAGAGAACGCACCGCAAACGCATCTACATCGGATTGAAGTAGTTTGGCTATCTTGATGGCACCATGACCATAAGCATTGCTTTTGACGACTGCCATAACGCGCTGCCGAGGCGCACAAGCTTTTACTCGTTGCAAGTTAGCACGTAGGGCGGCAGAATCAATGAGGGCACGAGTAGGACGGCTCATGTTAGTCATTCTCCATAAAAATTTTCTTCAGTATTGTTTTCAAATCTGGTAAATTGTCCCTCAAAAGTCAGAAATATTGTGCCAGTGGGGCCATTACGCTGTTTAGCAACGATTATTTCTGCTTTACCTTTTTCGAGACTATTTTCATTATAGACTTCATCTCGGTAAATAAATACCACTAAATCTGCTGATTGTTCAATCTCGCCCGATTCTCGCAGATCTGACATAATTGGACGCTTGTTAGATCGTTGTTCTAGGCTGCGATTCAGTTGTGATAATGCAACAACCGGCACATTCAGTTCTTTTGCTAAAGCTTTGAGGGCACGAGAGATTTCAGATACTTCATTAGTACGATTTTCCTTGTTATTTGGTACTTGCATTAATTGTAAATAATCAATCACAATTAAGCCTAATTGCCCTTTTTCACGGGCTAAACGGCGTGCGCGTGATCGTAACTCAGTTGGATTTAAGGCGGGTGTCTCATCAATGAATAAATAGGATTGTGTCAGTTCGCTAACCGCTTCTATCATTTGAGACCAATCATTATCCTCAAGATTGCCAGTACGCACCTTTTGTAAATTTACCTTTCCCAAGGAGGAAATTAAACGCATGGCTAATTGTTCATTAGACATTTCCATGCTGAAGACTGCAACGGGCATTTTGTTATGAATCGCTGCATGTTCTGCTAGATTCATGGCAAATGAGGTATTATGAACACAGACATCATTGGCCACAAAATTATGAGTCTCAGGGATAGTCAAGTCATAAACTGGTTTTAAGCCGACTGCTTCAATCGCTTTGATTTGATCCCAATAAATCTCATGCTCATCGCTGGGTTCCAAAATTGCTGGTATATCAGACAAAACCTGTTTTTGGGTAAAAATACCAATTTTATTAATAAAAATCTGAATAGAGTTTGCGTCCAATATCTTAAGTTGGCACCCATCACAATGTGTTGCTATAATCCCAAAGCGCAACAGGAGGTGTTGAACTTGTTTGATAAGTTCGTCATGAACACTGTAATAGATTATTTGATTATTATCAATCCAAGCCTCTGTTGCAAATAGGCGATTTAAAAATAGGGCAATTTGTGTCTGTTCTAACTTGAAAATAATAGAGGGAATCAATTTCCCTTTAGCATTTTCTAATATTTTCGCATTATCCGCACCAAATTGTTCAACAGCTTCACTAAAATCGTTCTGTATTTGAGGATGACTATTGGTCTCCCCTATAAAATCGGCTAAGAGTTTAATTTGACATTCTCTTAATCTTTGATTACCAAACACGCCTATTTTTCTAGGCACTGCGATTTTTTCCCCAACAGAAATGTCTGACAAAGGATGCCAGCCTTGAAGCGTTAAAAATGGATGTGTCAATGTCGTTTCTATACATCTACCCAACTCAGTCGTTACTCTAAAAACAGGTTTGATACCATCATATATAAAATCAGTGGGTTGGGTCAAATAAAATTGATAGTTTTGTTCTAATGTGAGTAATTGAGCTTTTTTGCGGTGGTAAATTTCTTCTATGGTAGCCAGATGGCCATCTGCAAGCACAATTTTACAATCACTTGCAATACATTTACCCATAGACGGGCGTCCTGCCACAATAATCAAGTCAGATTGTTGTAAGCCAGACGTGAGCTTATCTAAATCTTTAAACCCCGTCGATATGCCTGTAATCCTCCCGCCTTGCTGAGAGAGTTTATCAATACGCTCCAGCGTTTTGTCCAAAATGTCATCAATCTTGGCAAAACCAGTTTGGCTACGTTTGCCTTTTTCTGCAATTTCAAATACTAATCTTTCAGCCTCATCAAGCAGATCGGCTGTTTTACGACCTTGGGTATTATAAGCACTTTCCGTAATTTGAGTGCCCACTTGTACCAATTGACGCAAAATGGAGCGATCTCGCACAATATCTGCATAAGCAGTAATATTCGCTGCACTGGGCGTGTTGCCAACGAGTATCCCTAAATAGGTGCCACCACCAATGGCATCAAGTTGATCATGTTTTTGTAACCATTCGGATAGGGTGACGGCATCACAAGGGTTATTTTCTTCAGATAATGATTGGATGGCATTAAAGAGAATTTGATGTTCGTGGAGATGAAAATCCTCTTTAGTCACGATTTCAGCAATAGAAATCCACTTTTCATTACTGAGCATCAAGCCGCCCAAAACCGATTGTTCGGCTTCTCTTGAGAATGGCAGGGTTTTTAGGGATTCAAGGGCAGTGTTGTCGATGGGAATACTGGGATAAGTAGGCTCCTGCATTGGTGTTCAGATAACAAATATCTTGGTCTTGCACGAAAAAAATAACAGAACTGCGGTGTTGCGAAAACCCCACAGGTTTTGACAACAGCGCAGTCGGCAATCTAAAAATCCTATTTCTTTAAGCTTAAAGAAATATAGTTTTTCAGATAAATAATTTGTAATCCCTTGTGGTTGCCCTGGGCGTCATTATTTATCTGAACATCTATAGGATTTTATCTAATATAACTGATAACTGATAACTCAGTTTTCTGCAACGACTTGAACAGTCACAAAGGCATCAACATCAGGATGTAAGTGAACTTCGACGTCGTATTCACCAACCTGTCGTATAGGATCGGGCAAACGGATTTGCTGTTTGGAAATTTTGATTCCCCCATCATTGATCGCTTGTGCAATATCAGCCGCCGTGACGGAGCCAAACAATTTACCTTCAAGACCGACTTTGCCGGCAATCTCGACGATAATCTCCTGTATTTGTGCAGCACGCTCTTGGGCATCCGTCAGAGCATCTTTTTGTGTTTGTTCAAGCGAGGCACGACGTTGTTCAAAATCAGCCATATTTTCTTGAGTGGCGAAAATCGCTTTTCCATGAGGAATCAAATAATTACGAGCATAGCCCCCTTTCACGACAACCTTATCACCCATATTCCCTAAGTGTTTTATTTTTTCAAGAAGAATGATTTCCATGGCTAATAACCTCAATTCTCGTGTGCGTCAGTGTAGGGCAACAATGCCAAGTAACGTGCATATTTAATGGCTTTGGCTAATTGTCGTTGATACTTAGACTTCGTGCCTGTAATGCGACTGGGTACAATTTTACCCGTTTCAGTGATATAGCCCTTGAGGGTGGCAATATCTTTGTAATCGATTTCCTCAACGCCTTCAGCGGTAAATCGACAATATTTTTTGCGACGAAATAAAAAACGTGACATGGTATGCCTCATTGAGAGTGGAAATGTTCGATGATAAGTCCGTTAAGCAGCCGATTTTTCATGATCTAAGTCATGATTCTGGCTATCGTCGTGCGACTCAGCTGATTTTTGTGTGGATTCCTTTTTAGCCAGCGGAGAGGCTTTGGTTATTGCTTTTTTCTGGACGATGATCAAATGACGAATAACGGCATCGTTAAACCGAAAACCATCCGCAAGTTCATCAATAATCGCAGTATCACACTCAATATTCATCAGAACATAGTGCGCCTTGTGTACTTTGTTGATGGAATAAGCCAACTGACGGCGTCCCCAATCTTCGAGGCGGTGAATATGACCATTTTTGCCTTCTATCATTGTCTGATAACGTTCAATCATAGCAGGCACTTGTTCACTTTGGTCAGGGTGAACGAGAAATACAACTTCGTAGTGTTTCATAATACTCCTTACGGATTTAGCAGCTTTATGCAACATCATAAAGCAAGGAGGGGTTAATTAAAACCAGTCAGTTTAATGGAGTTTAAAATAAATAGCAACTCATTCATATGCTTTTTTTCAAAAAACTCAAGCCACAAATTAATTAAAAATAATTTTTTATATTTATATTGAGACAATATGGGTATATAATATTTATTTTTTCACGAGAGAAACTTTATGAAATCTCACCCCCCAAACACAAACTTGCCTGATCCGATCAATCTGAGACAAATCTGGGCTGCTAATCGTTTTTGGATGGAAATGAGCAATATGAAATCCAAACGTTATAGAAACAGAGGCCCTCATCATTGGTATCAACTGTTATTTATGATGAAAAGCTTTGAATTATTTTTGCATTTGACAGGGGGCTATAAACGGGGAGTACGCAACGCGGAAAATATTATCTTACGAGACATTTCCCTCTCTTTTCCCAATTTACCAAAAGCGTTTGAGGGAATGACTATTTTACATTTATCAGATTTACATTTAGATGGCATGAAAGGATTGGAAGATAAAATTTTACGCTTATTAGATAATCGCACTGTAGATTTATGCGTACTCACCGGAGATTATCGCACAAAATTGCATGGTCACCATAAAGATGTTATTGAGCGTTTAAAATACTTAATTGAGTCTATTCAGAGCCGACAAGGATTTATTGGCATTTTAGGAAATCACGATGGTTGCCACATCGTCAATCCTATGGAAAAAATCGGCATTCAGATGTTAATTAATGAATCCTATTTTATTCATCGAGGTGATGAGCGAATCCAATTGATCGGTACCGATGATGTGCATTATTATTATACTGATCAAGCACTACATGCTTTGGAACAGATCGAGAGCGAATTTTCCATCGCCCTCGTTCATTCTCCCGAATTGTACGATACAGCTGCCCAAATGGGCATTGATTTATATCTTTGTGGTCATACTCATGCGGGTCAAGTCTGTTTGCCAGGCGGCATACCTTTTATGAAGCATCTGAATCGAGGAAAGAGATATTATCGTGGTCATTGGCATTATCAAAAAATGCAGGGAATTACCCATGCCGGTGTGGGCACTTCAGGCATTCCGGTACGATTTAATAGTCGTGGTGAAATTTTGATTCATCATTTGCATCGGAAATAAGATCACTCATCTATATTCCCGATCACCATGCTCTCTGGTTTTGATTTTTTATTGACGGACAACTCTAATGATCAGATCGTTTTTATCAGGGCTCAGTCCCCAGGTGCCCAATAATTACCAGTCATCACCAAAAGACTCAGCAAATTAACTGAATCCTCATAATAATCTTCATGCCTATTATAGACACTGGCGTAAATTTCATTGAGAAACTGTTGTTGTGCCGGATCGACCATTGCAGCTACACCAAAGGGCGCTACAAAAAAGCTCGTAAAATAATTGCCAATCGGGGTGCCATTCAATTCATAACCAGCCTTGATATTATTGGCATTCCCCCCTGTATTGCTGGCAAGCCAACTCACCATTTTCTGCACCTGTGTCTGCGGCTCATTATTCAGCAGCGCGTCTAAACCAATGCGCCAGGGATCACGCCCGGCATTGTAATAATAATGTCCATCATGTGAACCTTCGAGGAAACCGGAAGAAGCAGGTTCGCAATTGTTGACATTGCTACAGTTGATGATGAAATCAGGCAACAAGCCGGTTACAGGGCTGTGGTTGGCTTGGATGCTATCAATAACCGATTGCGAATTGGCAATCACCGTATCCCACACCGGATCATTTGTAGCGCGACCAAAAGCACGGAAGTGTGCCGGCATAAAGTCAGATGAACGAAGTGTATATTCATTATAAGGCGAACCATTAGGATTCACCCAATCACCCAACATAGGCAAGCGACTATTTGGACCAATGGTTGATGCCAAAATGCCGTTAATCACGGATATCGCCTCCGCCTTATAATTCACATCGCCATTGCTACCCCACTGAGCATCCGCTAAGAGTAAACCATAAGCAATATCGGCATCCCCATCGAAAGCACTATTATTTCCTTCTACCGGATTTCCGTTTTGCACCTTCCAAGTCATGAGCCGGTTATCAATACTGCTGGGATATTCGCGAGAGAAATACCACAAAGCGTCAAAAATAGTTTGCGCCTCATGCCCAGCCATGAAAGCCACAATCACCATACCATATCCCTGTCCCTCAGAAACAGTGGTATCTGAGCCCACACCAAGGGCGACACGATATAACGGCTTCCCACTTGCGTTGGTGCCGGCATACACCAAATAATTATTCTTCCAATAATCATAGAAATTACGAACATGATTATCTTGTTCTGCTTGAGTGAAGTTGCTAGGACGAATACTGCCTTGGGTATATGAGACATGTTGTGGAAACGGCCTACTGGCAGGAACCGACACATTATCTATAGCAGCGATCACCATACTCTCTGGCGAGAGGGTGTGCAATTGTTCCCATTCGCTATTGTTCATCCGCACCCAAATTCCGTTTGGAGCACCAAAGTCGATAATGATGTCATCTTGTCCGCTACTATCTATATCTCCCGTCACCATACTTTCTGGCGACAATGAATGCAATTTTTCCCATTCGCTATTGTTCATCCGCACCCAAATTCCGTTTGGAGCACCAAAGTCGATAATGATGTCATCTTGTCCACTACTATCTATATCTCCCGTCACCATACTTTCTGGCGACAATGAATGCAATTTTTCCCAATCGCTATTGTTCATCCGCACCCAAATGCCATATTGTGTACCAAAGTCGATAATCACATCATCTTGTCCACTA
>JALXAQ010000161.1 GCA_026991885.1 Thiotrichaceae bacterium
AAATAGAGATGTTTTGTTGTGTTTTAAAATATGCGTGTAAAGATGAGTCTGATAAAATAAATATTCGACACATGTTTCATAGTTAAAGTATGTTTTATAATGTTGGGTTTTTAATTCATTATATTTCTCATATTCTCTTCTAATAAAGTCAAGACTCAAATTTACTCGTTCTTCAATTTCGTAAATAAATATTTTTCCCTTCTTTTCGTACAACGACGAATCGCCCCGCTGGGGAAATTTTATGCCATACTTTTTTATTAAACTTGCTAATATATGCCCACTTGAAAAATACACCTATAATTGAGACGGTGTGATGTGAAAAACAGATTTATGACCCATTTAAAAAATAAACGAAAGGGTGGAAATGCGACCTCAGCTTTATCTTTTTGCCAGTGGGCTGTTTAATCAGCCAACACCAGCACGTATGGAAATGCAGCGTGGCTTACTCGCCCAATTACTATATGCCCCTTGGCGGGAAACTCTGATCGCCTTAGAATCACAATTGAACTATAACGAGGAGATTGAAACAGAATATAGCCGACTATTTATATTAGCCTTTCCTAATGTCACTGTGCAGCCCTTTGGCTCGTATTGGCTGGAAGAAGATCAACGCCTGATGGGCAATTCTTCCTTAGAAATCCAAGAAATGATGGCAAGTCACGGCATTGAGATCGCCGAAAACAGTGGCCTATTACCTGACCATATCGTCTCTGAACTGGAATTTATGGCATATCTCGCCAGCCACGAAGACACACAACAAACACAACAACAACTGTTAGAACAGCATTTGGTTCGCTGGATTCCGCAGTTCACAGCGGCCCTACGCGCAGCTAAACCAGCACCATACTATCGTTTAGCGGCTGATTTTATTGAACTATTGATTGATTCAGAAGTCAGGAGAAAATATTGAATGAGTACCCACAATAAATTTGATCCGTCTCGCCGTGCCTTTTTGGGCGCGACAGTAGGCGGTACTGCCTTGAGTATCGCAGGGCTTCCTAGCCAAGCCTTAGCAAGAATTAATGCGCCCCACGAACACGAAAAATTGAAAGAAACCACGGAAGTCTTTGGCTTTTGTGACATGTGTTACTGGCGCTGCGGCCTGAAAATTCGCTCCCGTGATGGTCGCGCCGTGAAAATAGATGGCAATCCAGAACATCCCAATAACTGGGGAGTCGTTTGCGGTAAAGGTAATGCAGGGCTGATGGTCGCTTATGCCCCTAATCGTCTCAAATATCCCATGAAGCGCGTAGGTGAGCGCGGCAGCGGCCAATGGAAACGCATTTCTTGGGATGAAGCTTTAGACACGGTTGCTAAGGAACTCAACAAAATTAAAGAAAAACATGGCCCTCAAGCACTGGCTTTGATTGGTCATGGTACTTGGGAAAAACCCTATCACCGCCTTGCCCATGCCTTTGGTACGCCAAATACCACCAGTCCCGTCTTCGGACTCTGTTGTGGACCGCGCGGAGTCTCTAATATGATGGTGATGGGGCGTAACCTCACCGGTAACGAAACCATCGATCTGGAAAATTGTAAATATTTCCTGATGATGGGACGTAATGTCACAGAATCTCTGCATAATGGTGAAACCTTGGGCTGGGTTAACGGTGTTGCCAATGGCGCAAAAGTCGTCTACTGCGATCCACGCTATAGCATCACCGCCTCTAAAGCAGATGAATACTATGCCATTCGTCCATTAACTGATCATGCCTTCTTATTGGCAATGATCCATGTCGTGATTAACGAAGAATTATATGACAAAGACTTCATAGCAGAATACACCGAAGGCTTTGATGAACTCAAACAGCGGGTACAGAAATACACCCCAGAATGGGCCGCCCCAATCACTGAAGTACCCGCCGAGGTTATCCGCCGTATTGCGCGAGAAATGGCCGAAAAGGCACCCTCAGTATTTGTCTACGCGCCACGCCGTCTGACCAGAAGTAGCAATGACTTAGGCACCGGGCTATCTATCAGCATTCTCAATACCCTATTTGGAGTTTGGGGCCACAAGGGTGGCGTTTTCACTCCTCAGAAGTACAATGTGCCAGAAGTGGATTTGCCACCATTTAAACATGCCCATCTGGCGACCCGTATTGAGACCGGTGGTGACTTTGATTTTTCTGATGTACCAAGCGAATATATTACTGACGAAGAGGGTAAATTCCAGCGCGCTGATGGTGCTGGCGTAAAGGGACGGTGGCCGATTGCCAATGCCAAATATGGCTTAACTAACGAAATGTGGCGAGCGATGGCTGAACAAAAGCCTTATCCCATTCGGGCACTCATGACCGCAGGCGGTAATGGCTTTATGAACAGCACTGACTACGATATTATTCGTAAAGCCCTTGAAACAGTTGATTTTTATGTCGCGTCAGACGTGATTCCTAATGAGATGAATATGTATGCCGATATTCTCTTGCCAGAAGCGAGCTACCTTGAACGCTATGACGACTTGCAAATCGGTGGAGCACGGGAAGCTTATGTTGCGGTGCGTATGCCGGCCATGAAACCCTTGCATGATACCAAAGATGCTTGGAGTATCTGTAAAGAATTGGCGAATCGCATGGACTTAGGTGCCTACTTTCCTCATGAATCCATTAAAGAGTTATTAGATGATCGGCTGAAAAAGGCCGGCTCATCACTGGCAGAGATCGAAAAGGTAGGTATTCTCAAAATACCCGCTGATCCGAAAAAGAATTTTCCACTCGATCATGGTGGTAAATTGCAAATTAAAACGCCCGGTGGCAAAACCAAAGCTGAACTCATTCCATCACCCCTCAAGATGATGGGATACGATAAGGCATTGGATTACGTGGAACAAGTTCGTCCCAATGCCGATGAGTTTCACATGACATTTGGACGCATCGGTTTCCATACTCACGCTCGTACTCAGGATAATATCTGGACGGCTGAGTTCATGCGGGAAAACGTGTTGTGGATTCATCCAGAACCCGCTGCCAAACGGGATATTAAAGAGGGCGATCTCGTTAAAGTCACCGATCGTAGAAATCGCACTGAAAAACTCAAAGCGAAAGTCACGAAGCGGATCCGCAAAGACACCATCTTTATGGTACATGGTTTTGGACACTTCGATAAACGTATGACCACGGCCTACAATCAAGGCGCGTCAGATTCCAATTTGGCCTCTTATGCAGTAGACCCTTCTATTGGTTCCATGAGCATGGGCTTGTCTCTTGTCAAGGTAGAAAAAGCATAAGGAGAATTTTCAGATGGTTAAAAAATATGTCATGCTTGCCGATACAGTGCGCTGTATAAACTGCAAAGCTTGTGTCGTCGCTTGTCGAGCGGAGTGGGAAACACCGATAGGTCATTCCCGTGACTGGGTAAAAGAGGTGGAGCTGGAGAAAGCAGACGGTACGCCGCAGGTTATGCTATTTCCAGGTCGTTGTCAACATTGCGATGATGCGCCCTGTATTGAGGCTTGTCCCTCTGGTGCTGCCTATAAGCGGGAAGATGGTCTGGTTTTGCAAGATAGTGCCATTTGCTCGGGCTGTGAACTATGTGTACCCGCTTGTCCTTATGAGGCGCGTTGGCTTAATCCAGAAACGAATACGATTAGTAAGTGTACATTCTGTCAACCGCGTATTGATCAAGGGTTACAACCAGCTTGTGTCCAAACCTGTGTAGGCCACGCCCTGATTTTTGGTGATATGAATGATCCAGACTCCGAAGTCTCACGCTTGTTGAAAGAAAAGGAATGGCTGAAATTGACGACCGACGAGGTCAATATTGGGCCTAATCATTATTATTTCACGGCAGGTGAGGCGCTACCGGATGAAGTCATGCCTAAACTGCATGAGCGTCATATGGCAGGTAAAGTGCTAGAAAACGTGGTCAATCCGGTCGGTGCCATCGGTATTGGCGCTATGGTGCTGACATTCCTCGGTGCTGGCATGATGAAAATGATAGGCAGACGTAACGAAGTCAACAATGAGGAGGGGAAATAATCATGAATGATACCATGGTCCATGTGCGCGAAAAGAAAACCATCCGCCTCCATTGGTTTAATGCTATCTGCTGGCTACTGCTGATTCTCAGCGGCTTTGGCATTATCTCTGGCGACTTTGTGCGGGTAATGCCGGGTTTTTGGCCTGAGTTTATGCAAGGGCTATTTGGTGGCAACGATAATCTTGTGTTAACCCATGCCATTGTGGGGATTACTTGGATGAGCATTTTTGCGCTTTTTATTTTATTCAACTTCAAAAGCGTCGTCTTACCCTTTCTTAAGAATGTGTGGATAATGAGTCCAATAGCGGCTTTCAAGGATACATGGTCGATGGTTGTCACCTTGGCACACTTGTTTGGGATAATGAAGAATATTCCTGTCCCCCCGCAAGGACGTTACAACGGTGCTCAACGGCTCTTAGGTACGATGATCATTTTTTGTTCTCTACTCATCGCCGCCTCTGGACTGTATTTATTCTTCGGTCCAATGTTTTTAGCCTTTGCAGAAACTTCTCTCTATGGTGAGATTTTCCGTTGGGCTTTGGTGGCACATGTGAGTTCAGTCTTTCTCGTCATTATTGGACTCGTCGCGCATATCTATTTTGCGATAGTTGAAGAGCCTGAATGCTTGGAAGCCATGAAATCAGGAGATATTAGCGTGGATTTTGTCAAACATCACAACACGCTGTGGTATGAGGAGTTGAAACAAGAAGGTAAAGTGTAAAGAATTAAACTTTTGTCCTCACTTTTAAAAAACACAGAAGGCTCACTCGCTTCTGTGTTTTTTTTTATGCAGCAAAGGGCAACCACAAGGGATTGCCCCTACATGCGAATATTGTATTGTAGGGGCAATCCCTTGTGGTTGCTCTTTGCCATTTATCTATCTGAAAAACTATAGCAAGCGTAGGGTCAATGCCATTAAGTTAAGCCAGGGCGAACACGCAGGTTCGCCCCTACAGCCCCATAAACAGTGGGATTTTGCCTCGGAAGGCATACCTGCGTGTCTGCCCGATACGATATGGCAGTGAAGCGTAGGGTGCGTGCGCCAAGCGAAGCTTGGCATTTCTTGCTGGGTGAAAGTCCCGGTCAGGTAAGGGCTAACCACCCACCTGTATCGAGTGTTGCGTGTCCATAGGTAACGAACGACACGAAGC
>JALXAQ010000162.1 GCA_026991885.1 Thiotrichaceae bacterium
AACTTGTATATCTACGGGTGACAATGAACCTTTTAATAGTTCGCCTAGCAACTTATGCCATTGTATTTTTGATGAGCTTTTCATCTCGATTAATAAAATTTGTGTGTCTATTGAAGTTGATTTTGTAAATTATAACAAATAACGACAGCCAATAATTATTAATAAGGATAAGTCAAAACCCTTAACGACAGGGATTTTTTTTTAGCAGGGATAAATCAAAACCCTTTGCCCTTTTAGAAATCGGTTTTGACTTATCCCTTCTAAAAAAAAATCCCTGTCGTTAGCTTGATGTTTAGACATATCCCTGCTAATTAAAAAATTTAATCTTGTTTTAAAATCCGTTTATTCCGCGAATCCGTTGTACTCATTTATCACTGTGATAGTACAACGAATGGTGAACAACGAATAAAGGCTTGTGTTTTGACTTATCCCTACCGTTTATAAATTGTTCAAAACGCTAATTTATACGGCTGATTTTTTGGTGAGTGTGACGGCTCAGTAGAATAAAAAGTCAAAACCGTTAACGACAGGCAATACGTTATTAAAAGGGATAAGTCAAAACACAACCTTGATGGCTCATATGTTTTTATAATACTCACCAACAAAACCGTGTTTTGATTTATCCCTACTAATAGTTTATCCCCATTGATTAGTTTTTTTGCTCGCGCTTTTTGAGGCTTAAACTGAGACAAAATCTTTTGCCGATCATAAACACGGATTAAAAACCTAAAAACAATCTTTTGACTTTGATTTTAAATCCGCGCAATCAGCGTAATCGGTTTAATCAGTGATTCAAGGTTTTTTTCTTTTGACTTTGATTTTAAATCCGCGCAATCAGCGTAATCGGTTTAATCAGTGATTCAAGGGTTTTGATTTTAAATCAGCGCAATCAGCGTAATCTGTTTAATCAGTGATTCAAGGTTTTTAAATTATAAAAAAAATTAATCCTGTGATAATTGTATTTACGAGCCCGCCAACCTTAGGAGTCCAAGATTTATCTTAGACATACAAATAACAACTTGAATTAAACCACCCTTACCCCCCACAATACAACAATACAACATCAGCCCATTTTTTTTATAAGATGCTCATGGAAACCGAACTCAAACTATACATTGACCCCAAAACAGCCCCCAAACTCACCCAGCACCCCCTGTTACAATCGGCAAAGCACAAAGCTAAAGCTTTGTACTCCAACACCTACTTTGATAGCCCAGCGCATGACTTATTGCAACAAGGCGTTGGCTTACGGATACGACGCATCGGCGAAAAACGCCTACAAACCCTAAAAACCGCCGGTAAGGCTTTAGGCGGCTTACATCAACGTCAAGAATGGGAAAACCAAATAACTGGCGATACCCCAGACTACTCGCAATTTCCAAAAGGAGCCTTACCAGACTGGTGTGCCAAACCAAAAAACCTTCAAAAAATAGGCCCTCTATTTACCACTGACTTTATGCGTACCACCTGGGACTTAGTGCTCGACGACAGTGAAATTGAAGTAGCACTCGATCAAGGCGAGATAAAAAGCCAATCTGCCACCCTTCCACTGAGTGAAATTGAATTAGAACTCAAATCAGGCTCACCAGTTCAACTCTATCAAATAGCACTCACCCTGTTGGATGCCCATCCCCTGATCATTGAAAATAAAAGTAAAGCAGAACGGGGTTATGGACTGGACAAACCTCAAACCCTGACATACCACAAAGCGGGCGCAGTAAACCTCAAACCAGAAATGTCCGCCGAACAAGCCTTTATTCACATCATCTGGCACTGTATTGGACACCTCCAAGCCAATGAAGACATCATTTTATATGGTCAAGATATTGAAGGCGTTCATCAAATGCGCGTCGCATTGCGACGTTTGCGTTCCTGTCTGAATATTTATAACCCACTGATTCCTAATAAAACCCATACAAAATTACGGCAAGAACTGAAATGGATTACCAACATTTTAGGGACTGCACGCGACTGGGATGTATTTGCACTAAGTTTGAAACAAATGCAAACACAAGACAACAAATCGCCATTAAAAGACTTACATAAAACCGTGACAAAACTTCAAACGCAAGCTTATATTGCCGTGCGCCAAGCCCTGCGCTCACCGCGTTATACTCGCCTGTTGCTCATATTGGGCAAATACTTGACTCAACGCCATTGGCGGAAAAATTTAGAAGCGGCACTAGACAACCCCGTCCGTGATTTTGCCAACCAGATTCTTGAAACACATTATCAACAAGTATGTCAAGAGGGTGGAAATTTTACCCAATTAAATGCCAAACAACTTCATAAACTGCGTATTTCCATCAAAAAAATGACATACGGCACCCGTTTTTTTGCAAAACTCTACTCACCACACACCTATACCAAAAAGCTTTCATATTTACAAGACGAACTGGGAATACTCAACGACGGCAATATAGTCAACGACTTACTCAATAAAGCGGGCTTAGACAAAAAAGCGCCGGCTCGACATTTTTTAAATGGATGGTATGCCCATCAACAGATCACACATTTAGAGCGTTTGGAAAAAGCTTGGCAAACTTTTATTGAAGAAAAGACTTTTTGGTAAAGCGTACCTAGCACAAATCATTTTGGAGAAACACAAATGTCTGATTGTCTAATTATCGGAGGCGGCATCAGCGGATTATTGACAGCCTTGCAACTGCATGAAGCTGGCTTAAAAGTCACACTGATTGAACGTAACAAGATTGGGCAAGAATCTTCTTGGGCAGGGGGCGGTATTATTTCTCCACTCTACCCATGGCGTTTTTCTGCGCCCGTGACAGCTTTAGCACGTTGGAGCCAAGCACATTATCCCGCATTTGCGAATCAACTCTTAAAAATGACAGAAATAGATTCAGAATATACCCGCAATGGACTATTGATACTTGATACCGATGAATATCCACAAGCTCGCGCTTGGGCAGAACCTGAAAGTTTAAAACTACTAAAAAATGATAAATTGCGTGAATGTGAACCTCAACTGGGAGATTATCAAAAAGCCTTATGGTTGCCTGAAGTGGCTCAGATACGCAATCCTCGCTTACTCAAAGCCTTAAAACGAGCCTTGGCATTAGCAAAAGGAATAAAACTGTTAGAACAACAGACAGTGCAAGCTTTACGGGTTGAAGCTGACAAAATCATTGGAGTTGAAACAGAACAAGGTTTGATAGCTGCCAAACGGGTTATTGTGACAGCAGGCGCATGGAGTGCCCATTTACTGAATAGCGTTGGCACCCCTTTAGCGGTAAAACCGGTGCGTGGACAAATGATCTTGTTTGTTACACCACCGAACTTAGTCTCACGCATTGTATTAGCCAAGGATCGCTATATCATTCCCCGTCGTGATGGCAGCGTACTGGTGGGCAGCACAGTAGAAGAAACCGGTTTTGACAAAAGCACCACCGACACCGCCCGACAAGATTTAAAATCAGCCGCCTTTAAATTGATACCACGACTAGCCGATTATACCGTGCAAAAACATTGGGCAGGCTTGCGCCCTAGTTCACCCAATGGCGTACCCTATATAGGCAAACACCCCAACATTGAAGGCTTATATATCAACACAGGACAATTTCGTAATGGTATAGTACTGGGCTTAGCCTCGGCGCGATTGTTAGCGGATATTATTTTAGAACGAGTGCCTATTTTAGAGCCCTCTGACTATGCACTGACAGCAGAGAGAGGAAAAAAATGCAACAATTGAGCAGTGCTGCAACGAGCCTTAATCAAATTAATCCAGCGATAAAAACAGTTTTACCTCAATTTATCGGACAAACCGTTCTTGACATCGGAGGAGGAAAATATGATGCGAATAAAATCTATGCGACAGGGCTCGGCGTTAAATTATATATATATGACAAATTTAACCGAAGTGAAGCAGAAAACGCAGAAGCCTTAGCTTGTCATCCAGATGCGATTGTTTGCAATAACGTATTGAATGTGATTGATGATGGACAAGCCATGCGAAATTTGATAGCTTTATGTGCTTCCTACCAAGTGCCTTGTTATTTTATGGTGCATGAGGGAGATAAATCGGGTATCAGTGGTATTTCAAAAAAAGGTTGCTGGCAGCGCAATTGGAAGATGGCTGATTATGTGCCGATATTAAAAAAATATTTTCCTCAGGTTGTTTGCAAAGGGAAATTGATTATTTGTCAGTAGTGAACGACGCAGAGCGTCTAGGCAGGCATGATCTCCGCTTCGCTCCGTTACTTCGTTTCCCACGCAGAGCGTGGGAACGAGAAAAAACTTGGTTTATTTTGCGTATTAAATACATTTACTAATTATAAATATTGTTTCTCGTTCCGTAGCGCGTCGTCGTTTGGGAATGCTCGATTCACAATTATCTAGGCACAATATATGACCATAAAACCTTTATTCACACACATTAGCACACTTTTGTGCTTATTATCCACTGCCTACGCACAAACACCTTGTCATCACCAAGTACATACGCAAAATGAGTTATCGCGCACCATCACCACCATTACTTTGGCAGACTGTCAAAAACCCCTGATACTTTTGGATGGCGTCGGCGGAGAACATATCAACTCGTATTTGATTTCTGGCAAAAAAGGCGTGGCATACCAAATAACCATTAAATCTGTTGATGGAAATATCGAAACTTCTATTGAAGGATGCGGAACTAAACAGACACTGGATGAGACTATTTTTTTATGCCGCTTTAAAACTGACATCAAGATCAGCGTTTATGCACATCCGGTGGATGAATATGAACTTAAGATTGAGGCAATTGCTCAGCCGTGAGTAAAAAAACCCCCTCTCCACCATATTGAAAATCCAACCATAAAAACGGCACATCAGGATATTGTTCTACAAGACTCGCTTTACTGAGCCCCACTTCGACAATGAGTACACCTTGTGGTGTCAAATATTGGGCGGCTTCGCGTAGGAGTTTTTTGACAAAAAACAAACCATCTGTGCCCGCCTCAAGTCCAATCCTTGGCTCATGCTGATATTCAGCCGGCATTGTTTGCAATTCTTGGGCATCCACATAAGGCGGATTACAAATAATTAAATCGTAATGTATCCCCGCCAAGTTAGAAAATAAATCGGAATGCACCGTATGTACGCGCTGTTCTAATCCATAAATCTTAATGTTTTGTTGAGCAACCTCAAGGGCTTCAGTGGATACATCGACAGCATCAATCTCTGCGTTTGGAAAGGCATGGATAGCACTGGCAATGGCGATGCAACCGCTACCCGTGCATAAATCCAACACGCGCTTAACATTATCAACCCAAGGCTCAAACTCTCGCATTATCAATTCGGCTATTGGGGAGCGGGGTATCAAAACACGTTGATCAACAAAAAAGTGCAGATTAGCAAACCAGGCTTCATGGGTGAGATAAGGGGCTGGGATTCGTTCTCGCACTCGCTTATTTAAAAGTTCAAGCACAGATTGCTTTTCTGAGTATGTTAATCGCGTGTGCCATAAAATATCCGGGATTTCTCGGGATAAGTGTAAAGCGTGTGAAACGAGCACCACGCTTTCATCAATAGCATTCTCAGTACCATGTCCAAAAAATAATTGTGCCTGATTAAATTGGCTTGCCCCCCAGCGTATAAAATCGCCAAGGGTGTGTAGTTCATCAATTATGGGTTCCATAAGTTTACTTTATGTTTTTATATAAAAAAAGGCTTGCATTAGAGCACAAAATTGATTAGAATGCTCGCCACTGTTGAGAGCGACAAAAATTTTTCAATTAGGGCTTGATCTCTTATGAAAAATTTTGTATTATACACCTCGCTAACAATTATTCCCTGGTAGCTCAGTTGGTAGAGCGGTTGGCTGTTAACCAATTTGTCGGCGGTTCGAGTCCGTCCCGGGGAGCCAAATTAATTATGTTAAACCCGCTGTGTGAAGAATACAGCGGGTTTTTTTAATTCAGCCGCTCAAATTTCTCATGCGCTATTTTGGCACAAATTTTCCATTCGGCCACGAAGGCGCCGCAATCACCTCACCTAGATTCGCCTCCCTCAACCTCTCTCTCGCCTCCAACAAACGCCCCACTAAAGCAGGCTCCGCTTCAGCATAAGCCGACTCATCTTCTACTCGTTTCACCACAACCCCCAAAAGTTCAGTAATCGCATTGCCAACCGAATTTTGAGAAATAGTCACGATCAAACGCCCTTTATCATCACGATAAAGCAATTGTTTATAAGCAGGGCGCCAGCGAATTTCATTCGCAAACAAAGGATCCTGGATCACCTGTTCTCTGAGATCGCGAGCGATACGTTGAAATCGTCCACTGTCTAACAACACATCACTTATTTGATGAGGAAAATTCGCCCGCACTGGCACTTGTGGATCGCCAGTAGACACTAAAGAGAAAAAGGTGCGATAAAAATCGAGAAAACCTAATAACACCTGCTCATATTCATACCAAAAATACTGATCCTTAAGTTTCTCAGCGCCCCCTTTGACTTCCCAACTGGGCAAACCTTGTGGATAACCCGTTAACTTAATCGCAGACTCACTTGTTGAAATCGGAGACAAAATTTGCAAATCTAATATTTCTAAAAATTCGTGATAAACGCCACTTAAATGGCGCAAAAATAAACTATGATGTCCACTATCAGTCAAATTAGGGTCCGCAGAATTCGCATCTTTAGCACTTTCCAAATCCGCCATCGGAAACACCATAAAATGGTTATGGATCATACGAATACTGGGCACCCCAGGCTTATTCAATGGCCAAGTCGCATCTAAGCTGGCTTCACCACCAAGAATTAAGTGTTGCGCGGGATCAGGGTATTTTTCCAGCATATAATCAAACAAAATACGAGTCATCTTGTTCCAAACTTTCTTTTGTTGACGTGACATCTGATCACGTCTGACGGGTCGGCCCAACGGATCTAATATGCGTTTGGAAGTATCTAAAATGATTGAAGTATCAAATTCGATACTGTGACCGATCAACTTGCGATACATCAACAGATTTTCAGGTGTCCGAAATAAACCGTTTTCTTCAGCTAAATTTTTTAAATTAGCGGGACTATTAAAAAATTCCACAGGTGCCATACCCGGTGGAATCGTCAGAGACATTTTCGGGCGAGGGGTGATAATTTCCCTTGCGGCTGGCTTCATATTACTATTCCTTTTAACAAAGATGTCCAAGATAAATCTTGGACTCCTGAAAATATTAAAATTTAATTATATTATTAAATTTTCCTGCCTGCAAGGCGTATTCTGTACTAGCCTATTAATATTTTTAATTGTTTGTTTAAAAAAATTTTTATACCTTGCGTGCAAGCTACTCCAAACGACAATGTCACATTTTATCTGGAGTGCAAGGCGTAGCTTGCAGCAGTGTTTTCATAAAAACTATTGTTAATCAATATGTTATAACATACCTTGTTTTTTGTGTAATTTTTATGCTATTGTGGAATCCTTAAAAAAAAACGGGTATTACTTAGGGGGCATCGCAAAAAATAATACAGGCTAAAACTTACGCCTTGAAAAATTAATTTCTATGTAAATTCAAGCGATTAGTCGCATTTATTTAAGTTTTATCTCACTTTAAGTGTGATTTGTAACTATTTTATTTATAAATAAAATGTATTTCAAAGCGTCAGTTTTATACGCATCGTTCCCAACTGGCAGAAACTTGGGCTCAATGCACGATTATCGCGTTATTTGTTGCCATGTTCCTAGCATTTTCGGTAGCCACAGAGAGAAAAGTTTTTGTATATACATTGTAGTTTTTTTTTATGAAATTGAAATAGGGGTTGTATAATATGAACTTTGAACCAACCAATTATTGTGGTAAAAAACACAGACGATCAATGTTAAAGCCTCTGGCAGGGGCACTCGTTCTTGCGACAGGCTTATGTGCGGCGCCCGCATCTGCCGTTAATACGGAGATTAACGGTGTCTATAATGTTTGGGGGATTTCTCAAAATAGTTTCTTTTTTGGGAAAAAGAAAGATTCGTTTGGTAGTGACAATGACAATTATGTTGTTCAAATGTTGAGATTGAAAGTATCTCTTGCCGATGACAATGATGACATCAAGGCGATTACCCGTTTTGATTTGGCGCAAGGCTGGTGGGGTGTGGATAATGCCGGTGATAAGAGTGTCGATGGGGGGCAATTCTACGATAAAGGGACCTTTTTTGATGTGCATGTTGACCATGCTTATTTAGATTTCCGTGTGCCCAATACCGAAAGTCGTGTCATGGTGGGCCGTTTTCACCACGCATTAGGTAATAAGTTGGTGTTAGACGATGATCTTGATGGCATTAGGTTCATCGCCCCTATGGGGAACTCTAAACTGAGTATTTCGTTAGCAAAGCCTTTTGAGGGGGATGTCGATTTAACCGGTCAGGGTGTAACACCTGTTGGTGATCAATCCTTAAACAGCCTCAATGATGAAGGCAGTACCGATGATGCCAATATGTTCTCCATTGCCTTTGATCATAAGATGGGTGGGAATAATCTCAGTGCCTGGTATGTCTATTATGCAGATGAAGGCTATGATGATGGTTCTGCCTATATTACCCAAGGCTTGGGTTATGCTCGACCACGTTTTACGCCGCAAGTCACCGAATTGAATATTTTTGGTGGGGCTGCCACTTTTAAGATGGGTAGTGTTACATTGAATGGTGAATTCAACTATCTGAGCGGGCAAGATGATATTGCTAATGAGACTTATAATGGCAACAAAAATGATAAGAACAACGGTGACTTAGAAGGTTATACGGCCTACCTCGATGCCAAGTTGGGCTTCGGTGAGGGTGGTAAGAGCAATGTGGGCGTAAAATTCGGCATTGGCTCTGGTGACGATGATCCGACTAGCGGTGAGGGTAATATTACCAAGCTGAAAACACAGGGTTTCTTCTATTTCACCGAAGTTTGGGAAGATTCCATTATGCCAGATGTCGCGGGTATCACTCCTCAAGGTATCGGTGCACCGAATACCAAAGGCTATCGTGAGTTTGAAAATACCACAGCAGTACAACTCTATGCTAACTTTGCCCTTAGTAAATCCATGTCCATCTTCGGTTCTTATAGCTACATGATGGCGACAGAAGATGTGCATGGATGGAATGCAGATGGGCCTACATCACAGCTCAGTGATGATATTGGTCAGGAAGTTGATGCGATCTTCAAATGGAAGCTTTATAAAAAGCTCATTTTCTCTTCAAGATTCGGTTACTTCATGCCGGGTGATGCAACATTATTGTTGGTGAACGGCAATACCGCCAATGATGATGATGCTTGGGAATGGAAAAACACTTTGGTCTTTAAGTTCTAAGAAAGGCGTGAAACCTTTACTATAGGGATAAGTCAAAACCTTTACTACAGGGATTTTTTTTTAGCAGGGATAAGTCAAAACCTTTACGACAGCCAATTTTTATTCTGCTCGCGGTGGGTCTAGGACTTACGCATTGACAGCTGAAAAATTTTATGTTTGTTAATAAAAACAAAGCCTTAATATTTTTAAACGAGTTGGAGTCCAAAGCTAAAGCTTTGGACTCCAAGGAGAAAATAAAAAAATTATTTTGTCAATGCGTAAGTCCTAGGGTCTTAGACTTATCCCTGTCAAAAAAAAATCCCTGTCGTAAAGGTTTTGACTTATCCCTGCTAAAAAAAAATCCCTGTAGTTAAGGTTTTGACTTATCCCTGCTAAAAAAAAATCCCTGTAGTTAAGGTTTTGACTTATCCCTGCTAAAAAAAAATCCCTGTAGTAAGTAAATCAAAAACGCGAAACTCAAAGTCTCATGTCCATCAACCGACTACAATTTCTGCGGGGTGATTTCCGTGGCAAACAACAACAACCGTTACGTCCACCTTGGTCAAATAGTGAAAGCGAATTTATTGACACTTGTGAGCGTTGCGGAGAATGTATCAAAGCCTGCCCTGAAAATATCTTAGAAAAAGGGCGCGGAGGATACCCCCAAGTCAACTTTCAGCACGGAGAATGCACATTTTGTGAACGCTGTGTCGAACAATGTCCCAATGAAACCCTACAAACCACACGTACCCCACCTTGGCCCCTTAAATCCCACATAAAAAACAATTGTTTAACGCAACAAGGCGTTATCTGTTTTAGTTGTCGTGATAGTTGTGAAGTAGAGGCGATTTATTTTACAATAGCAAAAGTACCTATCCCTGATGTACACATTGATCAATGCAATGGGTGTGGTGCCTGTTATCAAGCTTGTCCAATCACGGCAATTACCATTCATCATCCAGTTTAAAGGAGTCCAAGATTTATCTTGGACAGCGAAAATTTATGAATATTTCTGGTGTGCTGGTGCATACGATTCCTGAACAGGCAGATGAAATCAAAACACGCCTGATGGAAATCCCCGGTGTGGAAATCCACGCCGTCACAGAAAACGGGCGTTTAATTGTCACGATTGAGGATGACGATGAAAAAGTGGTCGCGGATAGGGCACTTAACCTCCACCAATGTGAGGGCGTGATTTCCGCTGCTATGGTTTACCAGTATGGTAATGACGATGAGGACTTTGAAGAGGAAATCTCAATATGAAAATAACCAGACGAGAGTTTATCAAAGCAAATGCTATCGCGGCAACCGCTGCCGCCGCCGGCGTGACTCTCCCCCAAACAGCGATTGCCGCTAGCGGAAAAGACAAAATCCGTTGGGATAAAGCCGTTTGTCGATTCTGTGGTACCGGTTGCAGCGTACTCGTCGGCACCCAAAATGATCGCGTTGTGGCAACGCAAGGCGATCCCGATGCACCCGTTAATCGTGGACTCAACTGTATAAAAGGCTACTTTTTGTCCAAGATAATGTACGGAAAAGACCGATTGACCAAACCCCTGTTGCGTATGACAGACGGAGAATATGACAAAGAGGGAGAATTTACCCCCATTTCTTGGGATCAAGCCTTTGACATTATGGCTGAAAAATTCAAAGATGCGCTCAAAGAAAAAGGCCCAAGTGCCGTTGGCATGTTTGGCTCAGGACAATGGACAATCTGGGAAGGCTACGCCGGTGTCAAACTCATGAAAGCCGGTTTTCGCTCCAACAACATCGACCCCAATGCACGTCACTGTATGGCCTCTGCGGTTGGTGGATTTATGCGTACTTTCGGTGCCGATGAACCCATGGGCTGTTATGATGACTTAGAACATGCCGATGCCTTTGTCTTATGGGGCGCCAACATGTCAGAAATGCACCCCATTTTATGGTCACGTCTCACAGATCGCCGCTTGACAGCCTCACATGTTAAAGTCGCCGTTTTATCGACTTTTAAAAATCGCAACTTTGACTTAGCAGATATTCCCATCGTTTTCAAGCCACAGACGGATTTGGCTATTCTCAACTATATTGCCAACTACATCATCCAAAGTGGTAACGTCAACAAAGAATTTGTCAAAAAACACGTTAATTTCCGTATTGGTAATACCGATATTGGTTATGGCTTACGTCCAGAAGATCCGAGAGAACAGGCGGCTGAAAACGCTAAAAAGGCGGGCGGTTCTAAACCAGCTACTTTTGAAGAGTACAAAAAATTTGTCGCTAAATACACCCTCGACTATGTTCATGAACTGTCTGGCGTGCCCAAAGACAAATTAGAAAGCCTCGCAAAACTCTACGCCGATCCCAAGATTAAAGTCACCTCCTACTGGACGATGGGATTCAACCAACATACTCGTGGCACATGGGTTAATCAAATGTGCTACCACATCCACCTGCTCACCGGCAAAATCTCCGAACCCGGCAATGGCCCATTTTCTCTGACCGGCCAACCTTCAGCCTGTGGCACCGCCCGCGAAGTCGGCACCTTTGCCCACCGTTTACCCGCTGACTTAGTCGTCAAGAAAAAAGAACACCGTGATTTTTCAGAAAAAATATGGAAATTGCCCGAAGGGACTATCGAACCAAAGCCGGGCTATCATGCCGTGTTGCAAAATCGTATGCTCAAAGATGGCAAACTCAATGCCTACTGGGTGCAATGCACGAATAACGTACAAGCGGCTGCCAACTTAAATGAAGAAACTTTGCCCGGCTACCGTAATCCCGATAATTTCATTGTTGTATCCGACCCCTATCCCACCGTCACTGCCCTATCAGCCGACTTGATTTTACCCACCGCCATGTGGACGGAAAAAGAAGGCGCCTATGGTAATGCCGAGCGGCGCTCCCAATTTTGGCGGCAACAAGTTAAGGCACCGGGAGAGGCCAAATCTGATCTTTGGCAAACGGTAGAATTTTCTAAACGCTTTAAAGTAGAAGAAGTTTGGCCTGAAGAGCTAATTGCCAAAAAACCTGAATATCGGGGTAAAACCCTGTACGACATCCTGTTTGCGAATGGGCAGGTTGACAAATATCCTAAACAAGAAGTGAAAGACCCGGTGGGCAACGTTTACTATAACGATGAAATGGAACATTTTGGCTTTTATCTACAAAAAGGACTTTATGAAGAATATCGCCTATTCGGCTTAGAAGGCCCGAAAAAAGGCCATGAATTAGCCACGTTTGACCAATATCATCAATCGCGTGGACTACGCTGGCCAGTGATCGATGGCAAAGAGACCCTGTGGCGTTACCGCGAAGGTTACGATCCCCATGTACCAAAAGGAGCGGGCATACAATTTTACGGCAACCCCGATGGCAAAGCGAAAATCTTTGCCTTGCCCTATGAGCCGCCAGCGGAAGTGCCCGACGATGAATATGATTTATGGCTCGTCACAGGGCGTGTTTTAGAACACTGGCACTCAGGCTCCATGACGCGGCGTGTGCCTGAACTCTACCGAGCTTTCCCGGATGCTGTTGTCTTTATGCACCGTAAAGATGCTAAAAAACGAGGCTTGCGACGTGGAATGACCGCTAAGCTCCAAACGCGACGCGGTGAAATTACGGCCAAAGTTGAAACACGGGGACGTAATCGACCACCAGAAGGTCTTGTCTTTATTCCCTGGTTTGATGCCAGTCGATTGGTCAACAAATTAACCTTAGATGCGACTTGTCCCATTTCAAAAGAAACCGACTACAAAAAATGTGCAGTGAAAATTGAAAGGGGTTAACAATGGACTCCCTCAACCGTCGACGCTTTCTCATTGAGACAGCCATTACTGCTTGCGGCGTCAGCCTTTTTGGTGCTGGCTTGGCACTGTACGCCCGTCAAGCCAGTTCACTGCCCGCCTACGCGATCAGACCCCCAGGCGCCTTGCCCGAAGAGGATTTTCTAGGTGCCTGTATTCGTTGTGGATTATGTGTACGGGATTGTCCTTATGACACATTGCGCTTAGCAGAGCTTGGAGAAAAAATCCCTTTAGGGACACCTTATTTCTTAGCGCGTGACATTCCTTGTGAAATGTGCGAAGACATTCCTTGTGTCAAAGCCTGTCCTACTGGGGCTTTAGAGCCTGAACTGACCGATATTAATGATGCCCGCATGGGGCTGGCAGTGTTGTCGGATCATGAGACTTGTCTCAATTTCCTGGGGCTACGTTGTGATGTATGCTATCGAATTTGTCCGCTGATTGATGAAGCGATTACCTTGGATATGCAACATAACCGACGCAGTGGCAAACATGCCCTATTTCTCCCGGTGGTACATTCTGAATATTGCACCGGTTGCGGTAAATGTGAACGAGCCTGTGTTTTACCGGTTGCGGCCATAAAAGTATTTCCTAAACAATTAGTGAAAGGGGAATTGGGGCACCATTACCGCTTGGGTTGGAAAGAAAAAGAGAAAGCTGGGGGGAGCTTGGTAAAAGACGTGCTTGATCTCCCTGATAGAATGCCGGACAACGGGCTTAACCTTCCCAAGATACCGGAGGGGCTATGAAAGTTTGGTTTAGCCATTACAAGTGGCTATTATTACGGCGACTGACTCAACTCATCATTCTGAGCCTGTTTCTACTGGGTCCTTGGTTTGGAATATGGATAGTCAAAGGCAATCTAGCTTCCAGTCTCACCTTAGACGTATTACCACTCACTGATCCTTATGTATTGCTCCAATCCCTGTTTGCTGGACAGACGCTGGAAACGGCAGCACTGACGGGTGCTCTGATAGTATTGATTTTCTACCTGATCGTCGGAGGGCGCGTCTATTGTTCGTGGGTGTGTCCGATCAATATTGTCACTGACGTGGCAGCCAATTTGCGTGAACGTTTAAATATCAAAGGAGGCACCTCAATTTCCCGCGCAACGCGCTATTGGCTCTTAGCTATAAGCCTCATTGTAGCCTGGCTAACCGGCACCATTGCTTGGGAATTGATAAATCCCGTCTCTATGGTCTATCGTGGACTCATATTTGGCATGGGCTTAGCGTGGGGCATCGTCGTCGCGATATTTCTTTTTGACCTTTTGATGAGCAAACGGGGCTGGTGTAGTCACCTATGTCCCGTCGGAGCATTCTATAGCCTACTGGGAAAATACAGTCTATTGCGGATCAGTGCCAGCAAACGCGAACAGTGTGACGACTGTATGGATTGTTTCAAAGTCTGTCCAGAACCCCAAGTCATCAAACCAGCACTCAAAGGGCAACAAAGTCCAGTGATTTTGTCACCTAATTGTACCAATTGTGGTCAATGTATTGACATTTGTGATCGAGATGTTTTTAATTTCAGTACTCGATTTAATAGCAATTAACTTTCTCTTGTTCCTTTGCCTCGCAAAAATGCCATCGCCTAACAGGGGCAACCATAAAGAATTGCCTTCCGAGGCAAAAGTTTTCGCCTCGGAAACATAAAATGCGGTCCTCTGTAGGGGCAATCCCTTGTGGTTGCCCCTGTTAGGCGATGGCATTGACGCGAGGCAAAGGAACGAGAAAATTAAGGAGAATGTTTTTATGAAAAAATCATTTTTTTTATTCACTTTAGTTTTAGCACTTCCCCAAGTTTCCCAGTCACAAGAAGGCTGGGGCATGGAAGAAGGACCACAGTCCTTACGGGGTAGCAACGCCACTGAGGCTGCTTCTGAAACGCCCACTTGGAAAAGGTTGCCGCCTGATCATGATCCGATCCAGCGCAATTATGTGCAACAACCGCCCATGATTCCTCATAAGATTGAGGGGTATAAAATCACATTGAGATACAACAAATGTCTTACCTGTCATAGTTGGGCCAATGCTCCCAAAAAAAACGCGACTAAGGTTAGCCTGACTCATTTCAAAGATCGGGATGGCAACGAATTAGCCAATATTGCCCCTCGGCGTTATTTCTGTACTCAGTGTCACGTCCCCCAAGTCGAGGCAAAACCCTTGGTAGAAAATACATTTCAACCCGTACAGACTCTACGACGATAATGCGGAAAGAGGATAATTTTCTATGAGCAATAATCAAGCACCTCAGAAAAAGATTTCAGCAGAGGACTGGAAAAACCATACACGTTCACTGGCGATCGGCATGTTAGTCCTTGGCTTCATGGCTGGTATTATTTTCTGGGGAGGATTTAATACGGCCTTGGAAGTGACGAATACGGAAGCGTTTTGTATTTCCTGTCACGAAATGGAAGAAAATGTCTATCAAGAGTATCAAGATACGATTCACTACAACAATCGCACAGGCGTACGTGCCACTTGCCCCGACTGCCATGTGCCTAAAGATTGGATATTCAAGGTAGTACGCAAAATCCAAGCGAGCAATGAGTTATTCCACAAGGTCCTGGGCACGATTGATACGCCAGAAAAGTTTGAAGCAAAGCGCCTAGAATTGGCGAGACATGTTTGGGCAACGATGAAAGCGACCGACTCTAGGGAATGTCGCAACTGCCATGATAAGGATTCAATGGACTATACCAAACAAGGGCAACGTGCTGTCAAACAACACATCAAAGGTTTTGACGAAAATCAAACTTGTATTGATTGCCACAAGGGCATAGCCCATTCTTTGCCGGCGTTGTATGAAGTTGATCCGAGTGCAGCGATAGGTGGTGAGTAGTTTTTCAGAAAAAGTAATTTAATGTCACAAAGGGCAACCATAAAGGATTGCCCCTACATACAATATTCGCCTGTTTCCGAGGCAAAAGTTTTCGCGCGCGAAAACTTTTGCCTCGGAAGGCAATCCCTTGTGGTTGCCCTGAGCGTAATTATTTATCTGAACATCTATATAATAGAGGATAGTAAATAATGAGTGTACTTGAAGTGAATGGCAAATCCATTCAAAGAGATGAAGAAGGTTATTTGGTTCAGCCAGACAACTGGAATGAGAAAGTAGCAGAACAATTGGCAGAGGAAGAAGAAATAAAACTGATTGATCTGCATTGGAATGTCATAAAATTCATGCGGGATTATTACAATGAGCACCGGATTATTCCTGATGCTCGTTTTGTTATCAAATACCTAGCTGAAGAACTCGAAATCGGGAAAAAAGAGGCTAGAAGGCGTTTATTTGAATTATTTCCTTATGGTTATGTCAAGCAGGCTTGCAAAATTGCGGGCATGAGACGACCTAGAGGATGGAGTACTGGTTAAGCTCGCCTACACCTGATATTTTGGAGTCCAAAGCTTTAGCTTTGGTGCTCCAAAATACACTTACCGCACCCGTTTCAGAGTACTTTTATCAAAATCCCGAACCGTAAATCCCTTATTAAAAGTATAGTCTTCCCATTCAAGCAGCGTACTTTTACCCGTCTGGTGATTCTTCATAAACATCTTCTCTGTACGCCAATAGGTTTTGCCATTCACCACGTAAGGCTTGTAACCCTTAAAAATCAATGTCTTGAGTAAGGCATTTTTGCGATCATAGAAAACCGTCTTTTGGACATTGAAATGTTTTTTATCGATCCAGACCTGTTGGCGTTTGTAGCCAGAATGTTTATACTCAGGATAACGCTCAATCACATAGCAGTTCATCTTATTGAACACCTGACTCCCCAAATATTTGTAAGTGTATTTCTCCACTTCCTGCGAAGCGATGTCCTCAAAAGCAAATTCGCTGCCCATAAAGGGTCCCGATTTATTTTTGGAACTAATACGCTTAACCCGCTTGAGGGCGGGCAGATAAATCCATTGGTGATCAGGCTTTAGCGCGTGAGACCAAGTCAATACGGCGGTACCTTTAACATCTCTGGGCCGATCAAAGATCGACAAACTTTTATCACCATCCCCAGTGACTTCCATATTTCTGACGCGCAGATGACGAATACTTTTTTGACCACTCCGATTGCGTAGAGTCATCACCATATTGGCCTCAGAATCGCCCCAGCCAGAATCACGATAGTCAGCCATCCGCGTAATCGCAAGTCCCTTTGCTTGGCGGGTTTTCGCTTTGCTGATAGCCTGCTCCAGTTGCTGCTCTTTAAACGAACCCGCTGTCGTTGTCAACGGTATAAATAAAGTCAATAAAAAAAATAAAAACAATCGCTTCATGCTTTTTCTTCCTCAAGTTTCATTAACAATGGTGGTAAAAACAGAAAATCAGCCATCAAAGCCAAGGCAATAGTCACAGCAGTCATTATACCCATAGTGGAATTCAAAAGAAAATGGGACTGGGACAAAATTAAAAAGCCGGCAATCAACACAAGCGAAGTGACCCATAATGCCAATCCCACGCTACGAAAAGCATAGCGCACCGCTTCCTCTGGAGACAATCCTTTTTCGCGGCGGGCACGTAGATATTTACTTAAATAATGAATCGTGTCATCAACCACAATACCAATGGTTAGCCCTGCCACCACTGATAGCCCCAAGCCCACTTCGCCCACTAGCATACCCCATAAACCAAAGGCCATCGCCGTTGGCGCGAGGTTAGGAATCAGGCTTATCAGTCCAAATTTCAGAGAGCGCAGCGCGACAATCAGAATGATAGAGATCAACACCAACGCCATTGTGGCACCGAATAACATGCCTCGGATATTACGAAATCCAATATTAGCAAACATGATCGTCGTGCTGGTACCCGGCACCTGCATGGAGGGCAGACCATTCTTTTTAAGCCATACTTGGGCGCGTTCTTCCAAGGCGAGTACCTCATTGGATGACAGCGTTGTTGTCGTGATAGCCACTCGCGTGGCAGACTTATCTATATTAATTTGATTATTGAGATCCAAACCATAAGGCAAAGACATCTCATAGAGCAATAAATACTGCGCCGCTAATTCACGCTCTTCTGGTAGGCGGTAATAGGCATCATCATCGCCGTGCATGTTTTTATTAAGCCGCTTAAAAGTATCCGTGATGGTGTTAACGTGCATCACCTCTGGCTGCTGCCGATACCATTGGACAAAATCTTCCACCTTTCGCAAAAATAGCGGATCGCTGATACCTTGAGGCTCGCCGGCACTTAAAGAATACTGTATATCATATAAACCGGTGAGATTCTCCGTGACAAAATCGGTGGCACGGCGAAAAGCAAAATTTTCATCAAAGTATTTTACAAAGTCATCATTCAACTCATTGCGTGGCACGAAAACCACTGTTAAAATTATAAGGCTTCCCATGCCCCATAACAAAGCCTGTCGTCTCCGCACAACAAATTCACCCAAGTGATCCATCGCCTGAATCGTTTTGGCAGTTTGTCGTCTCGGACGTACCGGCAAAATGGCCATGAGTGCGGGGAGTAAGCTGATAGACAGAATAAAGGCAATCGTGACACCCATCGCCACAATATTACCTAAATCCCGAAAAGGCGGCACTTCGCCAAAATTCATACTTAAAAAGCCAATAGCCGTCGTTAAACTGGTCAAAAAAATGGGCTGAAAGTTGACACGTAAACTTTCTACAATGGCCTCATATTTTTCCCGCCCATTGTCTCGCATTTCGTGGCGGAGAGTCACCAAGAAATGTACACTATCGGCGACGGCTAAGGTGAGAATCATCGTAGGTGCGCTGGCTGAAGGACCTGTTAAGGCAATGCCAAATAATCCCGCCAACCCCAAAGCGGAGATGATGGAAAATGAAATCACTAAAAAAGTGGCGAAAATCCCTGAAAAACCTCGCAACAACAGCCACAACATAATGAGGATCACAATATACATGGCGGGGATAAGGGTGCCCAAGTCTGATTTAGAAGCTTCTGGAAAGGAATTATTCATCATCACCATACCGGTGAGATAAACATCAATATGAGGATGCTGGGCACGTACTTTGTCTGCGAGATCGCGGACGAAGGCGACTATTTCTGGCACTTCATGGTCAGGTTCCAGCCCTGGCAATTGGACGGTGATATTGACCGCTGTGACATGCGCTTTTTGTGAAATCAACTTGTTCGCCAATTGTGGCTCATTGAGGGCAATTTTCTTGGCTCGTGCCATGTCTGCCTTGGAGAGCGTCTTGGCATCAGTGATTAAATCGTCAACGATGAGATCATCTTCTTCAGCGTAGGTATATTGAAAATTGGTGATCGAATCGACGCGGATAGAATAGGGAATTTGCCACGCCTCGTTAGTGAGCCATTCCACCGTATCCAAAGTCTTGTTAGTAAATACTTGCCCATCTTTTGGGGCTAAGACAAACATCACATTGTCATTTTTAGTATAGGTATCTTGTAAATTCTCAAAAGCGACGAGTTGGGGATTTTCCTCGCTAAAAAATACCCGATAGTCGGTATCAAATCGCAGCGGAAAACCAAAAAAGCTGAGAGCAACCAATACGAGAGTTGCAAGGACAATAAAATAGCGCCAACGGATGATCCATTGTGCATAGCGTTCAATCATTTTTATTTTTCCTATTAGATTGACAAAAAATAAGTGAAAATAATAACTGTATAAAAAATCCTATTTCTTAAAGAAAATAAAATAGGATTTTTTGACATATACAATTGGCAATCGCCAGTTTACCGCAATTGCACACTTCTTTGGGATTAATTTTAGCAGGTTTTCCGATAAATTTTTCAGTTTACTTACTGATTTAAAATGACTATAATTTCATAACCATTGGAACCTTAAAAATTAAAATGAAATGTATGGAAAACAAATTTATCGGTCGTTATATTGTCACTGATCCTAGTATTTGTCATGGCAAGCCAACTTTTCGAGGAACACGTATATTTGTAGAAGATGTCTTGGAACAACTCGCTAGTGGAATGGCATGGGAGAGCATTATTGAAGACTGGCATGGTAACATTACAAAAGAGGCGATTACTGAAACGCTGCAATTAGCGAGTCATGCTTTTCTTGAACATGCCAATGAATATATTTTGGAGCAAAAGGCAGCGTGAATATTTTAGATGAAAACATTCCAGAGCATCAACGTCAAATTCTACAACTGTGGCGTGTTAAAGTTCAACAAATAGGTTATGATATTAGTAGAAAGGGGATAAAAGACGACGAAATTATTACCTTTTTAATGAGAAAACGTCAACCCACTTTTTTTAGCCGTGATGATGATTTTTATCAACGTCACTTGTGTCATGCTCGCTATTGTCTTGTTTATTTGTCCGTGTCACGGTATGAAGCGGCAGTTTTTATACGTCGATTACTTTGTCAGCCTGAATTTAATACGCAGGCAAAACGGATGGGTACAGTCATTCGAGTTTCCATGGCGGGCATTTATTTGTGGAGACTTTATGCTGAACAAGAAATATTTTTCTCATGGAACTGAGTTCATGTACCGCCTTGGGATTTATCCCAAGGCATCTTTTTGAAGCAGAGGTGGTCTGACTTCTCATTTCTATTCTAAAATAGAAATCTTAGCCCCCCTCAGATCGAGTGCAAGATAAAGTTTAACACCTTTTAATTGTGCAAATTCCAACTTTGTGTTGACGAAAATAGCATCTGTGACATTAGCATCCTTCAAATTAGCCTGCTCTAAATTGGCGGATTCAAAATCAGCACAGGTTAAATTAGCGTATTCAAAGTTGGTGATATGAGAATTTCTACCACTTGAGCTATACCCTTTGATATTCCTTAAATTAGCATGACTCAGGTTAGCCTTTATGAAACAAGCATCATAAGTCGTTGCTTGGCTTATGTTTGCCCCCTCAAGATTGGCATTCGTAAAATTGGTGTACCTTAGAACCGCACCTTGAAGGTTAGCACCGCAAAGACTGACATAACTTAGATTAGCCGAGCTTAAATTAGCCCCCTTCAAATTGGCACCACTCAAATCCGGTACCTTATTACTGTTATGAGATCGAAATTGATTCCAGACAATTATCCCTGGCTCTTTGCTAGTCAGCATCCTTATGGCTCTATCCCGATTGACTGAAGCATTTCCTTGACTTCTACTCATTGAAAATCCCATACTTCTATCGAAATCTTTTCGCCTATCAGGATTTCCAAGAATTTTATAAGCTTGAATAATTTCCAAGGTGAGTTTTGTCGCATCCTTTGAGGGGTTTTTGTCAGGATGGTATTTTTGGATCAGAGTCTTATACGCCGCCTTTATCACTTCAGATTCTGCAAAGTTGCTCACTTGCAAAATTTTATACCAATTTTTAGTTTTGTTCATAGTAAACTCTACAAGTTTTTAGAGCATAAGAACACAATTTAACATAAAACAAAATAGGAGTCCAAGATTTATCTTGGACAAAAAAAAAGCGGGGTTTTTTTTGAATACCGCGCAAGTCTGTTATACTTTATTCGATCTTCTGTTTGAAAAGGCAATCATTCTAAAAAAGGCAGTTTAGCCCCACTCAGTTCGAGCGCAAGATAAAGTTTAACGCCTTTTAATTTGGCATATTCCAACTTTGTGTTGAGGAAAATAGCATCTGTGACATTAGCATCTTTCAGATTAGCCATTTCTAAATTGGCGGATTCAAAATCAGCCCCCGTTAAATTAGCACCTTCAAAATTGGTAATACAATGATTCTGAGTTTTTGCTCTATACCCTTTTATAGCCCTTAAATTAGCATGGCTAAGCATAGCGGTTTTAAAACAAGCATCATAAGTAATGGCTCCACTCAGATTTGCCCCCTCAAGATTGGCATTCGTAAAATTGGTGTACCTTAGAATCGCACCTTGAAGATTAGCAGCGCTAAGGCTAACACTGCTTAGATTAGCCGAGCTTAAATTAACCCCCTTTAAATTGGCACCACTGAGATCAGGTACATAATTACCATTATGCTCTCGAAATTGATTCCACACGCTTATGCCTGGCTCTTGGCTAGTGAGCATCTTTATGGCTCTCTCCCGAGTGACTAAACCATTTGTTCTAACGTGATTAGCCCTTGGAATTCCTATAGTCCTATTATAAATCTCTCGCGTTTTAGGGTTTCCAAGGACTTTATAAGCTTGAATAATTTCCAAGGTGAGTTTTATCGCATCCTTTGACGGGTTTTTGTCAGGATGGTATTTTTGGATCAGCACTTTATACGCTGCTTTTATCACTTCAGGCTGTGCAAAGTTGCTCACTTGCAAAATTCTATAATAATTTTTAATCTGGTTCATTAACAATACCTTTGTTAAATTGTATTTATATTATCTAGGCAAATTTCATTCCATAATAATAATTATAATTATTTCAATAAGATATATAAAAAAAAAGTCAAAAAAATATAGAAAATGCGCCTTAATGTCTTATAAAACGGCTTATAAAAGCTTATAAACAAAAACAAAAACTCGATAAGGTTTGGATTTCTCCTTGCTTATATAAAATAATTTTCTTTTTTTTGTGTTATTTTTTTCAATATTTATATTTATTATATTCGTGATAAACGCTTATATAACGCTTATATAAACATGCGAGGCTAATTAATCCCTGTAGTTCCTATAAAATACCAGAAATAAGCAATGACTCACAAAAATTCAACTATCCACAATTTGCAAAAGCAACTGGAGCGGCAAAATGCCCAACTCCAACAAGAAATTGCCGAGCGAGTGCGGGTAGAAAAAGCGCTCAGGAAATCCCAAACTCAACTTAACTGCATCCTATCTTCTATGGTCGATTATGTTTTTGTCTTTAACAGCGAGGCTGAGTTCATATTTCATCACACGCCGTCTATTGAAGGCTTATATGTATCACCTGATAAAATTATAGGCAAAAAACACATAGAGATCATGCCTTCTCATATTAATAAGCTATTTATCAAAGCATTTGAAAAGAACAAAAAAGGAGAAGTGGCTGAATATGAATATTGGATAAAGATTGGCGGTAAAATTAAATGGTTTTCTGTCAAACTATCCCCAATGTTTTCGGATGCTCAATTTACAGGGGCGGTGGCAGTGGTAAGGGACATCAGCGAGCGCAAACAATCAGAGAATGAATTGCAAAAAGCGAAAGAAGCCGCCGAAGCCGCTAACCGTGCCAAAAGTGCCTTTCTCGCCAACATGAGCCACGAAATCCGCACCCCCATGAATGCCATCATTGGCTTCACGCAACTCGCTTTATCTACCGAACTGACAAAGCCGCAACAAGATTATCTAACGCGAATACAGTCTTCATCTCAATATTTGCTGAAAATTATCGAAGACTTTCTCGACTTTTCAAAAATTGAAGCGAACAAATTGAGCCTGGAGTCCATCCATTTTTCTTTAGATGAAGTACTAGACAAACTGTCCGAACTGTTCAGCTTGAAGATTAAAGAAAAAGGCTTAGCATTTCACCTTAGTATAGATAAAAATGTACCCCGTTATCTGGTAGGCGATCCCTTGCGACTGAGGCAAATTCTCATTAATATCACGAGCAATGCCATCAAATTTACTCAAACGGGCGACATTAGAATAAGCGTGAAAAAACTTAAAACTGAGCCACTCAAATTGCATTTTGCCGTTGCAGATAGCGGTATTGGTATTTCACAAGAAGTGATACCCTATTTGTTTGATGCCTTTACTCAAGCTGAGCAGTCTACCACCCGCCAATTCGGTGGTACTGGACTAGGGCTGGCGATTTGCAAACGCTTAACGAAAATGATGGGGGGAGAGATTTGGATCGAATCAGGCAAGGGATGCACCTTTCACTTTACGGGCACTTTTGGTATCCCAAATATCCCGCCTGACAAAAGCCTTGTGCCTAAAAATGCAACTACCCACATCAAAGGGGCACGAATTTTGTTAGTTGAAGACGAACCGATGAATCAAGAAGTGGCACGGGAACTACTGAGAAAAGAAGATTTAGTGGTGACAATTGCCAAGCATGGCAAAGAAGCGGTGGCGAGGGTTGCGTCAGGAGATTTTGATGCCGTGCTAATGGATATACAAATGCCTGAAATGGATGGCTATCATGCAAGTCGGCTGATTCGGGAAAAATCGAGTGACTTGCCCATTATCGCCATGACGGCTTATGCCATGAGCTCCGATCGGGAAAAATGTTTAGCGGCTGGCATGAATGATTATCTCACTAAGCCGATTGATATGTCGCAATTATCTCTCACGCTGGCAAAATGGATTAAGCCAAGAAAAATCATCGCCCCTCAGTCCACTTCTCATCCTTTAGAAAAAACACTACCTAATGAATTACCCTGCATTGATATTCAATCAGCCCTCAAATTGTGCGGCGGCAACCAAGAATTGTTTAATAATCTGCTCATCAAATTTAATAAATATTATCAAAATGCTGCTGTTATTCTCCGCGATATGCTTAAGCAGCAGAATTTAAAAAGGGCTCAACAATTAGTCCATAAGCTCAACGGAGCCGCTGGCAATCTTTCTGCACATCAGTTACAAAAGGCAGCGCGTGAATTAGAAAACGCTCTAAGGCAACAGAATTTAGATGATATTCATATTCTTTTCGAGAAATGTGAAAATGCTCTCTCACAACTATTAGAAACTATCAATACACTCATTGAGACAAAGCAAGAACAGCCTGAAACCGAGGAGATAAGACCATTAAACCGGTCAGCCATTTTACCCTTATTGAGAGAATTGGAGCAATTGATTAAAAATTATCGTGTCAATGCAAAAAAAGTCCTAAAATCTCTCCAAGCAGAACTCAAAGGAGCGGGATTTTCCACTGAATTAAAGCAATTGGAAGATTGTCTGGATCGATATGATTTCAAAAGCGCACAAGTGCCCCTCAATACGATTGTTCATGCCATAGAAAACTTTAGCATTTTATGAGATAATTAAAGCTTTCAGAATAATCATGAGAGGAGTTCAAAAAACATGAAACCGATACCTTATGGCGTATCAAGCTACAAAAAAATTCGTGAAAAGGATTCTTACTATGTGGATAAAACCCAGTACATTCCAAAAATTGAAGCCGCTGGTGACTTTCTCTTTTTAATTCGTCCCAGACGATTTGGCAAATCGTCGCTATTGACGATGCTAGAATGTTACTATGACATTGCGCGATCAGAGGAATTTGAGGCCCTTTTTGCTGGTACCTATATTCATGAGCACCCAACACCGGAAAAAAATGCCCATCTCATTCTGAAATTCAACTTTTCTAAAGTCAGTTCTGACATTGATAAGATTGAAGCCTCGTTTCAAGAATATACAGACTCTTGTTTATTTTTATTTTGTGAAAAATACCGTCATTTGTTCGAGGATAGGTATATTTCAATGATGGAAACGAAGAAAACCCCACATAGCAAGTTGAACTTTCTTTTAAGTTATATTGGGACAAAAGGGTTAAAAGTCTATGTCCTGATTGATGAGTACGACAATTTCACCAACACCATTTTGTCTACAGCAGGGCAAGGTCACTATCACAAGTTAACGCATGGTGCTGGCTTTTTTCGATTTTTCTTTAGTGTGTTAAAGGGAGGCGTTGACGAAGTTGACGCTGGCATTAGCCGTATGTTCATTACAGGTGTCTCACCCGTGACAATGGATGATGTCACCAGTGGTTTTAATATTGGTCGCAATATTAGCTTGCTGCCAAGTTTCAATGATATTTTGGGATTGAGCGAACCGAATGTCATTGAAATGTTTGAATATTATCGGGATAATGGCTGCTCCTTACCGAATTTGAATGAAACGCTCCCTTTGATGAAAGTGTGGTATGGTAATTACCGTTTTTCAAAAAGTGCCGTTCGTTCCCAGTTTAATACTGATATGGTGCTTTACTTTCTTCAAAACCTCATGGAATTGGGAACGATTCCCGAAGAGATGATTGATCCCAATGTCAAAGTGGATTATGAAAAACTGCGTCATTTGGTCGTGCTTGATAGAAAATTGAATGGTAACTTCAGTCGCCTCAGATCGATTCTCGAAACGGGGGGAATTAGTGCCGAGATTGCCCCGAGTTTTCCGGTAGAAGATTTAACAAAACCCAAAAATTTCATTTCTTTATTATATTACTTTGGTTTGTTAAGCTACCAAAGTGAAGATGAACTCATTATCCCCAATCGTACTGTGCAAAACTTGATGTACGGTTATCTCCGTGATGGATATGAGGATGTGGATGTCTTCAGTATTGATTTGTGGCAGTTTGCTAACTTGGTTCGTCAGATGGCATACAAAGGAGAATGGCAACCCGTTTTTCAATTTTTAGCTCAAGAAGTGGAAAAGCAAACATCCATTCGAGATTTTTTGAGCGGAGAAAAAGTCGTTCAAACCTTCCTGTTAACTTACCTGAATGTGACGGACTATTACATCACCTACACTGAGGCGGAGATGGGAAAAGGCTTTGTCGATTTATACTTAGAACCGTTTGTGGCCAAATATGACAAAGTTAAATATGCCTATTTGATTGAACTCAAATATATCACGCGCAGCGAATTTACCAAAGAATTGTTACAAGACAAAATTAAGGAGGCCAAAAACCAATTGCAGCAATATGCCTCCGATCCGCAAGTGATAAAAGGAAATAGGGGGAGGAATTTGAAATTAGTGATCTTGATATTTAGTGGTTGGGAATTGGTTCATAGTGAAGTTGTCCCATAATCCAACCAAAACAGGCTATTTGAAATTTTTCTAGTACAGGAGGGCGGAAGTCTCCATACCACTTAAACCCCTTGAATCGCTGATTTACTTCGTTACTTCGTTTGACGGATTACACGGATTACGCTGATTTAAAGTCAAAGTCAAAGTCAAAGTCAAAAGATCAAAAGACTAATGAGTGTTTTCAGGTTTTTAATCCGTGTCATCCGTGTAATCCGTAAAATCAGCGATTCAAGGTTTTTTAGTGGCCTGAAGATTTCCGCCCTCCCGCACTACTTGCCCCGACGCTCTGCGTCGGGTTCTGAAAACGCCGCTAAATAATATAACCCCGTTCTTCATGAAGAGCAATATCCAAACCTTCAATCTCTTCCTCTTTAGTGACGCGCAAGCCAATAATGACATCCACTACTTTGAGGATAACAAAGGTAAGAACGGCTGTGTAAACGATAGTTGAAATCACACCCACAAATTGAATACCCAATTGTTCACCTATACTGGAAACGCCCTCTGCAAAACCTTGACCACTGAAAATACCAAGTTCAGTCGAAGCGAAAATCCCCGCCAACAAGGTCCCCAATATGCCCCCCACTCCATGTACCGGAAAGACATCTAAAGAATCATCTATCTTGAGCACACGTTTGAGAAAGCTAGTCGCGCTGAAACAAACGAGCCCGGCTGTAAAACCAATAATCAATGCGCCTGCGGGACCAACAAAACCCGAAGCGGGCGTAATCGTGCCTAATCCGGCTACCATGCCGGTGACTATGCCCAATACACTCGGCTTGCCGTATCTGACCCATTCTGCAATCATCCAAGCCATCGCGCCAGCAGAGGCTGATATATGTGTGACCATCATCGCCATACCAGCGTCGCCATTCGCTGCGAGGGCACTACCTGCGTTGAAACCAAACCAACCCACCCAGAGCATACCTGCCCCAGCCACTGTGATGGTTAAATTATGGGGCGGCATAGCCGTCTGTGGAAAACCATGACGCTTACCCATCATAACAGCCGCTACCAAAGCCGCTACGCCCGCCGTAATATGCACAACCGTGCCACCTGCGAAATCTAGCAAACCCATTTGTTGAAGCCAGCCACCGCCCCATACCCAATGGGTGACGGGCGCATAAACTAATGTGACCCAAATGGCACTGAAAAGCAACATGGCAGAAAATTTCATACGCTCGGCAAAAGCGCCCACGATCAGTGCTGGGGTAATGATGGCAAAAGTCAGTTGAAACATAGAAAAAACGGTTTCTGGAATGTCCCCTGTCATGGAATTCTCACCGACACCTGCCATGAAAGCTTTACTTAAATCACCAAACCAATCGTTACCTTCCCCAAAAGCAAAACTGTAGGCATACATAACCCACAAAATGGATACCATACAAGTGATAGCAAAGCATTGCATCAAAACGGACAAGACATTTTTGCTGCGTACAATACCCGCATAAAAAAAGGAGAGCCCCGGAATGGTCATAAACAAAACCAGTGCCGTTGCTGTCAATATCCAAGCCGTGTTTCCGCTACTCAATGTCTCTTGAGCAAAAGTCACAGAAGGCAATGCCGCGATAAATAGAATCAGTAAGCCTTTCAATTGAAATTTTGTCATATATCGCTTTTTCACCTCAATTAAAGAGCATCCTGCCCCGTTTCACCAGTACGAATGCGAATCGTCTGCTCAAGTGCATAGACAAAAATTTTGCCATCCCCAATTTTGCCCGTGTTGGCCGCTTTTGTAATCGCATCAATCACTTTTTCAAGATTATCCTCACTCACAGCCGCCTCAATTTTCACCTTGGGTAAAAAATCCACCACATATTCGGCACCACGATACAATTCGGTATGACCTTGTTGGCGACCAAATCCTTTGACTTCAGTCACCGTGATACCTTGTACCCCAACTTCGCTCAGTGCTTCTCGCACATCATCGAGTTTAAAAGGTTTAATAATGGCGGTTACCATTTTCATAAAACATTCTCCTGATAGTTTTTGGTAGGAGTCCAAGATTTATCTTGGACTCTTTTAAACTTAGATAATATAACCACGTTCTTCGTGAAGTGCAATATCCAAGCCTTCAGTTTCTTGCTCTTCATTAACACGTAGTCCAATGACTATATCTATTACCTTGAGGATGATAAAGCTCATAATCGTGGTAAAGATGATGGTGGCAACGACACCAATGAGTTGAGCCACCACTTGAGCGGCCATTGTAGTATTAGCTTCAGCAAAACCGGTGCCTCCCAAACTGGTGGCGGCAAAAACACCCGTTAAAATCGCCCCGATAATGCCGCCTACGGCATGTACACCAAAGACATCTAAGGAATCATCATAGCCGAAAAGACGTTTTAACTTAGTGGCGGCAAAGAAACAACCAATACCGGATGCTGCACCAATTGCCAATGCCCCCATCGGACCAACATATCCAGATGCCGGCGTAATGGCAACCAAACCAGCAACAGCACCAGAAGCAATACCGAGTACGCTGGGCTTGCTGTGTGATACCCATTCACTGAACATCCACGCCAGTGCGGCGGCGGCAGTCGCAATTTGAGTCACAGCCATTGCCATACCAGCGGTGCCATCTGCGGCTAATTCGCTACCCGCATTAAAACCAAACCAGCCAACCCAGAGCATGGATGCACCGATAATGGTATAAGTCAAATTGTGCGGCGGCATCGCCACTCGTGGATAACCTTTACGTTTGCCCAACATCAGCGCGGCGACTAAGCCTGCAACACCCGCATTGATATGTACCACTGTGCCACCAGCAAAATCCAGCACGCCATAATCACCGAGCCATCCGCCGCCCCAAACCCAGTGACAAATGGGGGCATAGACAAATGTTGCCCAGAGTGCCATAAATATCAGCATGGCTGAAAATTTCATGCGTTCTGCAAACGCGCCCACAATCAGTGCTGGCGTAATGATCACAAAGGTCATCTGGAAAGTCATAAAGACCGTTTCAGGAATGGTCCCACTGAGGCTGTCCACGCCTACGCCAGCGAGAAAGGCTTTGTCCAAGCCCCCTACAAAGCTATTTATGCTGCCGCCATCAGTAAAGGCGAGACTATAGAGATATAAGACCCAAAGCACCGTCATCAGTGACGTGATGGCAAAGCATTGCATTAATACTGATAATACATTTTTGCTACGCACCATACCCGCGTAGAATAATGAAAGGCCAGGGATAGTCATAAATAACACCAATGCCGTTGCTGTCAACATCCAAGCGGTGTCTCCCGCCGACAGTTCATCAGCAAAAGCCAGAGAAGGCAGTGCAGCGAAAAGCATTATCAGTAAAGCTTTCAAAGTATATTTTTGTTTTGTCATACTCTTTTTCTCCTTAAAGGGCTTCCTGACCCGTTTCACCAGTACGAATGCGAATCGTCTGCTCAAGCGCATAGACAAAAATTTTGCCATCCCCAATTTTGCCCGTGTTCGCTGCTTTTGTAATCGCATCAATCACTTTTTCAAGATTGTCCTCACTCACTGCCGCCTCAATTTTCACCTTGGGTAAAAAATCCACCACATATTCGGCACCACGATACAATTCGGTATGACCTTGTTGGCGACCAAATCCTTTGACTTCAGTCACCGTAATACCTTGTACGCCAACCTCAGAGAGTGCTTCTCGCACATCATCCAGTTTAAATGGTTTAATAATGGCTGTTACCATTTTCATAATTCAATGTTTCCTTTATTTGATAATATTTCTGGAGTCCAAAATTTATTTTGGACGGACGCATTTTTAATTAAACTAGACTCGTCCAAAATAAATTTTGGACTCCTAAATAAGGCAAGGTACGCTTTAACATTTTCTCAGCAAGGCGTACAGGGCAGTTTTGCAAAAAGTAGGCCATTTTGATAAAGTATATGAAAATATTAGTATAAATTAAATTGTGAGTATCGTTTTTGTGTTAGAAAAAAAATAATTTGTCAGGTTTGCTACAATGCGGCTTGAGAGAGCAATTGTCAGCAGGACGCGGAGCGTCCAAGCAGGCATTCCCACGCAGAGCGTGGGAACGAGAAACAAATTAGATAGCAGGTTGAGAAAAATTACGCTAGACATAGCACCTACTTTTTGTTAGAATGCCGTCCATCATTGCAGATGGAGAGGTGTCCGAGTGGTCGAAGGAGCACGATTGGAAATCGTGTGTGCGCTTACAGGCGTACCGAGGGTTCGAATCCCTCTCTCTCCGCCAAATCAAATCAAATAATGGTGGTCAGTGTCGGTCCCCTCGCAACACGAAGCTGTGAACCCCGTCAGGTCCGGAAGGAAGCAGCGGCAGCAGCGGATGTGTGTGCCGGGGTGTGGCTGGCGCGGGCTGCCACCCTTTCACCAAATGTCCCAAACAATACAAGCAATTCAGGTTGATATCACCATTATTGGTGGTGGTATTGCCGGCTTATGGCTACTTAATCGCCTCCGCAATTTGGGCTATAACGCCATTTTATTTGAGCAAAAGGCTTTGGGCGGTGCTCAAACTCTCGCCTCTCAGGGTATGATACATGGGGGCATGAAGTACACTTTAGGCGGCGTACTCCCCAATATTACTGAAACCATTACCCAGATGCCTAAGCATTGGCGATCCTGTCTAGCGGGACAAGGTGATGTGGATTTAAGCCGTGCCCAAATTCTCTCCGATCACGTTTATTTATGGTCAACAGCGAGTTTAGGCTCAAAGCTCACGACTTTTTTTGCCAGCCGCGCTATTCGTGGGCGCATCAATGCGGTTGCCAAAGATAAAATCCCGCCCGTTTTTCAGAATAAAGCCTTTAATGGCAAACTTTATCGTTTACAGGAAATTGTCGTTGATGTCCCATCTGTTGTCAGTGCTTTAGCTGAAAATTATCGTGAGGCGATTTTTAAAATAGATTGGCAGCACGCCAGTTTTGTCAAAACGAATGAGGTTGAGGCTTTACAAATTCAGCATAATGGTCAATTATTGAGTATTCAATCACAGCGTTTTATTTTCGCGGCTGGCGAGGGTAATGAAAATTTATTACAACAATTGTCCATCACTCAACCAAAAATGCAGCGCCGCCCATTACATCAAGTATGGGTTAAACATGATTATCCTCATCCACTTTATGCACATTGCATTGCCACAAGTTCTAGCCCACGATTAACGGTCTCTAGCCATCCGACGCCCGATGGTAAATGGATTTGGTATTTGGGTGGCGGGCTTGCGACCAAAGGTGTTGATCAAACGGAGTCAGAATTGATCGCGAGGGCAAAAGAGGAAATGAAGGCATTATTTTCTTGGATTGATTTTAGTCAGGCGCAATGGGGTTGTCTTCGCATCAATCGGGCTGAGCCTAAACAAGGTGATTTTATGTTGCCAGATAGTGCTTATGCGAAATCGTGTGGTCATGTGATTGTGGCTTGGCCGACAAAATTGACGCTATCGCCTGATTTGGCAAATAAAGTCATAGAATTGTTGCGACAAGAGCAGATTAGTCCTAAGTATCCTGGATTAAATAGTTTGTTAGCTGCGTTGCCTCGTCCAGAGGTGGCTCAAGCGTTTTTTGAGTTAATAGACAATTCATGAAATGAAAAAAATTCCTATTGCACAAACTGGAGTCGCTGTCACCCCCATTGGTTTAGGTACCGTCAAATTGGGGAGAAATCAAGGCGTTAAATATCCAACGCCTTTTGAAATTCCTGATGATAAGGCAGCGGCTAATCTGATTGCTCATGCTAAAGCACTGGGTATCAATCTCATTGATACTGCCCCGGCTTATGGCAGCAGTGAAGAGCGTCTTGGCAAACTTCTTAAAGAACAGCGTCATGATTGGGTGATTTGTAGCAAAGTGGGCGAAGAATTTGAAAATGGAAAATCCTCTTTTAATTTTACGCCTGAATTTGTCCGACAAAGTTGCCATCGAAGTTTACAGCGTTTAAAAACCGATTATATTGATATAATGTTGGTTCACTCGGATGGTAATGATACCCATATAATAAATCATTATGGTATTTTGGATGTGTTGGCAGAACTCAAAAAACAGGGATTGATTCGCGCTGTTGGGATGTCTACAAAAACCAAAGCCGGTGGGCTACTCGCCGCTGAAAAATCAGACGTAGTGATGGTGACTCACAATCTTCAATATAAAGAAGATGAACCCATTATTGATTATTGTGCGGCTCATGATAAAGGTGTGTTGATAAAAAAGGCTTTGGGTAGTGGACATTTTTGCCACAATCCCATACAAGATAACATAGATTTTATTTTTTCTAAAAAGGGAGTGACGAGTATTATTGTTGGCACGATTAATCCGCAACATTTAGAAGAAAATGTGTCTGCTATCCCTCCTATTTTTTAACCTTGATGAAATTAAATTAGTAACAACATGGCTTATCAAGTCCTAGCCCGCAAATGGCGACCCCATAATTTTCCAGAAATGGTAGGGCAAGCCCATGTTTTGCGAGCCTTAACAAATGCACTAGAAAATGATCGTCTCCATCATGCCTATCTATTCACTGGCACACGCGGGGTAGGCAAAACCACGATTGCCCGAATTTTGGCAAAATCGCTCAACTGTGAAAAGGGCGTGAGTGCCTACCCTTGTGGACAATGTACGGCTTGTTGTGAAATTGATGAAGGACGGTTTGTCGATTTAATTGAAGTCGATGCCGCTTCGCGTACCAAAGTTGAGGATACCCGTGATTTATTAGATAATGTACAATATGCGCCAACACGGGGACGTTATAAAGTTTACCTCATTGATGAGGTACATATGCTATCAAACCATAGTTTTAATGCTTTATTGAAAACATTGGAAGAGCCGCCCCCGCATGTTAAATTTTTGCTCGCGACGACTGATCCACAGAAATTACCCCCAACAATTTTATCGCGTTGTTTACAATTTAATCTTAAACGCTTACCACTTGAACAAATTATCCAACATCTGACAAAAATTCTTGACGATGAAGGTATTCACTATGAAACCCAAGCATTACGCTTATTGGCACAAGCAGCGGATGGGAGTTTACGGGATGCCTTAAGTTTGTTAGAGCAAGCCATTGCTTATGGAGCGGGCAAATTGTCAAGTGAAGACGTGGGCAGCATGTTGGGCAACCTTGATCAGAATGTTGTGCTAGAATTAATTAAGGGGCTCGCAACAAATGATGCCCCTGGGCTGTTACAACAGATTAGCCAATTGGCGGAGCAAAATCCCGATTTTGTCACCGTTTTAGGCGATATGCTTTCTTTATTACAACAGATTGCTTTGGCACAAGTTGTACCCGCCACTGTTGACGCGCTCGATGGCGAGGCGATTTTGCAGCTTGCTAAACAGTTATCACCAGAAGATGTGCAATTATTCTATCAAATCGCATTATTAGGGCGGCGCGATTTACCGTTGGCACCAGAGCCGCGTGGTGGCTTTGAAATGCTCATGCTGCGTATGTTAGCCTTTCGCCCCGACAACGCCGCACCTCAAAGATCAGCACCTACCTATGCGATTCCATCTCCGCCTGTATCGCCTCAAATCGCTGAGCCCCCGCCGACAAACAGTGGTCCTGATGACTGGAAAAGTATAGCAAACTCTTTAGAAGTCACTGGAATGGTAAAGCAACTCGCACTCAACTGCGAATTGAAACAACGTGATAGCAAGACTTGGCACTTCAGTTTAGCACCTAAACATAAAACCTTGTTACGCCCTGAGCGAACAAAGCAAATAGAAGAATTGTTGAAAAAACGGTATAGCGATTTGCAAAGTGTGCAGATCCGCGTCGAACATCCTCAAACTGAAACGCCAGCTATTATTCAAGAGTCTCATCAAGAATATGCAGTCAAAGCGATTGATAATGATCCGTTTGTGATCTATATGAAAGAAAAGTGCCAAGCACAAATTCGTAATGTTCAGTTATCTGTATCGCCTTAAAAAACTTTTTCAGAACAATTGAATTTCTAACTAACAGACTAAATGTAGTAGGATCGAAACCCACGCATATTTAGAGGAGTCCAAGATGTTTAAAACCAGATTAGCAATATTGTTATTGCTTATGATGCTAGGCAATACCGCTGTTGCTTTTGAACAAGACAGCGAACTTTCTTGGTGGGGTAAATCTAAAGAACTCATCGTAGAATTGTGGAATACGACCACAGAAAGCCTTGCCAAACTCGTCAAACAACCAAGCAAAACAGCATATACAACAGAAAAAGATGCTATCTTTGCACAAGTTTGGAACGAGGTGACACCGACGCTTGAAAATGTCTTACAGCTTGAAGAAGAACAGGAATCGCTACCAAACTCTGCATGGATCATGAGAGATAAACATGATAATAAGAGCGACATCAATGAGTTGCTTGATGAAGCGGTTGCCATTCTCAGTCTTTCTAACAGTGATCAAACGAGACAACGTATCCGGGTTCTTGAAAGAAAAATTCGAGAAATGAAACAAAGCATTTCTGAATATCGCCAAAAGCAAGTCAGTGCTCCTGTCCGATCAACGTGGCTTAAGACGGTCGAAGATTATGATGCCAAAATTGAGCAACTGAATGAACAGATTCAGAGAAACTATGAGGAAATTGGTAAACTCAAAAACCAGTTTGCCCAAGAACTTGGCGAAAAAGGTTTATTTATAAACCAAGAACAATTGGAAGTGTTGTTATCAAGCGTTGTGGGAGACGATATTATTCAAAGTAGTATTGTCTATGATAACGTCAAACAAATCAGCCAACAATTGATGACGCTGACCATCAACACGGGTGAAGATGTTGAAATTAGCCAACGCTATTATGGTATGTACACCGTTTTGCTAAAAACCCTGTTACATATGCAGCAAACTTTCATCAGCAATATTGATGGAAAATATTTGCCCAAAATAGACAAAATTGTTGCCAATGTTCAAGATACCAACGCGACGACTAGGAATTTGTTACGTGCAGAGCGAGACAAAAACCGCCGCCGGCATTTAGCAGCTAATCTTAAGGCTCAAAATTTGACTTTACAAACCGCCGCTTTGTACAAAAGACATTTAATCGGGCAACGTGGTAAAATGGTGAGAGCAATGGAGAAAACGGTTTCAGATTTGCAGATAGCTCAAAACACTTATAAAACAGTGACACTCTCTGGTGAATTAGTGAATTTACTACGCACAAGCCAAAAATCTTTTGACTTGTTGCTGAATATCCAAGTACCTGAATTGTTAGTGTTTGAAAATAAGCAAATGAAACAGGAGTTTGCGAATTTGACTCAAAGATTGGCTGAATAAACTTAACTTGATCGAGGAAAAATAATGAGTGGACTTGGCAACATAATGAAACAAGCCCAAAAAATGCAAGCTTCTTTTAAAGAAGCTCAAGAAGAATTAGCGAAAATGGAAATCATTGGCGAATCGGGCGGTGGCATGATTAAAATCGTGATGACAGGGCGGCACGATGTGCTGCGTGTTGATATTGATCCGCTTGTCATAACCGAAGACAAAGAAATGTTAGAAGATTTGGTAGCAGCCGCTGTCAATGATGCCGTGCATAAAGTTGAAAAAACCAGTAAAGAAAAATTATCCGGCTTGGCGGGTGGCATGGGATTGCCCCCAGGCATCAAACTACCCTTTTAAGCATCTCTCTCACCTACAATGGCCAACAATTGCCCTGCACAGTTGAATAGGTGGTTTCAAACGCCTTTGGGACGGCGAGTCTTGAAAGAAGAAGCGGATGCTTTGCAACAGATTTTACCTCATTTATTTGGCTATCATTTGTTGCAAATTGGCAGGATAGGGCATGGCTATTTATTAGAAAGTAGTCGCATCAGCCACCGCTGCGTTTTAAGTTTATCTGCCCAAACCATTTGCAAACCCTATTCTGCTGTGTGTGCTTTAGCTGATGCTTTACCCTTTGCACAAGATAGCATTGATGTTGTGGTATTACCCCATCTTTTAGAATTTTTAGAATTTGAAAAAAAACCGCTTGACATTTTGCGCGAAGTGGAACGAGTCTTAATACCAGAGGGGCATGTAGTGATATTGGGTTTCAACCCGCTGAGTCTATGGGGAGGATGGGGTTATTTCACACGACGCAAAACCGCCCCCTGGTGTGGACGATTTTTGCCCATTTCACATATTAAAGATTACTTAGCTTTACTGGGGTTCGATTTAAAAAAACAACAAACCTTCTTTTTTAGCCTACCCTTTTACAAGAATGAGACGACTGTCTTAGAAAAAATGGGCGCACGTTGGATGGGTCATTTTGGTGCCGTTTATCTGTTGGTTGCTAAAAAACGTGTGACAACCATAACGCCTATTAAACCTAAATGGCGGACTCAACCGGCTTTAGTGACGGAAGCTGTCGGTACACAAAGGAAATTAAATTAAATGACTACAACAATCGTTGAGGCTTTTACTGATGGGGCTTGTCGTAAAAATCCCGGACCAGGCGGTTGGGGCGTGTTATTGCGCTTTAATGATAAAGAAAAACAACTTTATGGCGGCGAATTGAATACAACTAATAATCGTATGGAATTATTAGCCGCGATTATGGCCTTAGAAAGTTTAACGCGCCCTTGTCATGTGCGTTTAACCACGGATTCTCAATACGTCAAAAAAGGGATGACAGAATGGATTGAGAATTGGATTAAGCGTGATTGGAAAAAAGCAGATAAAGAGCCTGTTAAAAATGTTGACCTGTGGCAACGCCTACATGCTGCCATTCAACGCCATCAAATTGATTGGCAATGGGTGAAAGGGCATAGTGGACATACAGAAAATGAAATAGCTGATAGTTTGGCAAATCAAGGAGTTGAGTCCGTCATATGATCTGATCTAAATAGTTGTTTATTGAACCAAACCTCAGAGGTTTTCAAAACCTCTGAGTTTTCCGTAAGGAGTGGAGATTTAGATAACCCCATAAGCCAATATCGCATCAGCCACCTTAATAAAACCACCAATATTCGCCCCTTTCATATAATTAACTTCTCCATTTTCAGTACCATATTCAACACATTGAGAGTGAATATCCATCATAATTTGACGCAAGCGTTGATCCAGTTCTTCCCGTGACCAGGACAAACGCATACTATTTTGGGTCATTTCCAAGCCTGACACCGCAACTCCACCCGCATTAGCCGCTTTGCTCGGCACAAATAAAATTTTGGCTTTCTGAAAGGTTTTAACGCCTTCTTGTTCAGTCGGCATATTAGCCCCTTCAGAAACGGCAATACAACCATTTTTGATCAAAGTTTCAGCATCTTGACCATTTAACTCATTCTGGGTGGCACAAGGAAAGACGAGTTCACAAGGTACAGCCCAAGGCCCCTGTTTCGCATGGAATTCTACTTCAAATTCTTTGGCATATTCAGAAATACGTCCACGTTTGACTTGTTTAAGCTCTTTGATAAAGGCCAATTTTTCCGCATTAATACCCTCAGGATCATAAATAAAGCCGCCAGAATCAGACATCGTGACCACTTTACCACCCAATTGGGTGACCTTTTCCACCGTATATTGCGCCACATTGCCTGAACCAGACACCACAGCCGTTTTACCTTCCAAGGTATGTCCGTGGTATTTGAGCATGTTTTCCATCATATAAACAGCACCATAACCCGTTGCTTCAGTACGGATAAGGCTCCCCCCAAAAGCCAGTCCCTTGCCCGTCAAGACTCCCGTAAATTCATTCGCAATACGCTTGTATTGACCAAACATATAACTGATTTCTCTCGCACCAACTCCAATATCCCCAGCGGGCACATCGGTGAATGGCCCAATATGGCGCGAAAGTTCCGTCATAAAAGCCTGACAAAAGCGCATGACTTCACGATCTGATTTACCCTTGGGATTAAAATCTGCCCCCCCTTTCGCGCCGCCCATCGGTAAACCCGTTAGACTGTTTTTCAAGGTTTGCTCAAAGGCGAGAAACTTCAACACACTGAGGCTGAGATCATGATGAAAACGGATGCCACCCTTGTAGGGACCAATGGCATTGCAGTGTTGTACCCGATAACCCCGATTAGTACGCACATTCCCCTTATCATCTTCCCAGCAGACACGAAAAGAGATAATTCTATCGGGCTCAGTCAAACGTTCCAAAATGGCGGCTTCTTGGTAAATGGGCTTATCAGAAATATAAGGGATAATGGTTGCAGCAACTTCATAAACAGCTTGATGAAATTCAGTTTGTCCCTGATTGCGGCGTTTGACCCCTTGCATAAAATTGTCAAGTTGTTCTTGAACGTTATTGCCTATCATCATGGTGAGTTTCTCCTTAGGTGAGTGAATAATTTATTCTGGGGATGAATTTCAGTCATTTAAAGTTTCATCATCGAACGCCTCGAATTTCATTATTTTAATACCGTCTAAATTTATTATCATATAATATAACACGACGCTTGAGCCGTTAAGTCGATAGATACATCCTGCGTGTTTATCAAATCTTGGAATGGCCACAGATTTTTTGAGAAAAAAACTTGCACCTCGCGTTAATTTTAGTATATAACAACGATTGTTCATTTACTTCTTTAGGCTGCACCAAAATGAGAGTCAAATACCTAATTATTCTATTAATGTTGTTTGTTAATTCGGCACTCGCCGTTTGTTTAGATATTAATATTCCAAAACATAAGTGTCGTTATCCAAGTGGCGATGAATGGTGCCAACAAAAATATCAGAGAGAAAAACCTTTTGCTTATCTTTCTAAATGTCATTCATTGCCGAGGCAAACAGAAAATAGCTCGTTTGATATAAAAACCTACTACGGAAAAAATAGTTTCCAAAGCAATGAAAAATTTTTACAAAAATTTCCCTATAAAGAATATTTGCAAACGGTTTCCTTCATCAACTTTAAAATACTTCAAAAGCATCGTGATTACCTTAACATAAAAAAGGGAATAGGGGATGATTTTTTGTACTACTTGGGGGAAATTTTTATTAATTTATACCCCGTGTCTCTTTCGCAATTGAAAGCAAAAATAGAAATTGGGGAAGCTTATATCAGTTCCCGCAAAAAACATATCAATCGTCGCGCTAATGAAGCTTATGAAATTATAGGCTATTACATACTCGGAAAAGTAGCGCGTAAAATCGAACAGGCAATAAAAAGCGGCAAATTTGACCAAAAGCAACCGGATAATGAACAACTCATTGAACGGCTAAAAAGGAACAGAACTTACCCTAGCATAGAGCAAAGTACTTCTGAGAAATTGATCGAAAACCTGAAAAAAGGCAATTTTGGATATATTTGGGACCGTGCACAAAAAAAAATCACAGAAATTTTTAGCGATGAAAAAGTTAGTCGATTAAAACTATCTGACTACAAAAAATATTACCCTATTGGCGGGGGCAACTATGCGGTTAATATATTGAGTGTCAAAAAAGATAACAAACATATTGGATATAGCATTTGGTTAAAACGCCCTGACATTAAAGCCAAATATTTTGCTTACAAAACAAATCAACAAACGGTTACTCAAAAATATAACCATTGGGTTGCTACTCAAAACAAGAAAGTTGTTTTAGTAACGAGTGGTGGTTTTACCAATAATTCTAGTCAACCAGAAGGATTAACGGTAGAAAGTGGCAACATTGTCAATGGTGTTCTCATGCCTGATAGAGACGGTTTAGTAATTGTAGAAAAAAATGGTGGAATACGGGTCATAAATCTGAAACGGCAAACGGTCAAATTACCGACTGGACATGGGCAAGCTTTTAAGTTGAGCCCTAATAAGAATTTGATAGACTACTCCAAGCTTCTTAATTGGTGTAAAAAATATAAGGCGACTCTCTTTCAAACTCAACTATTAGCTTTCAGCGATCAATTATTGATCAATCACAAAAATGCGAAAAAGCAATTAAGAGAGCGTCGTATTTTGGCTATGGTTCGTGATAAAAAAACGAATCAGCTTTATCATGTCATTTTCCATATTCCCCATAGATCTAACTTGGCTGTACTTTCAGAGGAGATATATGATATGTTAAAGCGCAACAGAAAAATAGAAGCCATACTGAATTTGGATGTAGGCTCCTATGATATTCTGAAGGTTTTGGATCAGAATGGCCAATTGCATCATAAGATGGTAGGTCCTATCAACATTAATTCAGCAACCAACTTGATTGTATATACTCGCAATTAGAGGATAAAAAGATGATTTGTCCAAAATGTAGTTTTAAACAGATTAATAGGGTGAGTAAATTGATTTTTTTGCCACTGATTTTTGTGTTAGGCATTACGGTCTCTCAAAACAGTAATTCTTGGAATTTTTTCTCGAATTTTTTAGGTTCTGGGGAAAAGAGTATCAGTCTTAACTTGATAGAAATCTATGAAAATTTCATAGAAGAAGTTAATCAGGGAGGCATTCAACAAGCCCATGAAAGACTCTATTCCTCTATACAGTCTTTAGATGGGAAAGTACTGGATGCGTCTTCATATAAAGATTACATACATAAGCAAAATATCCCTTATGATTATCGGTACTTTTTTAGAGATTACCTGCCTCATTTTTTTGATGGCAAGGAAAAATATGACTCAAGTGTGAGCGGTAAAAATATCCTCACATCATTACCTTCTCATTCGGCTTATCAAGCAAGTATGGTTTTTAATCGGAAAGTATTAACATCCGTGAAGTCTTTTCTGAAACCTTTGAAAGATTTTAGTTCAAGGAGATTGATTGTAACGGGAGGCTACACATCTCCCTTAAAAATCCCAGCGGGATTAGCCATTAACAAGGGAAAAATTATCAATCCAGCACTGCAAAAATGGGATGGATTTTTAATTATTGATTCTGATGGCAAAATCCATATAGCTGATGTGAATCAAATAAACTACCAATTTAGACAATTTAATCTCCATAAATCTTATGAAGATTATAGATATTTTCTAAAAATCGCTTCAAGAGAAAAGCTGACCGTGATACAGTCACATCTTCTTATCAACCAAGGTAAAATATTGACGACAGAGGGCAAGAACTCTAAAATTTTTCGTAGAAGAGTTGTCTTTGGAACAGCAGATGGGGGAATACATGTTTATGATTCCTTGGAACAGGTTATAACTCTCCACGCGCTGGCAAAAACCTTAAAAGAACAATATGATGCCCAAATCGCGTTGAATCTGGATATGGGAATATATAATTATGGCATGTTATATAACAAAAAAGGGAAAACAAAGGATTATAGTTCTTTAGGCCAAAATATCATTTTATCTAACGTTTTGGTTATAGATTATTAATAAGAGCCTCTTGCAAAACGCCTAAAATCCAATTTTTAACTTGATTAACATTTTCAGCTACGATATATTATGAAAAATCCAATTGATTGTATTAAAAACCCGTTGCAACTCAGTGGTGGCGGATAGATATCTGCTATCTATGACAAAAACACTTTTTTCTAGTTTGCCAAATTGCCAGATAGCCCCAGTCGTAACGATGCCATAACAGATAGGTGTACCCAGCAGAGAGGATGCCACTATCCCAATAATAGGTCTGATAATGGCGTCGCAAACAGCAAATTCAGTGACGTAGTTTGTGTCATCCATCAGGTTTTTTGCCACCATAGAAAGGAAGGCCTCCAAAATTTCAAGATTTCTTTCTTCTAAAAACGCTGTTCTATCCGCAACTTTAATATCAAATTTTGTTGCCACTTCTTCGACTGATTTAAATTTACCATAAGACATAATCATTTCCTGAAATTGTTGCTCTTAAAAAATATTTTAACATTTTTAAAATTGCTATCTAAGGATTACAATACGGAGTACCAATGAAGATTAAAGAATATTTAGAAAGTTGTCGAGAATTAAGCCAACTCACCAGCCAAAATGGCTGGATTGACAATGAAACGCTGAAAATCAGCATCCTAACACAAGCAGAAAATACCACCTTGGTTGATGTGCGTTTTGACGAATTAATCATGGAAGGAGCGGGATGTCTTGCTGATCGAGTCGCTTGTTATGGTCAAGTGCGCTTGCAATTAGATGAGAATGAACAAGTTACCAAGATGGAGATTTTGTAATCAGTGAATTGTGGAAGGAGGGTGGAGAATCAATGCCATATCGTGCCGAGATATTGTAGGGTGCGTCCTACGCACCCTGACGCGAAAAAGGTGCGTAGGACGCACCCTACAATCCGCGTCCAACAACGTGCAAGCTACTTACTACTTATACCTTAGCAGATCGCCCCGCCCGCTTACGCTCATGTTCCTTCAAAAACTGCTTACGGAAACGAATCGCTTTAGGCGTCACCTCCACCAACTCATCATCATCAATAAACTCAATCGCCTGCTCCAAACTCATCCGAATCGGCGGCGTCAACAAAATATTTTCATCAGTGCCAGCAGCCCGAATATTCGTCAATTGTTTCGCTTTGAGCGGATTCACCACTAAATCATTACTCCGAGAATGGATACCAATAATCATCCCCTCATAAACCTCTTCGCCGTGTCCTATAAATAAGCGACCTCGTTCTTGTAAATTAAACAACGCATAACCCAAGCTCTTGCCCTCACCCTTGGAAATTAAAACACCGTTGATACGCTGCCCAATCTCACCCGGCTTAATGGGCGCATAACGATCAAACACATGATAGATCAACCCAGTGCCAGAAGTCGCCGTCAAAAATTCAGTGCGAAAACCAATTAATCCGCGTGCCGGAATCGTAAAATCAAGGCGCACCCGATCATCGATCTGCATATTCACCAACTCAGCTTTACGTCCCCCCAACAACTCCATCACCGCACCTTGATGCCTTTGTTCAACATCCACCGTCAGATTTTCATAAGGTTCACATCGCACCCCATCAATTTCTTTTATAATCACTTTCGGACGAGAAACGGCGAGTTCATAACCTTCACGGCGCATATTTTCAATCAAAATCCCCAAGTGCAATTCACCGCGCCCCGACACCAAAAATTTATCCGGATCATCAGTCTCCTCGACGCGCAAGGCGACGTTATGCAACAATTCACGCTGTAAACGTTCACGGATTTGACGAGAAGTCACATATTTACCGTCTTTTCCTGCAAATGGCGAAGTGTTAACTTGAAACGTCATACTCACCGTCGGCTCATCCACCGTCAGAGTGGGCAAAGGGACAACATGCTCAGGTGAGCAAAGCGTATCAGAAATATTTAACTTATCAATGCCAGTAAATGCGATAATATCACCAGCACTGGCTTGAGCTAATTCTACCCGCTCCAAACCATGAAAACCCAGCACTTGCAAAACGCGCCCTTGACGTTGTTTGCCTTCAGGATCAATAATAGTAACAGCGGTATTGGTTTTAATCCGCCCTTGATTAATACGCCCAATGCCAATCACACCGACATAACTGGAATAATCCAAAGCACTGACTTGTAATTGAAATGGCTCATCGGGATCAACATCGGGAATTGGCACATATTTAATAATGGCTTCAAACAAGGGCTGCATATCCCCCTCGCGCACATCGCTGTCTTCACTGGCATAGCCATTAAGTGCCGAGGCATAAATCACTGGAAAATCCAATTGGGCATCGTCCGCCCCCAAACTATCAAATAATTCAAAGGTTTGATCTAACACCCAATCAGGACGTGCCCCGTCGCGATCAATTTTATTAATCACCACAATGGGAGATAAACCACGCGCCAAGGCTTTTTGGGTAACAAAACGGGTTTGCGGCATCGGACCATCCACAGCATCAACCAACAACAACACCGAATCCACCATTGATAAAACGCGCTCAACTTCCCCCCCAAAATCGGCATGTCCGGGCGTATCGACAATATTAATCCGATAATCTTGCCAACGAATCGCAGTATTTTTAGATAAAATAGTAATGCCACGCTCTTTTTCTAAATCATTAGAATCCATCACCCGCTCAACGTTGCCGCTGCGGTCTCCTAATGTCCCTGACTGTTGTAAAAGTTTATCAACAAGGGTGGTTTTGCCATGATCAACATGGGCAATAATAGCAATATTACGTAATTTAGTAATCACAAATAAACTCAACTCAATAAATAAATCAATAATAAATAATAAATAATTATGGTAAAAGTCTTTTACACCTATTTTAAAACGCCATTGTCCCCTGACAAGTGGCAAAGTTACTTGGACGAATTACCCCAAAAAATACAACAAACCATCAGCCGAAAAAGGAGATGGCAAGATCAACACGCCTCACTATTTGGCAAATTACTCTTGCGACACGCACTATGCCATAGTGGCTATCCAAAAGACAGTCTTAATTGCCTTCAATATAACAAATATCAGAGACCTTTTATTGACAATAGCATTGATTTTAATATCTCACACACTCATCAGTATGTCATCTGTGCCATTGGATGTCGAGGGCGGCTAGGGATAGATATTGAGTTGATTAGACCAATAGAATTGTCAAACTTTCGCAACACGATGAGCCCCAAAGAGTGGAGCGCTATTACAACAGCACCGAACTCATATCAAAAATTTTATGAAAACTGGACTATCAAAGAAAGCGTGATAAAAGCAGATGGGCGGGGTTTATCTATTCCATTAGAACATATCCAGATTGAACCGCATAAAGCAAGACTCTACAATAGCGTTTGGACCATCAACCAAATACAAATTGACCCAAACTACATCTGTCACCTCGTCACAAGTTGGGAAAATCCCAGTATTGACTTGATTTATAGGAACTACAGGGATTAATTATTAGCAGGGATAAATGGGTTTTGACTTATCCCTGTTAATCAATAATCCCTGTAGTTAACACTACTTAGCTAATATAAAATGTACATAGAATTCTCCGACTTAACCGCCAATCAACGCCTGATTTGGTTAGGTCATCAATTGAATCCAGCTATTTATCATAATGCCGTCACTTTTACGATTCCAGCCCCGCTCAATGTAGGCGCATTTCAACAAGCATTTCAGACATTGATTAACTCAAGTGATGCTTTGCGGACAATTTTTAAAGAAAAAAACGGCATTCCTCAGCAGAAAATCATTGCCCACTTTCCTTACACAGTGGAATATTTAGCCTTAGCCAAAAACCAACTACAAACTTGGATAGAGCAACGCAGCCAGATTCCATTTAATTTGGAAAAATGCGCATTTGACTCGGTACTCATCAAAATGTCACCGGATCAATTTGTCTGGTATCTCAATACCCATCAAATCATCTCAGATGGATTTTCGCTCTCATTAATCCTAAAACAAGTCTCCAAATTCTACGCCCTTTCTCTAAAGGAGCACGTCAAACTCCCTCAATTTCAAGATTACATCAATGACGAGCGAAAATACAGAAAATCGGCACGCTATCAGAGAGCAAAAGACTATTGGAAACGGCAAAACACCATAGAACCCTTGACATTCTACGGCAAAATGCCCGTTAAACGGACAACGCATGTCCAAAGACAAACAATCAAATTAGGTGTTGAGCGCACTCAAAAACTCAAAGCAGGTGAAAGCACCCTCTTCAACCTGTTTTTAAGCATTTTAGCCACCTATCTTCACCGTATCACTGGCAACCAACGACTATCAATTGGAGTGCCATTACATAATCGGCGAACAAAAGCACACAAAGAAACGATAGGCTCATTTATGCAAGTTTTGCCGTTGCACATTGAAATTGAAGAAAATGACAATTTCACATCGCTCTCTCGTCAAATTGCCAAAAAAACGTTCGAGAGTTTTCGATATAGTCAATATGTCATCAGAAACCCATTGCAGCAACCTGTTTACGAGGTGATGTTAAATTACCATACCGAAACCTTTCTGACATTCCATGAAACACCCGTGATCTTTGACTGGATTCATAATGGACATGGCAATGATAGCTTAGATATTCAAATACACGATTTTGCCTCAACTGGAAACTTCACCATTGACTTTGACTTCCATTGCGACGTTTTCAATGAAGAACAACGCCCGCTCGCCATTCAACATTTTCTGAACGTGTTGGATGCCTATTTAGAAGACCGTTCACAATCCATACATCGCGTCAATTTGCTCTCGGTTGAAGAAAAACAACGTATCTTAGTCGAATTTAACCAGACACAAGTCGCTTATCCACAAAACCAATGTATTCATCACCTATTTGAAGCCCAAGTGGAGCGCACCCCCGATGCCATTGCCGTCGTGTTTAAAGACCAAGAATTGAGCTACAGCACCTTAAATCAACGCGCTAATCAACTGGCATATCACCTACAAAGCCTTGGCGTAAAACCCGACATGCTCGTTGGTATCTGCATAGAACGCTCCTGTGAGATGATCATAGGGCTGTTAGGCATTCTCAAGGCTGGGGGCGCATACCTGCCCTTAGAACCCAGCTATCCCAAACAGCGTTTGGCTTTCATGTTAGAAGACGCACAAGTGCCAGTCTTGTTGACGGAGCAAAAATTAGTCGCAAAATTGCCAAAGCACAATGCACAAATAGTCTGCTTAGATACGCCCTCACAGCGATTAAATAATAACCCAATCAATAGCGTATTGCCTGAAAATTTAGCTTATGTGATTTATACATCGGGATCAACGGGGCGTCCAAAGGGTGTCATGATCACTCATCGCAATTTGGTCAATGCCTATTATGCTTGGGAAGACGCTTATCAATTGAGTGGTATGAAAACGCATCTACAAATGGCCAATTTCTCTTTTGACGTGTTTAGTGGTGATCTAGTACGCGCCCTTTGCTCTGGCGGACAATTAGTCTTATGTCCAAGCCTTTTAGAGCCAGAAAAATTGTATCAACTGATGCAAAAAAAACAGATTGAATGTGCCGAATTTGTGCCAGTCGTTTTGAGGCAATTAGTACAATATTTAGAAAAAACCGCACAAACTCTCAATTTTATGAAATGCTTAGTGGTCGGCTCAGATATATTTTATATGCAAGAATATCAAAATCTTAAGCATTTATTGACACCACAAACTCGCCTCATTAACTCTTATGGCGTCAGCGAAGCCACCATTGACAGTAGCTATTTTGAAAGCACCCAAATCAAAAAATTATCGCTTGAAGGCATAGTCCCCATTGGACTCCCCTTTGCCAACACTCAAATCTATATATTAGATCGCCATTGCCAACCCGTTCCCATCGGCGTACAGGGAGAATTACACATCGGCGGAGCAGGGCTATCTCGCGGCTACCTCAATCGCCCAAAATTGACCCAAGAAAGATTTATACCGAATCCCTTCAAGCAAGGAACACGCCTCTACAAAACAGGCGACTTAGCCCGCTACTTGCCCGACGGCAATATTGAATATCTGGGGAGAATTGACAATCAAGTCAAAATACGTGGAATTCGGATTGAATTAGGCGAAATCGAAGCCGTGCTGGGACAACATCCTGCCGTGCGAGAAAATGCCGTTATTGTTGACAAAACTGAAACGCGATTAATTGCTTTTATTGTACTAGGGCAAAACATTGAAAATAGCGACTTACGCGCCTTTATTCAAAAACAACTACCCGTGATACCATCCGCCTTTGTGCCGATGGAAGAATTGCCGCTAACCCCTAACGGCAAAATAGATCGCCACGCCCTGCTTAAGTTATCAGATATTAGTTATCAGTTATTAACTAATACCTTTGTGGCACCACGTACTCCAGAGGAAGAACTATTGGCCGGTATCTGGTCAAGCGTTTTAGGACTTGAAAAAGTGGGCATTCACGACAACTTCTTTGAACTCGGCGGCCATTCTCTACTAGCGACACAAATCGTTTCACGTATCCGTGACAGCTTTTCGGTCGAACTGCCACTAGGGCACCTATTTGAATCACCGACAATAGCCGGCTTGACAGAACAACTAAAAATTGTCCAGCGTGACCAACCACTACCCCCAATCACTCCACTCAATCTGGATGAAATACGGCCCTTATCCTTTGCACAACAAAGGCTCTGGTTTTTAGACCAACTGGAAGGTGAAAATGTCATCTATAACCTGTCAACAGCACTATGCCTAGAAGGACCACTACACCGTGCTGCTCTTGAACAAAGCCTAGACGAAATCGTGCAACGTCACCAAAGTTTGCGTACCTGTTTTCCGATGAATAATGGTACTCCTCTTGCTCAATTCTCATCGAACACTTACAAATTATCAGCAATAGATTTACAAAAATTACCACAAAAAGAAAGACACAAAAAAGTACAACAATTAGTGAATCAAGAGGCACAACGTCCCTTTAACATATCCAAAGGCCCCCTATTCCGCGCCACCTTGCTACAATTAGGACCTGAATCACACATTCTAGTATTGACCATGCACCATATCATCTCCGATGCTTGGTCAAAAGGCATATTTAACAAAGAACTATCAACGCTTTATACAGCCTTTTCTCAAGGCCAACCCTCCCCCTTAGCGCCGCTGCCCATCCAATATACCGACTTTGCCCACTGGCAACGGCAATGGTTGACCGGAAAAATTCTTGAAAAACAACTCGACTACTGGAAACAACAACTCGCGGGCGCACCTGCCCTACTTGAACTGCCCACAGACCGTCCAGCGATTCAACGCTATCAAGGACAAACCGAATCACTACAACTCTCAGCCTCAGTGACTCGACAACTGAAAACCCTGAGCCAGCAGTCTGGAACCACCCTATTTATGACACTGCTCTCTGTTTTTGCCATATTATTATATCGTTACACAGGGCAGAACGACATTATGATAGGCACCCCCATCGCCAATCGCACCCACCGTCAAATCGAGCCACTGATTGGCTTTTTTGTGAACACACTCGTTTTACGCCTTAAACTCTCAGATCATCCGCATTTTGACCAATTACTAAAGCATGTCAGACAAATTGCCCTAGAAGCTTATGCCCACCAAGACCTTCCCTTCGAGCAATTAGTTGAAGAACTTCAACCGGAACGCTCTTTGAGCCACACGCCACTTTTCCAAGTCATGTTCGTATTACAAAATGCGCCTATGGACCATTTAGAATTACCCGGGCTCACCTTAACCCCCTTAGAATTGGAAAGCGTTATCGCCAAATTTGACCTCACCTTAACACTAGAAGAAACGGCGAATCGGCTAAAAGGCACACTAGAATACAACACCGATCTATTTGAAACAGCCACCATCAAGCGCATGATCGGCCATTACCAAACCTTATTAGAAGGGATTCTAAAAAAACCCCAACAAAGCATTGACAAATTAGCAATACTCACAGCCGCCGAAGACGAACAAATAAAAACGTGGCATAAAAAAACAGCCGACTATCCCGTTGACTTATGTATTCATCAACTATTTGAAGCCCAAGTCGCACGCACGCCAGAAGCGATTGCCCTCGTTTTTGAAGACCAACAACTGAGCTATCAAGCACTCAACCGCAAAGCCAATCAACTAGCGCACTACCTACAAACTTTGGGAATTAAACCAGACACTTTGGTGGGGCTCTGCATAGAGCGTTCATTTGAAATGGTGATAGGGATATTAGGGATTCTCAAAGCAGGCGGCGCCTATTTACCCTTAGAGACCAATTACCCGACGGCACGTCTCGCATTTATGTTACAAGATGCCCAAGTAGAAATACTATTAACCCAATCCAGCATACAATTGCCGACAGCACAACGGATTGACTTAGATACCGAACAATTCACAGAATGGAAAACAGATAATCCCATCAGTCGCGTTAAGCCAAACAACCTAGCCTATGTGATCTACACCTCAGGCTCAACCGGAAAACCTAAAGGCGTTTTAGTACAACACAACAATGTCGCTCGCTTATTCACAGCCACACAAGCTTGGTTTCACTTTAACAAAAAAGACGTATGGACTCTCTTTCATTCCTACGCCTTTGATTTCTCAGTCTGGGAACTTTGGGGCGCCCTACTCCATGGCGGACGATTGATAATTGTACCCTATTGGCTCTCGCGCTCACCGGAAGCCTTCTATGAATTACTACAAGCTCAAGGCGTCACAATACTCAATCAAACACCCTCCGCCTTTCGTCAACTCATTCACAAGAATGGCGATTTGAACTTACGACACATCATCTTTGGTGGCGAAGCCCTCGACTTCCAAAGCCTAACCCCTTGGTTTCAACGACATGGAGACCAAACACCACAACTCATCAACATGTACGGCATCACAGAAACAACAGTACATGTCACCTATCGACCATTGACATTAGCCGATCAAAACAACCCAAAGAGTATCATTGGAAAACCCATTCCAGACTTACAAATCTATATATTAGACAAAAATCTCCAAGCGACACCCATCGGCATACCAGGCGAATTATACGTTGGAGGCAGCGGCGTCGCCCGAGGCTATCTAAACCGCCCTGACTTAACCGCCGAAAAATTTATAACTTTCTCTGATAACAACCGCCTCTACAAAACCGGAGACTTAGCACGCTATCTATCTGATGGCAACATTGAATATTTGGGTCGCATAGACAATCAAGTCAAAATTCGTGGATTTCGGATTGAATTGGGCGAAATCGAAGCCGTGCTGGCACAACACCCAGCCGTGCAAGAAAACATCGTCATCAACCAAAAGCGTTTAATAGCCTACATCGTACCCAAACCAGAAAAAACGATTAATACCATTGAAATACGCCGCTTTCTCAAAGACAAAATACCCGATTACATGATACCAAACACCTTTGTTCAGATAGAAGCGATGCCGTTAACCCCCAATGGAAAAATAGACAATGCAGCACTGCCCGCCCCCGATACGACGGTCATAACGGAAAGTCACATTGTGCCCCCCCGAACACTGCTCGAAGAAAGGCTAGCCTGTATCTGGGTTGAGATACTCGGTATCAAAAAAACACAAGAACTCGGACCAAGCCAAATCAACATCCACGACAATTTCTTTGACTTAGGCGGCCATTCCCTGGCAGCAGCGCGTCTCATCAGTCGAGTACGGGACATCTTTCAAGTAGAACTACCTATACGCTACCTGTTTGAATACCCCACCATAGCAGAACTTGCCAAAAGTATTGAAACCGAGCCACATCAACCCAAGCGATGGACTTATCTCGTACCAATCCGGGCAAGTGGTACCAAAAAACCCTTTTTTATCGTGCCCGGTGGCGGCGGGGGTGAAGTTGAACTCATCCATTTAACCAAGCTTGTGTACTTGTTAGGACAAGAACAACCCGTTTATGGGCTACAAGCACGCGATGGAAAACAAAAACCTCACCCTGACGTTGAAAGCATGGCCACTGACTACCTCAAAGAAATCAGAAGCGTCCAACCAGAAGGCCCTTACCTATTGGGCGGCGAATGTATTGGCGGAATGGTCGCATTTGAAATGGCTCAACAGCTCCACACACAAGGCGAAAAAGTAGCAGTCTTAATATTAATAGACACAGTGCTCCTAAAAAAAATCACACAATTGACACAACCAATCTATAAAACACTACATCACTGGAAAGCCAGACTCAAACACCACTGGAAAACAGTCCCCCAACTGACACCCACTAAACTGTTACCCTATCTCTTTGATAAAGCGAAAAAAGCGATGGGAAAGGTGTTGGCTCAAAATAACATCCCCCAAGAACAACAAATCCAACAACAAAGGATGGATGCCCATATAAACACAATCAGACAGTACAAACCCAAAGAATATCCAGAACGCATAACCCTATTGGTCACAGAAGGACTATCCAAACAAATGCAAGATTCGAGCTTAGGATTAGGCAATTTGGCCGCTCAGGGATTAGAAATCCATAAACTACCAGGAGAAGCCGCCTCTTATCTCGGAGAAGAAGTTGAAACGACTGCACAACGCTTAAAAAGTTGTTTAGATGAGGCACAAAACAAATCATAAGATATAAAAGGACAAACGACTTCATTATCATCTGAATCTAAAAAAGCAAGGAAGAGTATTTCTCCTTGTTGATTGATATCCAAAATTAAGCTGAAGGAAGCCAAAAATTTTTTGTCGCTGATAGTGCATTCAGGGTAAAAATAGGCGATCGTGTCGGGCAACCACAAGGGATTGCCCCTACGTGAACCGTGATTTGCCAAAATGGCATCACCCGTTTTAGAACTAACCATCTTTGCTTTAAAGGCAACCGAGCCAGAATCATAAATAACCAAAGTTTCTGATACGGCCCGCCATTTTCAGCAATTATTCTAAAAATAAAATTATAATAAAAACAGTCTGTTAATAACAACTCACCTGATAGGGTTTCGCGCGGCGAAACTCATCCGACGCTATTGTTTATTTACAACCTGTTACGAGGCGTTCTGCTTGTATGGCTGTATCTCTTAAGAACCCCATCCAACGATTATAATTATGAGCATCAGGACCTATTATCGTTAACAGGTAATAGGTGTCTGTTAGATCGTTGTAACAATAAACCAAGGCAAAGTCTTTATCGGGGTTGTCCTTATGGTTAGTACGCCTAAAGATATCGACGATTTTTGCCCATCTTGAAGGAGCCTCATTTAAAGGTACACAAATATGGATGTGACGCAGGAAATGTTTTACTCTTGGCGAGGTATTGTAGTGATCATACGCAACATCCCTGCCTAGAAAAACAGGCGTATTACCTTTGATATGTTGATGGAAGCCTTGAACAAGCTTTTCATGTTCAGAGAACTTCTTAATTTCTTTAGATACCTTTACAGAGGACATATTTCTTTATATACCTTTACAGAGGGCATTAATCGAAATCGAACATGCTTTCTGGTAACATACCTGTTTTCTCATAGCGAGTTAAATTTTCCTGTGCCTTAAACTCCCATTGATGGACAGCCTTGGTGCTAGGTATAGAAGTTTCCTTGATATTTTCGGGTTTGAGCCACTCAAGTAACTGCTCCACCATTTTTAAATTGTCAATTTGGTATTCCAGATGGATGTCTTGAGGTACTTTGAGCGTTATGGTACCCATTATTAAATCTCCTTTCATTTGAAAAAGGAACGTGCTTGAAATAACTTAGTCAACTTTTAAGGCAAACCTCACAGGTTTTGGAAACCTTCCAGCTTTTTTGACCACGAAATTGAAAAAAAAACGCTCTCATTCTCCGACAATCATAAAATGTGACATCTACAGCAAGCGTCATCAACCAAAAGCGTTTAATAGCCTACATCGTACCCAAACCAGAAAAAACGATTAATACCATTGAAATACGCCGCTTTCTCAAAGACAAAATACCCGATTACATGATACCAAACACCTTTGTT
>JALXAQ010000163.1 GCA_026991885.1 Thiotrichaceae bacterium
TCTCGTTCCCATGCTCTGCGTGGGAATGCCTGCAACGAGGGCGTTCTCGTTCCTTTGCATCACGTTCTCGTTCCCATGCTCTGCGTGGGAATGCCTGCACAGACGCTCCGCGTCGAGTGAATAAAAAAAAATGCAATACACCGAACTCATCCAATTTGAATCCTTAGAATCCGTCATAGAAATTAGAGATGCCAACCAAGCCAACAAAGCCAAACAACTCATCTCAACCTACGTCATCTCCAACGAAATGGCCTTTCGGCTGACGAATTTAGTTTTTATCCAACTACAACTGGATGCCTTGACTGATAACAAAGGCTTATTAATTATAGGCAACTATGGCACTGGAAAATCTCATCTCATGGCAGTCATTTCCAGTCTTGCCGAAAATGCAGAATACATCAACTATCTCAATCACCCCAAAGTCGCCCAAGCCGCACAAGCCATCGCCGGCAAATTTCACGTTTTACGCACCGAAATCGGTGCCACTACTATGTCGCTGCGCGATATGCTCACCGCAGAATTAGAAAACTATCTCAATCAAATCGGTATCCAATTTAAATTTCCCCCCGCTGATAGTATTATTAATAATAAAGACGCATTTGAAAAAATGATGGCAGCCTTTCAAGCCCGTTATCCAGGGCAAGGCTTGTTGCTCGTTGTGGACGAATTGCTCGAATATCTCCGAACCCGTACCGATCAAGCCCTCATACTTGACTTAAGCTTTTTACGAGAAATTGGCGAAGTTTGCAAAGATTTACCTTTTCGATTTATTGCCGGGCTACAAGAAACCATTTTCGACAACCAACGCTTTGAATTTGTCGCCAACGCCCTACGGCGCGTCAAAGATCGTTTTGAACAAATCCTCATTACCCGTCAAGACATCAAATTTGTCGTTGCAAAACGACTGCTCAAAAAAAACGCCCAACAAAAAACCAAAATAGAACAACATCTCAGCCGCTTTGCTCCCTACTATGACAATATGCTTGATCGCTTGTCTGAATTCATCTCCCTATTTCCTGTCCACCCCGACTATATAGACATCTTTGAACGCCTCACTCTCATTGAAAAACGCGAAATCTTAAAAACCTTAGAACGAAGCGTACAAGGCATCGCTGCCACCCAAGTCCCAGAAACTCTCCCAGGCTTACTCACCTACGATAATTATTGGAACTTCCTCCGAGAAAATCCCTCATTTCGTGCCATTCCCGAAATTCGAGAAGTCATTGAATGTAGCCGAGTTTTAGAAAATCGCCTGCAACAAGCCTTTACGCGCCCCGCCTATAAAGCCATGGCAATACGGATTATTCATGGGCTCTCAATACATCGCCTGACAACTCATGATATTAACGCCCCCGTTGGCATGACGGCGCAAGAATTGCGAGACAGTTTATGTTTATACCAAACTGGCATTGAAGAATTAGGCGGCAAACCAGCAGATAACTTACTCTCCATCGTCGAAACCGTCTTACGAGAAATACTCAAAACAGTTAACCGACAATTTATTTCTACCAATCCCGAAAATGGACAATATTATATTGATTTCAAAAAAAATTATGATTTTGATGCCATTATTGAAAAACGCGCCGAAAGTTTAGAACCTCATCAACTGGATCGCCAATACTACGCCGCACTCCGACAAGTCATGGAAGTTTCTGATACACCCTCTGGCAAAAGTCAAAGCTGGACGTATGAAATAGAATGGCGCTCCCACAAAATAACGCGCCAAGGATATTTAATATTTGGCACCCCCAATAGAGCCACTCTCTCCATGGGTGATGAAAATTTTTTACTTTATTTTTTACCCTTAAATACCAATTATCAATTATCAGTTGTCAATTCTAAAAATGAAGTCTTTTTTAGACTTGGCAAAACCGATGATCTCTTTAATCAAATACTGCGACTTTATACCGCCGTTGCTGACTTAATCTCCACTTCATCAGGACATGCCAAATCCGTATATGAAGCCAAATCTAAAATCTACTTGCGCGAAGTATTACAATGGTTACAAGAACATAAAGCAACCGCTTTTGAAGTCACCTATCAAGGAAAAACGCTTAAAATATTAGACTGGCTTGAAGAAGTGAAGGATGAAAATTTCCAAATGAAAAATGATCCCGCCCTTTTCACACCACACCCTTCACTTTTAGCCAATTTCCGAGACTTAATTGACTTAGTCGCCGACATTTGTTTAGAAAACTTTTTTTCAGAACTCGCCCCCGAATATCCCGTTTTTCCGATTCTCATTTCCCATGAAAACTTACCCCAACTCGCCCAAGAAGCCTTACGAAGTATCGCCAATGGCAACAATAAACAAGGCATTTTAATCGCCTTAGACTTAGTAGATGAACCCAATCGCTCCAAATATGCACAAGCGATTCTCAAACAACTGTACCAGAAACCGGACGGACAAGTGCTCAATCGGGCAGAATTATTACCCACGCCCTACCATCTTGAACCTGAATTAGTCATGGTATTAATAGCGGCACTGGTTTACACAGGCGAACTCGTGTTAGTCACGCCCAAGCAAACTTATAATGCAACAAACTTTGCAAACTTAGCAACACTCCCAATCAATGAATTATTAGCATTTCGACACTTAGAACGCCCCAAAGATTTCAATCTCCCCGCCTTAAAAGCCCTATTTGAATTATTAGGCTTACCCAAAGGCTTAGAAGTGGCACTCACCAAGCATGAAGCGCAAGCGGTGCAACAATTACAAACTAAAATAGGCGACATTCTGGGCAAATTGGTACAAGCACAACAAGGATTAGGTAGGGGATTTTACTTTTGGGGAAAAGCGGTACTCAGTAAAGCAGAATTGCAACACTATCGAGACGGCTTAACCGAAACGAAAAATTTTTTAGAATCCTTACAAGCTTATTCTACACCCTTAAAATTTAAAAATTTTCGCTACACAGCAGGAGAAGTGACGGCACAATGGAGTGGACTTAAAATTCTGCAAAATGTCAAGCACTTAATAAAAGTACTAACAGAGTTGAACCCAAGCATCGCCTATCTGACGACGGCAGATGCCACCTTAGCGCCTCAACATCCATGGAAAACTGAAATGGCACAAATACGTGACAAAGTGCTCACCAGTTTAAGCGATGTTCGGCAACGCAATAACACGGGCTTTACTTATTATACTCAACAACAATTAATGGCTTTACAAAAAAGCTATATTCAAGCCTATCTGAAATTACACCAACAAGCGCGTTTAGATGTGCAAGAACAACAGAACAAACAACAATTGTTACAAGATAAGCGATTAATCAATTTAAAAAAACTCTCAAGAATCCCCTTTTTAGCCAGTCAACAATTACAGGCATTTGAAAAACGCTTAAATCAATTAAAAACGTGCTATGCCCTCACCGAACAAGACTTGATAGCACAAACGATATGTCCACATTGTGGCTATAAGCCGATTTATGATACCCAAGCACAAGAAATGAAACTGGCACAATTCAATCAAAGTTTAGAGAGACTTTACCAAAAATGGACACAAACCTTGTTAAGCGAATTAGAAAATGCGGGCAATCAACGAGAATTACTCAAAACAGAAAATCGAACCCAATTGGAAAATTTTTTAACGCGCCGTTGCTTACCAGAAGAAATAACGCGAACATTTATTGAGGCACTGCAAGAGGGATTATCGGGGCTGGTTAAAGTGAGTGTTAATATTGAAGACTTACAAAAAGCTTTATTGCGGGGCGGTTCACCGATGACGGTCATAGAAATGCAAAAACGGTTTATTAATTATATGAATAGCTTGACGAAAGGGAAAGAATTGAGCCAAGTGCGGGTGGTGTTGGAATAAGGGGGCAAGTCGTTCATAATTATTTTATTAATTTTTTTGGACCAACTAATGCCAGCCAGAATGTGGTTTCAATGGGAAATTCTGCTCAGAATAAAGGTGATTATACGACGGCTATTAAATGGTAGTTCCTAGCCGAATGCCATATCGGGCAATCCCTTGTGGTTGCCCTAGTTATTTGATGCGCGTTCCTTAATGGCATTGACACGTTGCCTAGCCTATTTTAAAACAGACTCACAGGGTGTCTCTGGACTGTCTTCCGATCTATGGACCGTCTTATCTACCTTTAGCCAGCCGTTAGAAAGCTTCACCAACTCGACACCGAATTTATTAATTCGTTCGCCTGTTTCAATATTTATCAACTCCCCCAGAGACCATACTGACTTATCCTTGTTATAGCTTTTTATGGGCATGAAAAAGTCCACATCCCGGTCCAAAAAATAGCCGATGTGGTCATAGTATCCATCACAAATGTGCTCCGTTAGTTTATTGTCTACGATACCGTCTAAAGAATAGACGACGAAGCGATCATCCAACCAATACCTTATCTGAACTTCCTGAACGGCAATGTTAATGGGCAACTTCACAGGGGAACCGAACTCCTTAAAAAGCTGGTCACTCATCTGTTCACGCACATAGGAAACGGCCAGAATGGAGCGGAATGCTCCTTTCCCAGTGTAGACATAAGTGTTGGGGGTACGGGAAACGTCAAAATTATAATCATTCATCTGTTCACGCATATAGGAAGCTGAAAATGACGGAATGAAGCTGACGACTCCTATACCAGTGCGGATATAAGTTTCGGCCAAAATCACGGCGAAAAATAGCAGAGCCAATCCAGCAAAAAACAGATTGCGCCCAGCAGTCAAGATATTTTGACTCTTTGGAAAGTTTTCCCACAACAAGGCAAGCGCGACAGTCGCTGCCAATATTAGAAATGGCCACAGGAAGATCGTATATCGTGCTAGGTGGACTGATGGCAGAACAGTACTGTACAAGATGAAAAAGAAGCCGAATATTGTGAGAAACAACCCTGTCATTTTTGCAGTATTCCCGACTATGCGTTTTCTGAACAAGAGGACAGCCGCCAAGAGAGCAGGAATAGTGAGAAAGCAGTAGTAGAGCACCCTTTCCAGAAATCTCAGGTTAATTGAAACAAAACCGATATCGATGCTGTTGTCCATCTTGGAAAGAATGCTACGAGCGACCCCTGCCGAATATGGCAAGATACCTGTGTGCGCCCAGTAGAACCAAAGAAATGTCCCCGCAACGAGCGCGAATCCAACAAACGCTCCGATTCCTTGTTTGAAAGACATAATAAAAGTATGGCGGTCACCGCTAGTGGTGACAAGCCTATATATGTAAATGATACCGGCATAGGGTGCTGCTTCAGGTCTGATCAAGAAGAGAAGTCCGAAGCATATTCCAAGAAGAACTTCCTCGATGAGGGAAAAACGAGTCGGCTCGATTAACCAGCCACGCTTTAGCATGCCATAGGTAAGCAATAGAATTCCGGCTGCGAACCAACTGGACTCAGTACCAAACTGCCCGTTGTAGGTTGTGCCCGGTAACAGCAATGCGACAACACCGGCCAAAGCAGGAAACGGATGCTGCAAATTAAGAAGTTTTGCTAGACGGTACGTGAGAAAACCAATGCTGTAAAGCATTAGAATGCTGATCATTTTGACGAAAGCAGGGAGAATATCCTCCCCATACACATTCATTAGTGCTGCCAAGATAAACATGAAACCGGGTGACGTCTCGCCACCAGTAAACTTTCCGATATTAAACTCAAAGAAATGCCCATCCAATGCATTTTTGGCGAAGATCAAATGGATAATTCCATCGCCAGAATATGTACTAAAGTATATGAATGGATGGCATATACCGATAGCTAATCCAAGGTATAAGAAGTAGTTCATTAAATTTCTTTGGCTATAAGACATTAACTCATAATCTCCTTTTTTTAAAAATAAAAAAAATCAAATAAATTTCAAGAACGCTAGGTAGACACAACAATTCTAATTGTCTTGTTTAAAAACAGCAGCTCGTTTCTGGTGCGTCTCACGCGTTTCATTGTTTGCACAAGAGGAAGATTCGATAAACTTGATCATATCAACCTCCCCTTTTCCACTCATCCACATCCTTCCTAACATCTCTTTTAACTTGAGCACGTTGTCTGGACTTACTTTTAACATGTGCGCCCCCTTTTCGCAAAAGGGGAGCGCGAGCTATTGGATTTCTGACAGTTCGCATTGTTTTTCTCCTTATAGGTTAACCTTTTACACATACAACTTGTTTCAATGTATGCACCACTTCTACCAAATCATTTTGATTTTCCATCACCTCATCAATAGACTTATAAGCCCCCGGAATCTCATCAATAACATCCTTATCCTTGCGACATTCCACCCCTTGCGTCTGTATTTCCATATCATTTTTATTAAAGCGGCGTCTTGCCTCAGTGCGGCTCATCCTACGCCCCGCACCATGCGAACAGGAACAAAATGACTCAGGATTACCCATGCCACGCACAATATAAGACTTTGTGCCCATACTCCCCGGAATAATGCCAAGTTCTCCCTCATAAGCACTAATCGCACCTTTGCGAGTCAAAAAAACTTGCTCCCCAAAATGCTCTTCTATCGCTACATAATTATGGTGACAATTAATCGCCTCTTTAGTAATATCAAACGGAGGCAATGGCTTACGCAGAGCCTCGACAATCAATCGCATCATCTCGCGCCGATTAAATAAAGCATACTCTTGCGCCCAATGCACCGCCTCAACATAATCATCAAAATGTTTTGCGCCTTCTGTAAAATAGGCTAAATTATGATCGGGCAATTGCGCTATATGTTGCTCCATATCTTTTTTAGCCAAACTGATAAAATAACGCCCAATCACATTACCAATCCCTCGACTACCAGAATGCAACATAATCCAAACATCTTGGTTTTCATCAAGACATAGCTCAATAAAATGATTGCCACCGCCCAAGGTACCTAATTGCTGTGTCCAAGTTTGATACGTTTTTTTCAGCATTTTAGCGATAGCAGGATGTTTACCGATAATCTGTTTATCGAGCACTTTATCCAGAGCTATAATCGTTGAATTTTTAGCCCGTATTGACTTATGCTTAGCAAAGCCGACGGGTATAGCCTCCTCAATCGCTCGGCGGACAGCTTTAAGATTATCAGGCAACTGACTGGCATTGATAGAGAGACGTGTTGCAGTCATACCACACCCAATATCAACGCCCACTGCTGCCGGAATAATCGCCCCCTTAGTTGGAATAACAGCCCCAACAGTCGCACCAATACCAGTATGCACATCGGGCATAGCGGCGACATGACTATGGACAAAAGGCAATAAAGCGATATCCTTTAACTGATCAAGGGCACGGGATTCCACCTCTTTAGTGTAAATCTTCACCGGCACCTTGCCTTTATTTAAAACCATTTTTACTGGCATAATATATTTCCTCTCCAAATCCCAGGCACAAAAAAACCCTGACTAACAGCTGTCAGCCAGGGTTTTTTATTCACCTGCACGGGAAATACGCCGCTGGAAGACAACAAAGCCCTCCAGCCACAAACAAGTTGGAAGGCTATTTATGTGTAAGTGCGTATTTGTTGAAACATGTTATTTTTTTCCCGTGTTATTGTGTATGATGGCGGCGGAGTCTATCCCATCCAATTGTAAAATGTCAAGGATAAATTATTGATGGTTTTATGATAACTGATAACTAATAACGGATAACTAAAAAATGCAAAACCTCTTTTTAGCCCCCAGCATTATGGTCGGGCTCGGCTTATTTTTTGGCATTATCCTCGCTATTGCCTACCGATTTTTGCGAGTAGAAGAAGATCCACGTATTGAAAAAGTCGACGAAATGTTACCAGGTACCAACTGTGGTGCTTGTGGAGAACCCGGTTGCCACAGTTTTGCCGAAAAACTGGCTCAAAACCTACAACAGCCCAGTGGCTGCACTGTAGCAAGTCCTGATGCCATTGAAATGATCGCCGACTTTCTCGATGTCGATCCGGGCAAACAAGAAAAGCGTGTCGCCCGCCTACATTGTGCAGGTGGCAAAGCACAAGCGCATCAATTCGCAGAATACCGAGGCTTTGAAAGTTGCCATGCCGCCGCCCAGGTTTCCGGCGGCGGCAAAGGCTGTTCTTGGGGTTGCCTTGGGCTGGCAGACTGCGAACAAGCCTGTACTTTCGACGTCATTCACATGAACAAAAACGCCCTACCTGTGGTAGACATTGACAAATGCACCGCCTGCGCTGACTGTGTCGCAGCCTGTCCGCGTGACTTATTCGAGATTGTCCCGCTCAGTCATAAATTATTTGTACAATGCTCAATCCCCCTTGAGGGAGAAGCCGCGCGTGTACTCTGTGCCACCGCTTGTGATGCCTGTGAACGCTGTGTGCTGGATGCCGCACCCGGATTGATCCGCATGGAAAATAATTTACCGTTCATAGATTATACAACCGGCGGACTAGCCAAACCTGAAGCCACTTTCCGTTGCCCCACAGGCGCAATCCAATGGCTAGAAGGCGCACAATTTGAAGAAAAATCTCAAACGCGCACTGATGATCCTTATGCCCGCTTTCTCTAAGCGCTTATTTGACAACTGATAACGAGGAAACCTATGCCCGTTTTTTCCAACTCAACTTTACGCCTATTTCAACGCTTATTCAGCACCACCACTCCCCCACACGCCGGTATTCAAACCGTACTTGACGGCAACACCGCCATCGCAGCACTTGAAGCCTGTATCGCCGAAGCAGCAGGATTAGGCACCACCTTTCCTGCCGATGCAGCAGCCTTCGCTTGGCAGACAGAACAACAACGCCGAGGCCAAAATTGCTTCGGAAAAACCCTCACCGGTAGGGACACCGAAGGAGCACGCGGCGCCTTGGCGGCTGCTATCGGATTGAGCATGAGCGGCGCACGCGCCACCGCCTTTTTATCATCCCCCGATATCATGAGCAGCCAAGACTTACTCGTCACAGCGGTCGGTCGCCATGTCCCCCTCGTAGTACATTTAAGCAACCGCACCCTCGCCGCGCACGCTGGCGCACTCGGCAGCGGACATAAAGCCTATCACATCAGTGCCGATTCCGGCTTTTTTGTACTGCACGCCAGCACCGTACAAGAAGCCGTTGACTTATCACTGGTAGCGCGGCGAGTTGCCGAATTGAGTCTGATTCCAGGCATAGTAGCGATGGACGGAGAACAAACCGCAGTCGCGGCACAAGAAGTCCATTTACCCCCACCAGAATTGGTACAACAATTCTTAGGCCAAGCTGATGAACAAATCGCCGCTCCCACTCCGGCGCAAAAACTCCTCTTTGGCGAAACGCGCCGCCGCGTCCCGCGCTGGCATGATCCCGATCGACCCGTTATGCACGGTGCTTTGCAGGGACCAGAAAGCTGGTCACTGGGCGCAGTCGCAAAACATCCCTATTTTACTCACCACTTAGGTGCCATACTGGAAGAATCCTTCGCCCTACTCTCCTCAGAAACCGGTCGCCCTCTGAGGCAAGTTTCCAATTATCAAACGGACAACGCCCAAATTGTCCTCGTCGCGCAAGGTGCCGCCGTAGAAACCCTAGAAGCCGTCGCCACCTATCTGCGACGAAAACTCAAAGTAGGCGTACTTGGCATCCACTGTTTTCGACCCTTCCCCGGCGCAGAAATTGCTAAACACCTTAAAAACAAACGCATAGTTGCCGTGCTGGAACGCGCCGATACCCCCCTCGCTGTCGATCCCCCATTGATGCGCCAAGTTCGCGCCGCACTGGAGCGTGCTTTAGAAAATGGTCGGCTTAAAGCTGAAATTCATCCCGGCTATCCCCTGATCAAAGAGAAACAACTCCCCCGCTTTCGTTCAGTCGTTTACGGAACAGGTGGTCAACCTTTACGCGCAACAGACTTGATCGCACTCTGCGAAAATTTGGAAGAAAAAGGCCGGGGTCGCATCTTCTTAGGATTTGAATTTGACCGCGCCTCCAGCATTTACCCCAAGCGTCAAGTATTATTAGACAATTTACGCCGTGCTTACCCCAATATCAGCGGACTAGGATTACGCAGTCAACAAGCCTCTCCCGACTTACGCCCAGCAGGCGCACTCACCGTCGCCATACACAATCTCTCCGATCAGACTGGCAAAGGACTCAATGTTGAAGCGGCCGTTTTTCTGCATCGCCTGATCGGTGGCTGGATACGCAGTCGTCCCGGCTTATTCAAAGAGCCTTGGGTATCCGGTTGGGTGGACCGTTTCACTTATGCGCCGACACCACTACGGGACCCTGGCGACGATTTGCCCATTGATCTTGCCGTACTAACCGCCCCTCAACGGCTGACGCAACCGCTGGCAGGATTGCGTCAAGGCGGGATTCTGCTGGCAGTCTCCACGCTGGATGACGATACATTCTGGCAAAGCCTGTCCCCCGCCCTGCGAGAAGATATCCACAGCAAACAAGCAATACTTTATCGCGTCCCGACTGCCCCCAATTCACAAACAATGACATTAGGTGCTTTATTTGGCACCCTGCTGGACGCGGGACGGTTAGATTTGAAAGTGCGACGAGTGCTCAACGGATATGAAGACAGTTTGCATAATTTGCCCGAAACCGAACGGGTGGCGCAACTTTCTCATTTCAAAGCCGGACTTGAAGCGGTGAAGCCGCTTGACTACCAAAATCTGCCCGTACCACAATCGAATGTGCCAGCGATTTGGAACGATGAAGCACCGATGGCTGTTCGCCACCTGGGTCATAGCGGAGACGCTTATGACAGTTTACCGCGCTTCTGGGATCAAGTGGGCGTATTATACCGTAACGGCGAAACGGCGGAAATGACCCCTGATCCTTACATGGCGACCGGCATTATTCCTCCGCTGACTTCAACTTTCCGCGATCTCAGCGGAGCGCGAGAAATGTTGCCCGCTTTCGATCCCAATACTTGTACGGGTTGCGGACAATGCTGGACACGTTGCCCTGATAGTGCCATCGGCAGTGTTGTCATCAAGCCCAGCGCCTTAATCGAAAGCGGCATCAGGCTGACTAGCGCAGACTCTCTACGCATGGCCGCAAGTAAACTGGCTGCTCGCCTACACCGCTTGGGCAGGGACTCAGAAATAAGCTATAACACTGCTGGCGAATTTATCCAAGATGCTTTTGCGGCTTTGAAAGATAAATTGCCGCTGAGCGGTGAACGCAAAGTGGCCGTCACCGAAGCCCTGGAGAGCGTGATCCAAAAAATCGGCGAATTGCCCCTCGCTCGCACTGACGCTTTTTTTTATGAGCAAGAACGCTATCAGCACGAAACGGGCGAATTCTTATCATTGGTGATCAATCCCGATGCTTGTAAAGCTTGCGGCTTGTGCATTAGCGCCTGCGAACCGGGATCGCTGTCTGCTGTTCCTCAGACAATAGCGCGAGTCGAACAGACACGCCGCCTCTGGCGGCTCTGGGAACAATTACCGGATACGCCGGGTAAAAGCATCGAACGCGCCAGCGAACAGGTTGGCCCCATGCCAGCCATTTTGCTGTCCCGCTACTGTCAACTCGCCCTCGCTGGGGGAGATAATGCCGAAGCTGGCTCTGGAGAAAAAGCGGCGGTGCGCCTCGCCTTAGCGGTCACAGAATTTCAACGGCAACCGCTTATCAACGACTTTATTAAAGAGATTGCCGAAGTACGGGAAAAATTGATGAAAAGCATCCGCGATAGTCTCACGAATGCCTTGCCTACTGATGATCTTGAGCAGCTAGGCAAAGGATTGGATGCCATCAAGCACGGCGGTCAAACTCCCTTAGCCGCCCTCACCGAGCAAGTGGAAGGGGCAGAGGGATTGATTGATGCGGCTCGCTTGCGCCGATTGGTAAAGACCACTCAAGCACTGGGCGAATTACATTGGCAACTGTCTGAAGGCGGACATGGTTTAGGACGTTCTCGCTTGAGTTTGGCGATTGCGCCGGGGACATTGAGCGGTTGGGCCGGTTCTTGGCCGGACAATCCATTTCAAGTGCCTGTTGCTGTCGATATGATTGGCGACACGGCACAATTGGCGGGCGGTTTATTGGAAGGGCAGTTGCGCCAAGCAACGGAAGGCATCGCCCTGTTGCGCCAAGCGCGACTGGAATTGGACCAACCAGAGGAAGCCGCACGGGCTGCACAAGCTTCAGAGCCTCTCAATTGGCACGATTTGAGTCTTGAAGAGCAAGGACTCTGCCCTCCCTTGCTCTTGCTGGGTAATGATGATGTATTGAGTGGCAAAGGATTTTCTGGTCTCACTCGATTATTGGGGGGGAATTTGCCGCTCAAAATGATGGTACTTGCCGATTTAGATATGAACTTGGGCACCGCTAACGTGGCTGGCACACCGATGGCGGCAGCCGGAGAAGCCCAATTCGATTTTGCTTTATTGGCATTGTCGCAGCGCAACGCTTATATTGTGCAAACTTCATTAGGCGATACTACCCATTTTCTTGATAGCGTAAAAGCGGCCTTTCAATTTGCAGGTCCCGCGTTAATTTATGTCCATGCCCCCAGTCCAGAACGCCACGGATTTGCAAGCGATCAAAGCTTCAGGCAGGCGAAATTGGCAGTCAAGGCGCGTGCATTCCCCCTGTTTCGCTATAATCCGAGGGATAAAGGGGTGTTTGGCTCACGCATCAGCCTTGAAGGCAACCCTGAGCCGGAGGAAACTTGGAGCGATGAGGGTTTGACGCCTGCTGATTGGGCGGTGCAAGAACAACGCTTTGCGCCGTATTTTTCACCACTCAATAGTGAGAGTTCGACACAGTTGCCCGTTGCTGAGTATCTTAAACTCGATGCCAAGGGGCGACGGGGAAAAACCCCGTTTGTCACCAGGGTTGCTGGAGAAGAAACGGTCCGCTTAGGTGTGGAACCAGCATTATTGGCGGCTTGTGAAGAACGTTTACAAGCGTGGCGCACTTTGCAAGAATTGGCGGGCTTAGTCACTCCTTTCACGGCGGATGTTGAAGCCAAAATAAAAGAAGAAGTGGCAGAGGCGCATCAAGCGGAATTGGGGGCCCTTAAAGAGGAATATGAGACACGTCTGGCAAATCAGCAGGCGGCATTGGAAGCTGAAATGGCGGCGCGTGTTAAGGGGCAACTGATGGCTTTGGCGGGTTATAAGTCAATGCCATTAAGTTAAGGTTTTTTGTAGGGTGGGTAGAGCGAGAGCGATACATCGTTATGGGACGCAAAACCCACCATTGTTATAAATTTCAATAAGTTGGTGGGTTTCGCTCCGCTCTACCCACCCTACAAAAAAAACGTATTTATGCTTAACTTAATGTAATGGCATTGGGGGTAGATACAGCCTTCAAAAATCTATTACTATCTATCATTTTTTGATAAATTTCTGATAATCAACTTGACAAATTTTAAAAGTGATGTATTATCAATAATTGGTGTGTACTTCTGAAATCCCCAAACACACCTGGGGTCATTGTAATGGTTATGATAGCTCACTTCTTTTGTACCTGCAAGGAATCGAAAGAACCTGTCTATTTGTTCAGCCATTACTATGTCTTAGTGGCGCATGTAGCGCAAGTTCGGGCGGCACAATTGACTGACTGATCCTCTTGCCCGCAGGGGCTGGTAATTGGGACGGGGAGGAAACTCTCCTTCGAGCTTTGTCCGGTGAGAGCCCGGCACACGAACCGTTGGTAACACTGCTCGATCAACGTGATCTCTCTATCATCAAATAGTAGCAGATTTTTAGGAGCGGTTATAAGTAGATCAACAGAAATCTTTTAACATTTATAGAAATCCTATTTCTTTAAGAAATAGGATTTCTTTGAAAGTTTAAAATACTTATTCTCTAATGGTATTTTCTGGCACACTTGGTGCTAACATTATGACTTCAGAAGTTGGCAATTGCACAGCTTCATCCCCAAGACTAACTGACGACGACTGCATTCCATCTATATTGCCCATCACCATACTCTTTGGTGACATAGAATGCAATTGAACCCATTCGCTGTTATTCATCCGCTTCCAAATACCATAACTGGCACCGAAGTCGATAATCACATCATCTTTACCGTTACTATCTATATCTTCTGTCACCATACTCTCTGGCGACAAAGAATGCAATTGAACCCATTCGGTATTATTCATCCACATCCAAATACCATAGCTGGAGCCAAAATCGATAATCACATCATCTTTACCGCTACCATCTACATCTCCCGTCACCATGCTCTCTGGCGATAAGGCGTGCAGTGACACCCATTCGGTATTATTCATCCACATCCAAATACCATAGCTGGCACCGAAATCGATAATCACATCATCTTCACCGCTACCATCTACATCTCCCGTCACCATGCTCTCTGGCGATAAGGCGTGCAGTGACACCCATTCGGTATTATTCATCCGCACCCAAATACCATAGCTGGAGCCAAAATCGATAATCACATCATCTTTACCGCTACCATCTACATCTCCCGTCACCATGCTCTCTGGCGATAAGGCGTGCAGTGACACCCATTCGCTATTATTCATCAGCAACCAAATACCATAACTGGCACCGAAGTCGATAATCACATCATCTTGATCGCTACCATCTACATCTCCCACCACCATGCTATCCGGCGATATTGAATGCAATTGAACCCAATCGCTGTTATTCATCAGCAACCAAATACCATAACTGTCACCAAAATCGATAATCATATCATCCTGAGTGTTACCGTCTAAGTTTCCTATTACCATGCTTTCGGCTGACATATTATGTAAGTGAACCCAATGACTGTTGTTCATCCAAAGCCAGAGACCATAAGTGTCACCAAAATCAATGAGAATATCGTTTTTAACTTGAGCAGTAGAACAGGAGGTTTGTGTGCTCTCCCAACCCGGGTTGAGCTTATCAAGCCAAGCGATAAGCACAGGATCAGAAGCCGTTAAGTGGTTGTACTTGAAATTTCCCCCCCATATCTTATTCAGGCTCATTAACGAACTTGGGATATTTCCGCATAGTTCGTTGTTGTATAACCCGAGAGACAGTAAATTGCTCAAGTTTCCCAGTTCAAGTGGGATAGTACCGCTGAGTTGGTTGGAATACAGCCAGAGATACAATAAATGGCTCAAATTTCCCAATTCAACTGGGATAGAACCCTTGAGTTGGTTGAAAGACAGAAAGAGATACTTTAAATTGTTCAAGTTTCCCAGTTCCTCTGGGATTGAGCCACTGAGTTGATTAGAAGACAGTTCGAGTTTCGTTACATGTCCACCACTACAACTGACAGCATACCAACTACAAGGGGCATTTGTCACATTCCAGTCGGTGTTATCTGACCAGTGTGTACCATCAGTAGTATTATAGAGAGCGATAAGGGCTTCACACTCCGCCTGTGGAATTTGAGTGACTACCGCACAATCAGTTGCCGCTTGCGCTAAAGACGATAGCCCTAATACTAAAATATAACACCATGATTGACATTTTTTTAACATCGTTAGTTTCCTTTTTAAGTAAAAATCTTAAAATAAAGCGAGCGTAGGGTGCGTCCTACGCACCTCCACGCACCATTTACAACGCCTGTCGGACAACGAATGAATAAAACACCGCTAAGGACAAGAGGTTTGTGTCGTCTCCCAACCCGGGTTGAGATTGTTAAGCCAATCGTTCAGTTCTGCATCAGAAGGGGTTAAGTGGTTATAGTCTAAATTTAAAGCCCACAAATGAGTCAGGTTTATCAATTCAAGTGGGGGCATTCCACACACTGAGTTGTTGGTGAGATTGAGAACTTCTAAATAGCTCAGTGCTTCTATTTCTTGTGGGAGGGTGCCAGTGAGTTGGTTGTACCATAGGTAAAGTCTTGTTATGTGTCCATTGCTACATTGTATTCCATGCCAACTACAAGGTGTATTTGTTACTATCCATCCGGTGTTATCATTCCATAGCTCACCATTGGTGCTATTGTAAATCTCGACAAGGGCTTGACATTCTTCCAGTGGAATTTCGGTGACTGTCGTGCAGTCAAAGCCCATTGGTGAATCATTATCTCTGATCGTCAGCACGGCTGTATCTGGTACACCAGTACCAGCCGTGGCGTTATTCAGGCTGATAATGAGTGTTTCGTCACCTTCCACTTGATTGTCGTCATTAATATTTATTGTAATAGTCTTGCTAGCAGTCTCGCCGTCTGCCCAATTTAGGGTGCCTGATGTGGCGGTGTAGTCACTGCCGGCTGTCGCTGTGTCGTCGCTGCTGGCGTAGTCTACTGATGTCGCGCCGTCACTACCCGTGCGGGTGACGATGAGGCGAGCGATTCCTCCGTTTTCAGTTATGCTGTAGCTGGCTGAGGAGAACTGTACTGTGCTGATGGGCTCAGGACAAGAGGTTTGTGTCGTCTCCCAACCCGGGTTGAGATTGTTAAGCCAATCGTTCAGTTCTGCATCAGAAGGGCTTAAGTGGTTATAGCCTAAATTTAAAGCCCACAACTGAGTCAGGTTTATCAATTCAACTGGGGGCATTCCACACACTGAGTTGTTGCTGAGATTGAGAACTTCTAAATAGCTCAGTGCTTCTATTTCTTGTGGGAGGGTGCCAGTGAGTTGGTTGTACCATAGGTAAAGTCTTGTTATGTGTCCATTGCTACATTGTATTCCATGCCAACTACAAGGTGTATTTGTTACTATCCATCCGGTGTTATCATTCCATAGCTCACCATTGGTGCTATTGTAAATCTCGACAAGGGCTTGACATTCTTCCAGTGGAATTTCGGTGACTGTCGTGCAGTCAAAGCCCATTGGTGAATCATTATCTCTGATCGTCAGCACGGCTGTATCT
>JALXAQ010000164.1 GCA_026991885.1 Thiotrichaceae bacterium
TTTTTTATCAAATATAAAAAAACCAATTTTTACAAGAAGTTAATTTAAAAAAGGAACAAAATATTCGATTTGTTCAATTTTTTTTAAAAAAAAGAAAGCGAAAGTATTGGCATTAATATTGCTAAATTTTATTTAACCCCCTTTGTTAAATTATCCCCTTTAGGGAACTTTGATTTCAGTTTGGACCAAAATATTCGATTTGTCCATTTTTTTTTATTATTTTTTTAACGCAATGTGCAATTTTTCGACGCAGGCAGAGCGTGGGAACTATAATAATCAAATATTTACAACGAACTCTTCAAGTTAGTTCCAACTTTAAATATGACAATCACACAACAATCATTATACGCTATCCGTCAACATTTATTAGACATTTCCAAGCGTAATCAACTCCTCAATTATAAGGAGAAATCGCGGACAGTCCATGTCGTAGAGACGCCGCTTGAGACTATTTTTAAAACATTGGTGCAAGATGGAAAAAGCATTAACATTATCGCACAACATAATGATAAATATAAAGAAATGATATTTAATACGGCACATTCTGAAGAAAATTTAGAACGGCGTTGCAAAAAATTGGCGCAACTCGCCCGCTCCGCGATAGAAGAAACGGGCAGTAATTTATTATATTTGGCTGCCGGTTTTTTGGAATGGTATGACGAAAATGTGCCCCTTAAAGCACCCTTAATTCTTATTCCCGTCAAATTGGAGCGAACGCATTTACATCATTATGCCTTGTCATACCGTGACGAGGACATTGAAACCAATTTCTCCTTAGCCGAAAAATTAGCCAAAGATTTCAATTGGATATTACCCAGCTATGAAAATCAGCCAGAAAATTATTTGGCGCAAGTCGCAGAAGTGGCGCAAGAAATGCCCCGTTGGCAAGTGCTGCCCGATATCCGCTTAGACTTATTTATTTTTACTAAATTATTGATGTACAAGGATTTAAATAATTTTACGGATAATATCAATCTTAAACAAATTCTAGGTGGCACTGATGTTATGCCTCAAAGCGAGCCTATTGATGATAGTGTCATAGATGCCCATCCCCTCGCTGACAAAACCCCCTTAATTCTCGATGCCGACAGTTCTCAACACGCCGTTATTATGGATGCCTTATGGCAACGAAAAAATATCGTCATAGAGGGACCACCTGGCACTGGCAAATCTCAAACCATTACTAATTTAATTGCTGCTGCACTGTCTCAAGGTCAATCAGTCCTATTTGTCGCAGAAAAAAAAGCCGCCTTGGATGTGGTCAGAGCGCGATTAGAGCAGGTGGGATTAGGAGAATTTTGCTTAGCATTGCATAGCCACAAAACCCAAAAAGCTGAATTACAGGCCGATCTCAAAAAACGGCTTAATCAAGAATACAGCAATGTGAGCCAAATAGAATTGAGCCACCAAAAAAAACAATTACTCGCCTATTCACAACTCATGAATCGCATCGTTGGACCCAACGACGAAAGAATTTATGAGATTTTTTGGGTGGTGGAAAGATTACGGGGAGAGCTGGCTGATGAACGGCTGCGCTTTGACGTCCCCATGAAGCACAATGAATTTAATCATAAAATCAATAAATTAACAGAATTAGCTCAACTGTACCAAAGCTTATCTGATGAGGTGATGCAACATTGGCAAGGCTTTAAACCAACCAACATTTGGCCAGGGGATGAAGAGGCGATTGAGCATATTTTGTCAACTCTCTTCTTGGAAACTCAACGCTATCACGCCTATATTGTTGTTTTAATTGAAGAGACTAAAATACCGCTGACACCAACACTCGCTGCCCTGCAATCACTCGCTCAAATAGCGCAAATCACGCCAATGCCCACGCCTTTTAATAGTTGGGCAGCACTTAAATTCTTAGATAAACAAGCGATAGAAAAATTCCGTGAATTTCAAACAGCGCAACAGGAATATCAGCAACTCTTAAACCAAGCCACTAAATTCTTGGGGCATGGTCGATATTTGGTCAATTTCCTTCAACAGATTATCCACACCACGGGCAAATTAGATCATTTAGGTTTTGGCAATGAGTCGCCGGATGAATTGATGCTTTTCGTCAAAAGCGTTGATAAATTAGACGAAGAACTCCAGTCATTATTAAATAATCCTGAATCGGTGGAACATTTTCTGCAATTTTTAAAATTGAGAGAATTAGCCGAACAAGCTCCCCAAGATTTGGTACTCCATAAACATCCTGAACAGGCCCTTGAAGCAAGCATGGTCATTTTTCAACAGGCGCGTCAAACTTTTTCTGAATTGGAACAACAGTGGGCGGCACAAAAAAATGATTTTCTACTCAGCAAGTTACCGAATTCAGAAAAATTGGCGATTTTGGCTGATGAACTCCGCAAATATCAAGGCAATTGGTTTGCTTTTTTATCAGCGGAATATCGACGTACCCTGCGTACTGTCAAAAGTTTCACCTTAAAATCAGAAAACTTGATTAAAAAATTAGAAAGGCTCGCCGCCCTCAAGCGTAAAACCGAGCAAGCAACGCAACGAGTCCAATATCAAAAAGTGTTTGGTCCACTATTTATAGGACTTGAAACGGATTGGGCACTTCTTGAGCAACTCATTGAATGGGCACAAAATCTTACTCAGGTGCTGGGCGAAGAAAAAGCACAAGCATTATTGGCAACGCAAGCCGATCCACGCGGACATTTGCTCAAAACCACCGCCGTTTTGTATGAACAATGGCTCAGAGTCACTAAAGCGGCAGAACAATTAAAAGTGCCCGTTGATTCTCATTTATTAGTCAATGAATTTGTTGAAAAATTATTTGAGCGTCGTCGCCTTGTGTCCCAGTTAGCGTCCACATTGTTACAACAATTACCCCACCTCAGTGATAAACATGTCATTTCCATACATAGCGCGGTGCAAAATTTACTGAGTGCTTGGCATATTCGTGACAATACCGATCCGTTTATTAAAGAAATATTTGGTAAAAGCAATTATCGAGGCATTGAAACTGACACGACAGCCCTTTCAGCCATTGCGGATTGGATAAGCCAGTTACAAACTGTCGCTCAACTCCCGTCACCGCTGTTGCATTGGTTGATAAGCGAAGAACCAGCCACAAGGCTGTCAATTTGTCAAAAGCTGTTAGAGAAAAATCAAGCCTATCTCAATCAGTTTACTGAACTGTCTCGCCAATTAGCCGAATTTGGGGAAAGCCAACAATGGTTTGAGCAATGCACATTAGAAGAAATTGCAACCAAGGCACAAAATTGCCAAGCATCAGTCAATGGTTTGGTCAATTTGGCGACCTTTTACCGATTAAAACAAGAAGTTGATGAGATGGGCTTAGAAAAGCTGACGGATGCTATTATCACGCGAAAAATTCAGCCCAGCCAGGCACCGCTATATTTTGAATATGCTTTTTATCAAGGAATGGCGCGAAATTTGATACGCGATCATGCGATTTTAGCCAACTTTACGCGCAGCGGCTATGAAAATCTCCGTCAACGCTTTGCCGAATTGGATAAAAAACGGTTGAAAATCACTCGCCAACAGATAGCTTATCAAGTTGCCCAACGCACTATCCCGCAGGGCAATGGCACGGGGCGCGTGAGCACTTTCACGGAAAAATGCTTGATTGTGCATGAATTAAATAAAAAGAAGCGACATATTCCTATTCGCCAATTAGTCCGCCGGGCAAGCCATGCTTTGCAAGCTTTAAAACCGTGTTTTATGATGAGCCCGTTATCGGTAGCGCAATATTTAGTGCCGGGGCAAATTAAATTTGATTTGTTGATTATGGATGAAGCATCACAAGTGCGCCCTGAAGACGCTTTGGGCGCGATTGCGCGATGCGAACAAATTGTGATAGTTGGCGATCCGAAACAATTGCCACCGAGTCAATTTTTTGAACGATTAGTGAATGAGGAAGATGAAGATACGATATTTGATGGTCAAGAATCTATTTTAGATATTGCCCTGAGCACTTCCTACCAAAGGGGAAGATTACGCTGGCACTATCGCTCTGAGCATGAAAGTTTGATTGCATTTTCTAATCATCATTTTTATGACGATGAATTGGTCGTTTTTCCCGCTCCACAAACTCAGGCGCATGGTGTACATCTCAATTATGTGGAAAATGCGACTTACTTCAAGGGGCGCAATCTAAAAGAGGCGGAAGCGGTTGCGGCGGCTGTCAAAGCGCATTTTAGAAATACGCCACATTTAAGTCTAGGCGTGGCAACCTTTAACAGTCAACAACAAGAATTGATTGCAGAACTGTTAGACAGTTGGCGAGAGGCGCGAGCGACTGAAGAAAGTGCAGAACCCTTTTTTATCAAAAACTTGGAAAATGTCCAAGGAGACGAGCGCGATGTGATTTTTGTCTCAAGCACCTACGGTCCTGATCCTGACACAGGGCGCGTATTTCAACGCTTTGGACCGATTTCGCGTGACATGGGCTGGCGACGATTAAATGTGATATTTAGTCGCGCCAAAAAGCGCTTAGAATTGTTTACGTCAATGCGCTCCAGTGAGTTACAAATTAAAAAGGACACTAAACGCGGCGTGCAAATTCTGAAAAAGTATTTAGAATACGCAGAAACTGGCTATGATGCGAATAAGGTGAGTGACAAAAAAGCAAATAGCGATTTTGAAATAGTGATTTCTAAAATCCTTGAAAAAGAGGGCTATAAAACGGAGACACAAGTAGGGGGGATAGATATTGGCGTTTGCCACCCAGACAAGCCGAATGAGTATATTTTAGGCATTGAATATGATGGCGCGAACTATCATTCGGCAAAATCGGTTAGAGATCGGGATCGATTAAGACAAGAAATTTTGGAACGCAAGGGATGGAAAATTCATCGGATTTGGTCAGTGGACTGGTTTAAGAATAGAGAGGGGGAAATTGAGCGACTTTTGCAGGTTGTGCAAGGTACAGATTGCACTCCATGTTCCGTCGCTCCGCAAAAATGCGATTAAGTTAAGGGCAACCACAAGGGATTGCCCCTACAAACGAAGTAACGAAGTAAACCGTCGTATTCTGTAGGGGTAATCCTTTATGGTTGCCCTCGGCACGATATGGCATTTTTGCTCCGCAAAGGATACGAAGTAACGGAGCTACGATCAGCCCTGCAACGAAATTGTGATGGTTCTCATAACCATTTATCAGATATAAATGAGCATTTGTCTATAATCCTGTATAATTAAGTCACTTTATCAGTGATAGTACGAGTTTAAACATCTAAACAACCTTGGAGATAATTTATGTTTAAATACAGTTTTATTTTTTTAGCACTCATAACGATAAGCGTCCATGCTGACGAGCCAATACTCCGCTTAGAAACCGGTATGCACACAGCGGTAATAAGGCAGATAAGCGTTGATGCGGCTGAACGTTTTTTAGTCACCGCCTCTGATGACAAAACGCTGCGCTTATGGGATTTGCACACGGGCGATTTATTAAAAACCTATCGTGTGCCTATCGGTGCAGACAATGAAGGCAAACTTTATAGTGCCGCCATTTCGCCAGATGCTGAATGGGTGGCGGGTGCGGGTTGGACAAAAGGAGCAACGGATTCGCACAATATTTATATCTTTAACCGTACCAGCGGCGAACTCGTCAAACGTTTATCCGGTTTGGATGATGTCATTTTACATCTTTGCGGGGATGGACAATATTTGGCTGCCACTTTAGATGGTGCTAATGGTGTTCGCGTTTGGGAGACCCAAACTTGGCAACTCATTTTGAGCGATACGGATTATGCGAATGGCAGTCATTGGTGTGATTTTGATTCGCAAAATAGATTAGTGACTAGCTCTTATGATGGCTATTTACGTCTCTACTCCTCAAACGGATTACTTGCCAAAAGTCAAGCACCAGGCGGTCAGCAACCCTTTGCCGCTGTTTTTTCTCCGGCTGGCGATCAAATCGCGCTTGGCTTTTTTGACTCCACCAACGTCAACGTGTTAGATGGGCAAAATTTAGCCTTTTTATATGCGTCTGATACGGGCATTGATAATGATAACTATAACTTGAGTCGTGTTGCTTGGTCACAGGACGGGAATAGCTTATATGCAGGGGGCATGTATTGGAATGGCACAAGTGTGCCGGTGCTACATTGGTCAGAGGGGAACAAGGTAGAATGGCAGGCATCCAAAAATACGATTATGGATATTCGTTCACTGAAAAATGGTCGCATTGTTTATGCGGCTGCCGATCCCGCTTTTGCCGTATTGGATCAGGCTGGTAACAAAATCGTCGAGCGAAAAGCGAGTATTGCTGATTATCGTAATAATCGGGAAGGTTTTCTCATTTCCCACGATGGCAATAGGGTCCAATTTGCTTTTGAACAATGGGGAAAACGCCCTGCACGTTTTTCATTAACTGAACAAAGTCTCATTTTAAATCCAGATGCCAATCTAGCAAAACCGGATACCACCAGTTTGAATATCACTGATTGGAAAAATAACTTTCATCCGAAACTCAATGGCAATGCCTTGCCCTTAGAAGAAAATGAAAGATCGCGTTCCTTGGCTATTGCGCCCGATCAGTCAAAATTTCTACTGGGTGCTGATTGGCATTTATATCTATTTGATACGCAGGCTCTGCCGATTTGGAAAGTCGATGCGCCTTCAGTTGCTTGGGCTGCCAATATCTCTGGTGATGGCAAAAAAGCGGTGGCAGCCTTTGCGGATGGCTCCATTCGTTGGTACAACATCGCAAATGGTGAAGAATTGCTCGCCTTCTTTCCCCATAAAGATAGCTGGGTGGCTTGGACCAAATCGGGTTACTACATGAGTTCTGGTGGCGAGGCTGATAATCTCATTGGTTGGCATGTCAATAATACTAAAAAAGCCAGTTTCTATCCTGCCGGGGCATTGTATGCCGACTATAAACGTCCTGAAGTTGTCACAAAAATTTTGGAGACAATGGATGAAGATGAAGCCATCCGCCTTGCTAACATAGAAAGAGTCAATATTGGCGACGCGCTTGAAGCGGTCAAATATAAAGTTAATCTTAAACCCAGTGGATTAGGCAAAGCCATCATTGTCGCTGCCAGCGGTGCTGATTCCAATACGCTATTTCCTTATACGCATGAATTTACAACAGAAATGTATCGCTTTCTCTACAACAAAGGTTTTTCTGATGGCGATGTGATTTTCATGAGTCCTCGCTTGCCTATTGTGCCGGCTAATAACTATCCTGATGCTGCCCGTCAAGATTTTCAGATGGTTACCAAAAAGGAATTGCAACAAGCTATTGCCCAAGCGAGCCAAGATTTACAAGCCGGTCAACAATTTGTATTTTATTTACATGGTCATGCGCGTCCAGATGCGGTGCGTCTCAGCAAAACGGAAGAATTATCGGCACAAGAACTTAAAGCCTTGTTGGCTCAAATCCCGACAAATGTCAAACAAATTATCATCCTTGATACTTGTTATTCAGGCTCATTTTTTGATGAATTGGCGGGTGTAGCAAACCGCATTGTGATTAGCAGTGCTGATGCGAAAGGGCTTGTTTGGAGTACCGAAACGATGAGTTTTGCGGAAAATTTTATTCGGCAACTCAGAAATGGAAATAGTGTTGGTGAAGCCTTTGATTTGGCTGAAAGTATGATAATCAATGAACCTGAAATCTTTGGCGCACAACGCCCGCAATTAGATGATACGCAAGATGGACTTTATGACAACAATGATGGTCAATTAGCGCGTCAGACTTTCATAGGTGGTAAAAAAGTGCATAGCTCTTTGCCCCCTGAAATCATTGAAATTCATCCGACTATTCAACCGGATCAAACGACATTGTGGGTGAAAACCATTCCAGGTTTTAATGGCATAAAAAAAGTACGCGCCATTTTAGTGAATGAGCATGATAAAGTGACGGTGTATCAAGGTGAAAACACCGATTTCACGCGGCGGGAACTCACTTTAAAGCCCAATCACAATTTGCAGCGTTATGAGATTGACTATGACCAATTTGATACTGCCAACCAGTGGAAAATTTTCTATCAAGCGCAAAGCATGGAAGGGGAATGGTCAGAAATCAGTACAGGTTATGCCGGTTCAGACAGTGTTGCTATAGAAGCTCGGCTCAATAAGACAAGCTACCAAGTTGGCGACAAGCTGCAATTTGATGTCACGATGTCAGGAGAAAAGACAGCGGATTTGTATGTTGGGGTGATTTTACCGGATGGACATTATCTAACGATTCTTTATCCGCTGGCTTTTAGTGAGATTAATGCTCTACAAGCTTACAAAACGGATATTCAATTGACGGGGGGGGGTGGACAAAGCTATGAGATTTTGAATTTAGAATTGCCCGCGATTCCCGCTGGTGACTATCAGGTTTGTGGCTTGTTGACAGAGGCGCAAAGTGATCCTTATGATGTGGCTAATTGGTTGAAGTTGAATTGCAGGGGGTTTTATTTAAGGTAAAGGCAACCATAAAGGATTGCCCCTACAAAAATGGAATATCACGTAGGGGCAATCCCTTGTGGTTGCCCTTAATTTAATGAAGTCTATAGAACATAAGCCGGCAAAAATTCTACGCTCCCCTTTTGTAAATAAACAGATTGATTAATCACTCGTTTACTCACAATGGGCAATTGTCCAGCATATTTTTTCTCAAATTCTATCATGGCTCGTGGAATGTGCTGATGTTTGCCAGATTTCACTTCGATTAAATGATAGTTAGCATCCTTAACCAATATAAAGTCAATTTCACTTTTAGACTGGGTTCGATAAAAATACAGACTGCGAGTAATATCCTGATTCCAGTTCAAGCTGTTAAATACATAAGTTTCATATAAAGCACCGGCATCTCGACGAAGTACCAGTGAATTAAAATTCTGTAACAATAGATTATTAATACCAGTGTCCTTAAAATAGATTTTCCGGCTCTTACTAATCTCTTTATTACGATTGGTAAAAAAAGGCGGCAGTTCTGCCACAATAAAAGTCTCTTCCAACAAGTTCATGTATTTAGATAGAGTAATAGATGAAATACCTATCGTTTCACGCGCTGATGATAAATTAAATTGTGCCCCAGCATTAATGGCTAGATATTTTAGTAAATTGTTATAGGCGGAGAGATTTTCTATCTTCGCCACTTCCCGAATATCCTTTTTTATATAAGCATTGGCAATAGAGTCCAATTTTAAAAGCTTTTCTTGCTTATTAGGGATTAATACCACCTCTGGATAACCGCCATAGATTAGATATTCTTCCAATAAACCTAAAAAATGATCATGCCCTGATGCTAATAACGGGATTAATGCTGGTATCCCTTCGCGGAACATTTGCCTTAAATTGCGTAAACGTTCTTCTCCACGAAATAACAAGAATTCATCAAAATTCAAAGGTTCAACTAGATATACCCGCTTACGCCCCGCCAGTGAATCGGAAAATTTACTCTTAATTTGTAAAGACGAACTGCCGGTAGCAATAATCTTTAATGCCGGAAAATGGTCATGTAGTAATTTGAGCAAATTAGAAGGATCATCCAATAATTGAATTTCATCAAAAATGAGTAAATGACGGCGGTTAAAATCAATTCCTTCCAAACGTAAAATCTGTTTTAAACTCGCTATTGTTGCTGTATTGAAAAGCTGACGATACTGTTTGTCTTCAAAATCAAAATACCAAGTTTCATCTTTTGAATAAGAAGAGTCCTTAGCAAGTAAATGGGCAAGTGTCGTTTTGCCTGTTTGTCGTGTACCAAGTAAAAAGACTAAGTCAGGTGAATCAAACTGTGCTAAAATTTGGTTGGATAGGTCTCTAGGAAACATTTATCTATGGAATTTATCAAGTCGAGTTGTAAAATAACTCTGGAAATTATAAACTCTCTGAAGAAAATTAGCAATTAGGACGCCCAAGACTAAACTCAACTTGGATCAAAAAAATTTCCCTCCCATTGACGCAGGTATCTATAGCTATTCTGGTTTTCATTCACGGTTCTAGTTGATGGCTCTAAGACAATAGAGACAGTAAAAGTTTGCTCTGCTGGTAAATGCTTTGCCCATTCAACTAATTCGCTGCCTGTTAAATGTTTCAAAATTAGATAAGACATATTCGTCTCCTCAAGACGTCCAAGATAAATCTTGGACTCCTATTTTTTGAAAATATATTTAAATCATTAAGCACTGTTGCGCCTCTCTATATTTAGCTGCCGTTTTATCGACAATCTCCGCTGGTAAAATCGGAGCCGGAGGTTTTTTATTCCAGTCAAGGGTTTCCAAATAATCTCGCACAAATTGTTTATCAAAACTGGGCGGACTGACTCCAATTTGATACTGTTCAATTGGCCAAAAACGTGAAGAATCTGGGGTCAAAACTTCATCAATCAAAAACAATTGTCCATTTTGATCTATGCCAAATTCAAATTTAGTATCTGCAATAATTATGCCACGCGCTGCCGCATAGTCACGAGCACGATTATAAATTTCAAGACTGACTTCACGCACTTGTTTGGCTAAACGCTCACCAATTAAGGCACAAGTGTCTGTAAAATCAATGTTTTCATCGTGTTGACCACGAGACGCTTTGCTAGAGGGCGTGTAAATAGGCGTGGGCAATTTCTCCGCAAGTTGTAAATTTGCTGGTAAACTAATACCACAAATGGCACCCGTCTTTTTGTAATCTTTCCAGCCCGAGCCAGCTAAATAACCGCGAACAATCGCCTCAATCGGCAAAGCTCTGAATTTTTTGACAATGACTGCCTGCCCTTGAATTTGCTCATATTCACTGTTATCAGATAAAATATCTACCAAACTCATGTCAGTAATATGATTAGGTATTATGGATGCGGTAAAATCAAACCAGAAATTTGACAGTGCAGTGAGTACCGCACCTTTATCGGGAATCGGAGTGGGTAGTACCACGTCAAACGCGGACAACCTATCTGTTGCAACAATCAACAAGTGTTGCTCATCAAGCGCATAGATGTCGCGGACTTTTCCCCGTCGGAGCAGTGGTAAACTGCGTAGTTGAGACTCAAATAAAGGTGTAAACATGTTCATATTTCCTTTGATAATTTAAAAATAACGGTTTATAGGGGCAATTTTTTATGGTTGCCCTCTTAACTGTTAGGGATATTTTTTTCTTTTCAACTTTCTAAACAAACGACTATTGTGCGACTTTATCAAACAATTATACTACTATTTTTTTTAGGCAATACCATTGCCACTTACGCAGAACAGCAGTTTGCCTTGTGCAAACCTTTTGCTAAAATTGCACCACAACGTCCCGATTTGCCGCCGGCAGACGGTGACTCTGTCCGTTTATTTGCCGATAAAGGGCTTGTTGAGGAGAAATTGGGCACCTCTACCTTTAGCGGCGATGTCTTGCTCCAACGGGCGGATCAGATATTGAGTACACGTATCGTCGTCTATGACCGTAATAAAGATGTCGTTAATGCCGATAGCGATTTTATTTTCTGGGATAATGAATTTGTTATCAGTGGCAAGCAAATGCAATTGCGCCCTGGGAATCGAGGTGAAATGAAAGAGGCTCAATATTGGTTATTAGGGCGACGGGCACGGGGACATGCTGAAAAAATCATTAAGGAATCTAAAGACATCCTTCATTTTGAGCAAGGGAGTTATACCACCTGTGCGCCCGATAAAGAAGTCTGGCGTTTGGATGCTAACGATCTCACGCTGGATGCGGGTAAATCAAGGGGCACTGCCCATGATGTGTTCATACGCCTTTTGAATATACCCGTTTTCTATTTTCCATATTTATCCTTTCCTATTGGTGACAAGCGCCAATCGGGTTTTTTGGCACCCAGTTTCGGCGGCTCAAATCAGGCGGGTACTGAATTCAGTATCCCTTATTATTTAAATCTTGCCCCTCATTATGATATGACACTCACGCCCCGTTTCATTTCACGGCGCGGTTTATTATTGAAAACAGAATTTCGCTATTTGACGCAGCTAAGTCAGGGCAACCTAGATGTTGAATTTTTGCCTCATGACAGAGCTAAAGGAGAGAGGCGAACTTCATTAAGTTTTAAGCATAAAGGTTATCTCACAGCGCGATGGATGAGTGATATTAACTTCAATTACGCTTCTGATGAACGCTATTTTGAAGAATTAGGCAATAATCTCAGCATGGCGAGTATTACGCATTTGGAACGGCGTGGGGATTTATATTATTATGGTAATGGTTGGATGGGATTAGGGCGTTTGCAAACGTTTCAAACCTTGGATAAACAGATAACAACAACACGTCCCTATCAGCGCATACCACAATTGCTTTTCAAAACAACTTTGCCCCAACAAAATCGCAATTTGAATATAGGCGCACAGGCTGAATTTGTGCGCTTTGACCGCGATATTGTGTCTGCTCCAATAGGCAATCGCATAGATTTTCAATCTTTCTTGAGTTATCCTTGGCGTACCTGGGGCACTTTTATGGTGCCAAAGTTGTCACTACTTTATACCTATTATGATTTAGATAATGTAGCAAGCTATGAAAGTACGACACATAACCGCTTTTTATTTCGCTTCAGTATGGATAGTGGCTTATTTTTGGAGCGTGACGTGAAATTATTCGATACCAAGTTCGTCCAAACTTTAGAACCTCGTTTATTTTACCGTTATACGCCATTTGAAGATCAAAGCGATATTCCCATTTTTGACACGGCACGATATGACTTTTCATATTTTCAATTATTTCGTGAAGATAACTTCAATGGCGTGGATCGGATTGATGATGGGCATCAAGTCACTTTAGGCTTGAGTTCACGTTTATTGCATAAAGGGGTAGAACGTCTGCGAGCGAGCCTGGGACAAATTTACTATTTTCGAGATAGGGAAGTAACTTTGCCAGATGAACCGCTGGAAACGGATAATTATTCTACCATTGTTATGGAATTATCCGCACAGTTTGCCAAAAATTGGTACGGCTCATCGAGTATCCGATGGAATCCTGATATTAAAAACACCGAAATGAACGTCGTGCGTATGCGTTATCAGCCTGATTCAAAACGGATATTGAATTTTTCTTACCGTTTGCGTGATGATTCTTTAGAACAAACTGATCTGTCTTTTCATTGGATTTTGAGCCGCCGTTGGAATGTTTTAGGGCGTTGGAATTTTTCACTGCCATCAAAAAAGACTTTAGAAGCTTTTGGGGGGGTGGAATACAAGAGTTGTTGTTGGGCTGTGCGCTGGATCGGACGACGTTATTTAAATGATATTGAAGGTGAGAATTATTTGAATGGCTTGTTTTTGCAATTTCACCTAAAAGGTTTGGGTGGAGTTGGCAAAAAAGCGGATGCGTTTTTGGAAGAAAGTATTCCAGGGTATCATGATCATTTTTAATTTTTATGTGTGTGAGTACAACTAATGGAGAACAACGAATAAAACCTTTAAACCAGAAAGGTTGAACAATTGCATGATTATTCGTTGTCCTCCATTAGTTGTACTCACCACCGCGACAAAAAACGTCGAACTAAGAAACATCAAACAAAATGAAAAAAATTAACCGTATCATCACAATTTGTTGCTTATTGATAGCGACGGCGCCTGCCGTGGCTGAAATAGAAGTATTGGATTACATAGTTGCCATCGTCAATGACGATGTGATTGTCAACTCAACTTTGCAAGAAAAAGTTCAGCTTGTGTTGGATAAGTGGCGTCAAAAACAGCGTCGTCTGCCACCACGCGCTCAGTTGGAAAAACAAGTTTTAGAGGAGTTGATTATAAGCACTTTGCAATTGCAAGTGGCAAAACGCACCGGCATTCAAATAGAAGATAGTCGTTTAAATGAGCAATTACGCGACATTGCCGCGCAAAATCAGATGGATTTACCCAGTTTCCGTGATCAGGTGGAAAGAGAGGGGCATAGCTTTGTCGATTTTAGGGAAAGTCTCCGTAAACAGATGATTCTTCGTGCTTTACAAAAGCGGCAAGTGGTGAAACGCATAACTGTGACTGAACGCGAAATTGATAATTTTTTAGCGAATCAAATACAACAAGGCACCGCGAGTAGTGAATATCATATCTGGCACATTTTAATAGCAACCCCAGAAGCAGCCTCGCCAGAAGAAATTAAAGCCAAAGAGCAAAAAGCCAACAAAGTGTTGGCAAAACTCAAAGCGGGTGCAGATTTTCATGAAATGGCGATTTCCATATCAGATGCTCGCAATGTCATTGAAAATGCGGGAGATTTGGGGTGGAAAAAAGCGGGAGAATTACCGAGTTTATTTAACAAGGTTATCAATAAGATGGCTGTGGGTGAGATACAGGGGCTCCTCCGTAATCCGAGTGGATTTCATATTATCAAATTGGTTGATAAGCGTGATGGCGAAAAAAGCATTATCACTCAAACTCAAGCGCGGCATATTTTGATTAAAACCAATGCGCTCGTGTCAGATAGTGAGGCTCAAAAGCGTTTAGAGGAACTAAAATATCGCATTGAACAAGGCGATGATTTTGCTAAATTAGCGCGAGCTTATTCTCAAGATAGCCTGTCTGCTGCCAAAGGTGGAGCACTTGACTGGATCAATCCGGGTGATTTGGTGCCTGAATTTGAAGAGGTGATGGATAGTTTATCTGAAAACCAAGTGAGTGAACCATTTAAATCGCGTTATGGTTGGCATATTGTGCAAGTGTTGGCACGCAGAGAGCATGATAATACGAAAAAAGCGATACGTGTCAAAGCCGATCAACAAATTCGCCAACGTAAATTTGAGGCTGAATTACAATCTTGGCAGCGACAATTGCGTGAAGAAGCTTATGTCGAATATCGACTTGTAGATAGATAAAAAGCCTTATGAAAAACGAACACATAGCTCGTCTTGCAATCACCCCTGGTGAGCCGGCAGGTATTGGACCAGATATTATTTTACAATTAGCACAACAAGCCATACCAGCCCACCTTGTTGCTTTTGCTGATCCTGAGTTATTAACACAAAGGGCGGCACAGTTAGGCTTATCTATTCAATTGCATCAGGCAGAGCAGGGAACATTACAGGAACCCGGTCATTTGGATGTGATACCAGTTCCATTGTCACAGCCCGTGAAGTGTGGCGTATTAAACTCTGCCAATGCCGGTTATGTGTTAGAAACGCTGCGGCAAGCCTGTCAAGCTTGTATAGAAAAACGTTTTGATGCCTTAGTCACTGCACCTGTACACAAAGGCGTTATCAATGATGCGGGTATCCCTTTTAGTGGACATACGGAATTTTTAGCGGCGCAAACGGGCGCGAAACAAGTCGTTATGATGTTAGCAAGTTCGGACTTGCGCGTTGCTTTGGTGACGACACATTTGCCATTGTCACAAGTGAGTGCTGCGATAACGTCAGAGCGTTTAGAAACGGTCATACGCACTTTACACTTGGATTTACAAAATAAATTTGGTTTAAAAGTGCCACGTATTTCAGTTTGTGGATTAAATCCTCACGCCGGCGAAGGGGGACATTTAGGCGAAGAAGAAATTTTGACGATGATTCCCACGCTTAACAAGCTCCGTGCTGAAGGTATGCAGTTAATTGGACCTGTCTCTGCCGATACGGCTTTTAGAGCTGGCTCTGATGTGATATTGGCGATGTACCATGATCAGGGTTTACCTGTACTCAAACAGCAGGCTTTTGGAAAGGCAGTGAATGTCACTTTGGGTTTGCCTATCATACGGACTTCGGTTGATCATGGTACAGCGTTAGAATTGGCAGGGACAGGAGAGGCTTCGAGTGAGAGTTTATTTTATGCTGTACAAACTGCGCTGGAAATGATTCAAACAATCAAGGGAGTTGGAAATAAATAAGCTAGACTAAGCGCAGGGATTTGTCTAAACCTTTAACGACAGGGATTTTTTTTTAGCCGGGATTTGTCAAAACCTTTAACGACAGGGATTTTTTTTTAGCAGGGATTTGTCAAAACCTTTAACTACAGGGATTATTTTTTAGCAGGGATAAGTCAAAACATTAACGACAGGGATTTTTTTTTAGCAGGGATTTGTCAAAACCTTTAACTACAGGGATTATTTTTTAGCAGGGATAAGTCAAAATCTTTAACTACAGGGATTATTTTTTAGCAGGGATAAGTCAAAATCTTTAACTACAGGGATTATTTTTTAGCAGGGATAAGTCTAAACCTTTAACGACAGGGATTATTTTTTAGCAGGGATAAGTCAAAATCTTTAACTACAGGGATTATTTTTTAGCAGGGATTTGTCAAAACCTTTAACTACAGGGATTATTTTTTAGCAGGGATTTGTCAAAACCTTTAACTACAGGGATTATTTTTTAGCAGGAATTTGTCAAAACCTTTAACGACAGGGATTATTTTTTAGCAGGGATTTGTCAAAATCTTTAACTACAGGGATTATTTTTTAGCAGGGATAAGTCTAAACCTTTAACGACAGGGATTTTTTTTTAGCAGGGATAAGTC
>JALXAQ010000165.1 GCA_026991885.1 Thiotrichaceae bacterium
ACTCAAATGAGACATATCACGTAAAGCGTCTAACAAATATTTGGTATAGATACTATTGCGTTGACGAGTATCCCCAAGAGCACCTGTATCGGGTGCCGTCGCATAAGCGATTAATGAGCCTGTCGGACTTTTCATTTCAGCTAAGCCTTTTTTATTGAGGCTTTTAATGGATTGATAGGGATTATCTCGACAAGCATCCAAAATGACAATATTGACACCATTATTGGCTTCTTCCATTTGGGCGAGCAAACGATTGGCATCTAAAGCTTCCCAGGGAATATCGGCTGCTTTTTTAATTTTGGCATCGACGGGCACTAAAAAATTACGACCTTTGGCTTGTAAACCGTGTCCCGAAAAATAAAATAAGCCAACTCCGCCTTTCTGCGCGAGCCGGTCGCCAAAGCTTTGTACTGCCTCCGTCATGGCGCGATTGCTGAGATTATGCTTTAAAATCACTTCAAAGCCTAACTAAATTTCTGAGGACTTCTGCCATGTCGTTGGCATCGTTGACGGGATTATCCAGCGTGGGCACTGGTTTTTGATAGGCGCCGTTGCCAATGACGAGGGCTAGGCGTTCTTCTGAGGCTTGAGCCATTGTCATCAGTAGTAGGGTGATTAAAAAAAACAAGGGGGTGTAACGTGACATCTGGTTGTTCTCCTTTTATCAAATTTGACGGGTTGATTATGCGATAGGAGAGGGCTGATAGTCAATACAAAACCACATTAACTACAGGGATTACATTTTAGAAGGGATAAGTCAAAACACTTAAATTAAGGGCAACCACAAGGGATTGCCCTGCCCTTAATTTAGGCGTCCAAAATTTATTTTGGACAACTCCGATACTCCGCAGACCGTGCATGTGCCGTCAGCCCCTCGCCGTGTGCGATAAACGAAGCCGTTTCTCCCAAAGTATGGGCGCCCTCTTTAGAGCACATAATCAGCGAAGAACGCTTTTGAAAATCATACACGCCCAGTGGTGAAGAAAAACGAGCCGTGCGTGACGTAGGCAAGACATGATTCGGTCCCGCACAATAATCACCTAAAGCTTCCGCAGTATAACGCCCCATGAAAATGGCCCCCGCATGACGGATTTTTGAGAGATAGGCTTGAGGTGCTTCAATAGATAATTCCAAATGTTCTGGAGCGATAAAATTAGACACTTCAATAGCATCGTTCAAATCCTTCACCTTTATCAAAGCCCCCCGATGCGTTAATGAGGTACGAATAATATCGGCGCGTGGCATTTGCACAATCAAACGATTGATACTGTCTTGCACCTTTTCTAAAAAGGCCAGATCAGGACTGATTAAAATGGCACGCGCTTCTTCATCGTGTTCCGCCTGCGAAAACAAATCCATTGCAATCCAATCGGGATCGGTTAGCCCATCACAAATCACCAAAATTTCTGAGGGTCCCGCAATCATATCTATGCCAACCGCACCAAATACCATACTTTTAGCCGTAGCCACATAGATATTACCCGGTCCGACAATTTTATCCACTCTGGGCACTGTCGCCGTCCCATAAGCCAGGGCGGCAATCGCTTGCGCTCCGCCGAGCGTTAAGACTTTATCAACGCCAGCAATGGCGGCAGCCGCTAAGACGATATCATTGAGAACATCATCGGGGGCGGGCACGACCATGATAATTTCACCGACACCCGCCACTTTAGCCGGCAAAGCATTCATCAGCACCGAAGAAGGATAAGCCGCCTTGCCACCAGGCACATATAATCCGACTTTATCAAGCGGCATCACTTGTTGTCCCAACAAAGTACCGTCAGCTTCCGTATATTGCCAAGAATCTTGTTTTTGGTGTTCATGATAAGCGCGAATACGCTCAGCGGCGACTTCCAAAGCTTGGCGTTGAGTATTATCCAAATCGCTCAAAGCTTGTTGCAAGCGAACCTTAGAAACGACAACTTCTTGTATATTTTCTATCTTTCGGCGATCAAATTGGCGAGTATATTCAAGCAGAGCGGCATCGCCATTTCGACGCACGTTTTGTAAAATGTCGCGTACCGTTTCCGTTTCATCGGACACCGTCTGCCATGCCAATAAATGATCGAGTTGTGACCAAAAATCATTGTCCGTCGTTGATAAACGTTGTAGTTTTAGCATTATAATCCTATTCCAATTTTTAATTAAATTTTTATTGTCTGAATCAGAATTTTCAGAAACGAAGTAACGAAGTCATTTTAGAATTAACAGAATAAACCATCGAACTAAAAAGGTTTTATTTTGAAAATTCTAAAATTCTGAAAATTCTGATTCAGACAAAATGTAATAAAATTCATGGTTCAGTACTTACTTCGTATCCTTTGCCTCGCGCACTCTTACACAAGGGATTGCCCCTACAAGAAGAACCGGCGTAAACCGTCGTATTCGGTATAATCTCGTTCCCACGCTCTGCGTGGGAATGCCTGCATCGACGCTCCGCGTCGAATTTTTCTACGGAGCAACCGCAGCATTCATCAACCACCAAGCAGAAATATTCTGTTGCCAGGCTGAAACTTCTTGCTGCCGTCTCCTTTGCGCTGATAAAGCCCTTTCTGCTGTCTCCCTAAAAAAGGACTCACTTAAACCACGCGCAGGATTCATCACCACCTTGGCATCATTACGCATAAAAACGCTGGCTTCAAATTCAATGAGATTGCCCGTATGTAAAAAGAGTAGAGGTTTAGTCACATCATAAGAAATTCGTTCTGGTTGCTGATTAAAAATCTCTTGGCTTTGCTTCATAAAAGCCATCACCTGTTCAGTGGCAGTCGGTATCCTATTTTCTTCTTGTAAACCAAGTTTTTCTGCCAACTCTTTTTTTTTTGTCAACATTTTACTCGTCTCATTGCCGGTTCGTATCACAAAGGTACCCAATGGCTTAACAAGATGATAAGGATATGGCGTAAAAGAAATCGCCTGTAAACCGATTGAGACGACAATTTCTTGCGCTAACGGCTGAACCCCTCCCGCAAAAGGACCCGCAAAAAAGCTAGCTGGTACAAAAACCAAAGCATCTATGCCCATATTTAACATATCGTCGCTGGAAATATATCGTCCCTGCATCATTTTTTTGATAGCATAATAACTACCATGAAAAGGAATCCAAGTGATAAGTCCACCTTCTAAAAAACCCACTTCTTCGGCGAGAGCGACATTATCACTGATAGAAGCCAAATAACGTAAATGATAAGGTAACTCAGGGCAAACATGCTCAGGATAATTGGGGCACATACTCTCCAGATTATGCACTAAGGCGGCTTGCGTCTTCGCGGAAAGTGGACGGCGGATTAAATTATGAAACAAGGGCTCATCCTTATATCTAAACAAAGCCTCTACCATTTTATCATCACCTTGTAACAAAATCTGAATAATAATGGGATGTAGAGCAGCGAGATAACGGCTATCACCAAATAATAAGCTGTTTTGTGCTAAACCCCATTTATTCAATAAAATTTCGCCCTCCTTGAGCGCCAATAAATCCCAAATATGTGGATCATTGGCAAACAACTCAAAAACGCCATTTTTTTCCACCACACGCATTAAGGTTGGCCATAATTCGTGACGAAATCTTTTATAAAAATCATGATCTTGCTCCAAGCGTTGCCGAATACTTTGACCCTTTTCAATCAGAAAACCTATTATTTGAGCCAATTTTTCATCAGAATGCCATAAATATTTTTCAAAAACATTTTCAAGCCAGGCATCATATTCTTTTGCTCCCTTGCTATGACGTGGAAAAATAAACACGCTTGCTGCACCCAAAATGCCACGTTCGGCAAGTTGACATAAAAGAGCCCTATGATTTTCTAAAGCTTCAGTCAATAATTGAACATCTGTCGTATATATAGCATAAAAACTGCTAATGGCACTATAACAATCCTGTTTATTGAGTATTTTGACAAGTAAAATAGGATTATCAGAAAGAGCAAGGAGCCCTGCGGTTTCTGGATGCTTGCGTAAAAATCGACTGATGATAATGGAATGCTCTAATTGTTTAAGTAGATTAATTTGATAGTAAAAATCATTTTCATGTTCTTCTTTCAAAATAGTAAACCATGCACTATTAACAGTGACAACGGATTGGGCAGCCTCTTTGCGCCAACCGGCTTTGAGCAGTTCACTCAGCGCATAATCAACCGCAGTACTATGTATCGCTGAGGCTTCGCTCAAAAATATTAAAAACAGTGATATAATTTTAAAAAAAACTGTTGGCTTTAACATAATCATGATCTCCCATTGTTCGGCTTTTTCACACTGGAGGAAAAAATATGACCGCCCCCGTACTGACACGTAGTGCTTATGCGGAGCCAGGCACCTCTTTATCATTTATAACTGGTAATTGGCGTACACGAAAACCAGAGCATCGTTATCAAATAGCCCCCTGTCATCAAGCCTGTCCGGCTGGTGAAGATGCACAAGCCTATTTAGGCTACATGCAAGCAGGCCATATTTATGACGCTTGGAAAACGATAGTTGAAATCAACCCCATACCCGCCATTACTGGGCGCGTTTGTCCGCATCCTTGTGAAGCGGCTTGTAATCGTGCTCAATATGACGAAGCCATTGCTATTCATGCAGTGGAACGGTTTTTAGGAGACGAAGGCATTGCTAAAAATTGGGCCTATCCGGTCAAACCGGTTGATCCTTCCGCCCCTGAAATTGCAATTGTTGGCGCCGGACCTGCTGGGCTATCTGCCGCTTATCATCTGATAAAACGTGGATATCGTGCCATTATCTTTGATGATCACCCTGAAGCGGGGGGCACTTTACGCACTGCGCTACCGCCTTACCGTTTGCCACGCTCGCTGCTAGATGCTGAACTTGAACGAGTGTTAACATTAGATGGTATCACTTTTCAACCGCACACCCGTTTAGGGCGGGACATGCACCTCAATGAATTAGAGGAACAATATCAAGCCGTTTTTATCGCCACCGGCGCACAACGCAGCATGGAATGGAGTATTGATGGAGTCGTGCCACGCGATTTACAGTCTGGTTTTGAACTGCTCAAACAATGGGTGGACATTGGGACAGTGCCCACACCTAAAAGTGTCGCCATCATCGGTGCTGGAAATACCGCTGTTGATATGGCGCGAGTGATGAAACGGGCGGGCGTGCCAGAAGTCCATATCCTTTCCCATAAACCGATTCCAAAACCCGGTATCCCGATTGAAGAAGCCATGCCGGCGATTCCGCGTGAAGTTCAAGAAGCTTTAGAAGAAGGCGTTATGATCCATGAATATCGTGGGATTCGCCGCCTGATTTTGCGCGGTGAGCGCGTGGTGGGTGTTGAATTGGTACACATGAAAAAACTCATGCAGCCCAGTGGTAGACTGAAACGGATTGCATTTGAAGGCACCGAGACGATTTTGAATGTCGATCAAGTGATACCCGCAGTGGGGCAAGTCATCGATCCGACAGGCATAGAAAGATTGGCAGAAAACCGTTCTCATTTGCAGGTGGATAAATGGGGACAAGTCACAGGACATGCGGGTATTTACGCCGGTGGCGATGTCACACCCAATGCGGGCACCGTCACAGCGGCGGTTGGCGATGGACGACGCGCTGCTGAGGCGATTGTTTGTGCCTTACAAGACAAAGCCTTGCAAGAAAGCGGAGAGGCTAGCTCAATTCCGTTTGATAAATTGAATATGCACTATTATGAATTAGCGCCGCGTGTTCAAGAGCCAACACTGCCCATTGAGCAGCGCGTTGGCGATGAAGAAATCACGACCAGTTTAAGTGCGCCCTTGATTGCCAAGGAAAGTCAACGATGTTTTTCCTGTGGCAATTGCTTGGCTTGCGATAATTGTTGGATGCTTTGCCCTGATTCTGCCATATTAAAAACCAAAGAAATGGCGAGTAGTGGTTCCCACTATGTTTTTGATTATGATTATTGTAAGGGCTGTGGATTGTGTGAGACGGAATGTCCTTGTGGTTTTATTCAGATGTTTGATGAAGTGTAGGAAATACGTCCAAATAATGGTGGGGTGTTGACAACCCTGTCGATCTGCTGGAGGATAGAAAATAAATTTGACTTTATAAATAAAATTGTTTATTTTAGTTTAAATTAAATATTATTTTTATTTTAAACATCCATTCATGTAGGAGAGAGGAAAGATGACATTTTCAAAACTCAGTTTGATAAGCTTTATTTTGTTAGGAATAAGTGGCTTGGTGTCTTGCAGCGTAATTGAACAATTCGCTGGCTCGAATTTTTCAGAGACTTCGGGGACGGAGTGTTATTCGGATGGTTCTTTTGGTGAACGGGAATTACACGATGACTATAGAGGTAGTTCAATGCCAAAGCTGCCACCTATAAGAACGGAATGTGGTTCAGACGATGAATCATCTGAACCGCAACAAGAATAAGCTAAGCGCCAGTTCAAAAATTCGCTCAAAGTAGTGAAGCAACCCACAAGATGATGTTGTGGGTTGCATTCTGTAATGGATGGAATAAAGGATCAGAAAAAATATGAAACACCTATCAAAATACTCTCTACCCATTTTTGTTCTCTTTATCTTTGCAATCCTGACAGCCTGTGGAGATTTGTTATCGGGAAACCAGAAAACGGCATTAGGGCTCTATCTCAAATCGACAGAGGCTTACGAATTACTCAAACAGGATGCTAACAACAAGATCATGTTTGATGTTCGCACCCTTGCTGAAGTGAAACAAGGCACGCCAACGCTTGCTGATGCTAATGTGCCTATTTTTTTAATACAGCAAAATAAGGTGGTGTTCAACAAAGATTTTGTCAGTACAATCGAAGAGCATCTGAAAAAAAAGGGCTTAGATAAGGAAAGTACCATCCTCATGATATGTCGCCAAGGCAATCGGAGTGCTAAGGCGGTCGATATCTTGGCGAAGCTTGGGTATAAAAAAGTGTACACTGTAGTTGATGGCGTTAATGGGTGGAAAGATAATAATCTGCCTTTGTCTTTTTAAGCTTGCTCGACGACGCAGGCACTCTCATAGCGCGTAGGTTGGAGCTTTGATAAAAAAACCAACAAATGACTGTTGGGGTTCAGAGCAAAGCCCTACACGCAGCCTCTTTATGCTTCTGAATCAGAAGGCTGAATAAAAGGCTTAATATTATTCAACTCCTTTTCGTCGGATTTTTTAATCCTATATAAGTCCCATTTTAGCTGTAAATTTAGCCAAAAAACCTCTGACATTCCAAAGACTTTTGCCAAACGTATTGCTAGGCTTGCTGTGACAGGTCTTTTCTTATTAACAATTTCATTGAGTCGTTGATAGGGTACCTGAATTGCCGTCGCCAATTCTCTTTGCGTAATCCCCATTGGCATTAAAAATTCTTCCAGTAACATTTCTCCTGGATGCGTTGGTTCTCTCTGCCTTGGAACTCGGGTTGTTACTACCACTTTTAATGAGACTTGGTCGAGTATTTCTACTTCATCAGGACCAGCTTCAGTCCATTTAAAGCAAATTCTGTATTGCTTGTTGATGCGAATACTATATTGACCGTCTCTATCACCGGTTAATAATTCAAGATGATTACCAGGCAGTCTAGTTAATTCATACAAAACATGAACCGAATTAACTTGATATAACTTTCTGGATGCCATTTTCCACATCGTTCGAGGACAAATTTTTCTGGCTTCTTTGGTATTTTTACCATCGAAAATATCCTCGGTACCTTGGTTTTTGAATGAAACTATCAATTTAATACCTCAAAAATAGTCAAATTGGAGTCCAAGATTTATCTTGGACGGATGCTATTATACACATCAAACCGCGTTTTTTCACTTTCAATACAAAATTTTGGCTTTTCCAAGCTGGGTGCCCACTTTGGTCGTTTGACGACAACCCGTCGAGGGGCACAAGCTAAAGCGGCTTTTAATAAGGCGGGCGCATCCAAGTCTTCGCCGACTATGGCTCGAAATAGTCGCATTTCTTTTTTGACTAATGCCGATTTTTTGCGGTGGGGATACATGGGATCTAAGTAAATCACATCGGGTTGTGGTTTTTTTGAGAGCAGCCACTGTTGTGCGTCGTGGTGAATGAGTTGTAAGCGTTCTTTTATCAAAGGGCCTATTTTTATATCTTGTTCTGCCCGTTGTAAGCCATCGTGTAAAAGGGCGGCAACGACGGGGGAGCGTTCTATCATTTGTACATGGCAACCTAAATGCGCCAAGATAAAAGCGTCACGCCCTAATCCTGCCGTCGCGTCTAAAACGGTCGGATTGCTCGCGTGTTTTAAGCCGATGGCTTTGGCTAAAGCTTGGTTGCGCCCTCCGCCATAGTGGCGACGATAAGCTAAGGCACCGCTTACAAAATCCACATAAACAGGCCCCATTTTTGTCGTCATGTCACGTAATTCTAAACGTTTTGTTGTTAAATATAATAAAAATGGTAAATCAGGCAGTGGCGTGTCAACAATGGGTAATTGAAACGTCGCCGCTAATTCAAGTGCTGCTTCGTGAACAATAGGATTTGTGGCTAGGATAGGAATCGTTGTCAAAAGCTAGGAATGCCTATCTTCGATACACGTATCGTCTCGTAGTTATTTAAGATATTCACGCGCTCGCCCGGTTGAAACTGGACATCAGCCTCTTGCACAATCGCAATTTTTCGACCGCTGTCCAGTCTAACAACAATTTTCAAAGCATCTCTATCAGTAATGCCTTGTTCAAAGAGGGAGCCAAGTGCGCCACCTATAATAACACCAACTGCTGTGGCAATATCCTGACCTTTGCCGCCGCCGACACCACTCCCTGCAATCCCGCCGATAACGGCTCCTCCAACAGTGCCAACAATCGTGCCGTCTTTCCTGATAATAGCGGGTTCGACACTTTCCACGATGCCTTCTTCAACTTCTTGGGATTGAAGGGCTTCGTTTTCTGTAAAAACTTTTGTTGATTTACCTGGCGAACATGCGCCCAGTAATAGTAGGGATATGGCTAGGATGATTTTTGTTTGCATGTTGATTGTCTGCTCCTTTGTATATCATTTTCTCATCAAAAAGGTGCATAATTATAATATATCCTCCACGACTGAGAAAACAATTATGATTAAAATACATCTATTATTATTAGCCTTACTGACTGGTTGGTTACAGCCAACTTGGGCGGCGGATTCTGGCTTTAAAAATAAGCCCTTAAAAATAACAAGAATAACACCAAGCGGCACCGATGTGTACGCAGGACGACAAATTGTCATTACTTTTAATCAGGCTGTCGTACCCCTGGGACGTGAGGCCACTGATATTCCTATCACGATTACGCCTGCTTTGCAGTGTGAATGGCGTTGGCTTAATACCAGTAGTTTAGCATGTCAATTAAATCATAAGAACGCCTTAAAGCCAGCGACGCGCTATGATATGCAGGTCATGCCGGGCATTATGACAGAAAATCAACAAACGCTGGAAGCCGCGTATCATCATCAGTTTATCACTCAACGACCAGCAGTTGTTTATACCTCATTTGAAACCTGGCGAGCACCCGGGATGCCTAAAATTAGGGTTTATTTTAATCAACCCGTCACCCGTGACTCGGTAGCCAAGCATTTGTATATGCAAACAAGCCAACGTGTGCCAGTGACGGTTGAATCGCCTGAAGAGTCAGTGCCAGATGTTTGGCTGGTGTCGCCTAAACAATTGTTGCCTTTGGATACTCCGGTGAGCTTAATCGTTAATCCCGGTATTCAATCAAATTTGGGTCCTGAGCTTGGTAATGAATCTCGCACAGTTGTGACATTCCACACTTTTCCTGAGTTTAAATTTCTTGGGGTGGAGTGTACCACTTTAGACGATGAATCGGTTTTTATTCGCCCACAAAGCCGATATGATGACAAGCGTTGTAATCCTTTGCGAGCTGTGTCTTTACAGTTTTCTAGTCCGGTGATTAAGGAAGTCGTCAAGGAAAATATGTTTATTATCCCAGATTTGGCGGGCGGGCGCACCGATTATGATCCTTGGGAAAATATTTCTAGTTATTCACAATTGGAGCAGTCTCATAGTAAAGGTGAGATTTATAGTATCTGGTTGCCCGGCATCTTAAAAGCCTATCACAATTATCGGTTATCAGTTATCAGTACTCATATGTTTAGGGATGAATTTGGGCGCTCTTTGTCGGCACCTATTGATATGCAATTTGCGACTGATCATCGCCTTCCTCGTCATGTTTTTGAGCATGATCTATCGGTGCTGGAAAAAGGCGTTGATAGCGAACTGCCGATTGTTGTCACCAATTTGGATCAAATTTCTCTTTTTTATCGTCTCTTGACGCCGCAAGGTTGGACCGATCAAAAACAGCGAGTGTTGCCCGTGCCTCAAGTGGAAGACATCGCTTTTAGAATGCCTTTGGGCATTCGTGATTTGATGCCTAATGGCATTATGCAGGGCTATTTTACAAGCAAGCCGGATATCAATAATAAACAAGCTTCAAAGTATAACTGGTTTTTTACCCAAATCACACCTTTTCATATACAAGTCAAATTAGGACATCATAATACTTTAGTGTGGGTGACGGATTTTGCCACCGGTTTGCCCGTCAGTGGTGTCGATGTGTCGGTGTATCTTGATACTTATGCGCCCAATAAATCGGTGTCCAAAGCTTTGGCGGTTGGCGTGACGGATGCCAATGGGATTGCACTGTTGCCCGGCACAAAAAGCCTGGATCCCAATTTAGAATACAACTACGTGTATGGCGATTATCAGAAAGATCAGCGCTTTTTTGTCCATTGTCAAAAAGATCAGGATATTGCCTTGTTGCCACTGGATTCAGATTTTCGCGTGTCTCTGTATGATTTAAGTGATGTTTATCCCTATATGCGTAAAAAATATGGTCATATCCGCACTTGGGGCACGACAGCGCAGGGGGTGTATAAAGTAGGCGATACGGTGCAATACAAATTTTTTGTGCGTGATGAAAGTAACGAGCGCTTGGTGCCAGCACCGCGAGAGGGCTACTCCTTAGAGGTAATTGATCCAATGGGCAATGTGGCGCACGAGGTGGAGAATTTAAGCCTTTCTGAGTTTGGTGCCTATCATGGTGAGTTTACTCTCCCGAAAAATGCCCCGGTTGGTTGGTATGACTTTAAATTATCCGCTCAATTCAAAGATCGTGCTCAATGGTATCCACTGCGCGTCTTAGTCAGCGATTTTACGCCATCACCGTTTCGGGTGCGTACCGAGTTAAATGGTGAACTGTTCCATGTGGGTGACAAGGTGACTGTGAATACGGCAGCCACGTTACATGCAGGTGGTCCTTATGTGAATGCACAAACTAGGATTAATGCCACCCTAAGTCAGCAAGATTTGAACCCTCCACAAGCCAAAGGTTTTTGGTTTGATGTCTATCTTGATGAGGTTAATGATCAAACGGTATTTAGTGCCGATGATAAAAAAGTCGATGACAAGGGGCAGTTGCAAACTTCATTTACTTTATCTGAGGACTCAAAAGTCCTTTATGGCAAGTTGATGGTAGAAAGTGCGGTACGCGATGATCGCGGTAAACAGGTTGCTAATACTACCACTGCTCGTTATGTTGGGCGAGATCGCTTTGTTGGGCTGAAAGAAACCAGTTGGCTACTCACAGCCGGGCAAGAAGCCAAGGTGCTGTTGTTAGTCGTTGATGAGCATGGCAATCCCATCGCGGATACTGATATTGATGTCAATATAGAACGCCGCATCACTAAAGCGTCTCGCGTCAAGGGTGCCGGTAATGCCTATTTAACGCATTATGAGCATGAATGGATTAATGCCGCTAGCTGTCAAGCAAAATCTGAGGAGACTGCCAGTTCTTGTACTTTTGTACCAGACAAAGCAGGCAGTTATAAAATCACGGCGAATATTAAGGATACCAAAGGGCGCTCACATAGTACCGAATTGCGCCAATGGGCGGTGGGTAAAGGCTATGTGATGTGGGAAACGGCGCCTGGGCATGGCTTGGAAATTGTGCCAGAACAGGAAAATTATAAGGTAGGTGAAACGGCTCGTTATTTGGTCAAAAATCCGTATCCGGGGGCACAAGCTTTAATCACGGTGGAACGCCTTGGCACGATAAAAAGTTGGGTGCAAAGCTTAGAAAATAGTATGGAGATTATTGAAATCCCCGTCGAACCGGATTATGTGCCCGGCTTTTTTGTCTCTGTCACGGTGATGTCGCCGCGTGTCGATAAGCCAATTGATAAAAATCAGGTAGATTTAGGCAAACCTGCTTTCCGTATGGGTTATGTCCAAACTGATGTGAAAGAGCCCTATAAAGAATTAGTGGTGGACATCAAAACGGATAAACCGGTGTATAAACCCCGTGAACAAGTCACCATTGATTTACAGGCAACACCGCGCCACGACGGGGGGCAACCTATAGAATTAGCCGTCACTGTGCTCGATGAATCAGTATTTGACTTATTAGCCCAAGGGCGGGCTTACTTTGATCCATATAAAGGCTTTTATAGCTTATCTGATTTGGATATGGCGAATTTTAGTATGCTCATGCGCCTTGTTGGACGGATCAAGTTTGAGAAAAAAGGGGCAAATGCTGGCGGTGATGGTGGCGCGGGTTTGAGTATGCGTTCTTTGTTTAAATATGTCAGCTATTGGAATCCATCCATTAAAACGGATGCAGCAGGCAAGGCGCAAATTCAATTTACGGTGCCCGATAATTTTACAGGCTGGCGCGTATTAGTCATGGCAGTGACGCCGGGTGATCTCATGGGTTTAGGCGATGCCAATTTCAAAGTCAATCAACCGATTGAAATTCGTTCGGCTTTGCCTAACCAAGTGCTGAGTGGTGATAATTTTCAAGCGGGCTTTACGGTGATGAATCGTACTGATAAAGTGCGCGAATTGAAGATTGTCTTAGAAGCTAGACTTGCCAATGGCACAGTACGGCATACTGATACGCTTCAAGCGCAACCCTATAAACGTTATCTCCAATGGTTGCCCGTCAAAACCACGGCGGCGGGTACCATTCAATTCGCTGCCACTGCGACTGATGGTAAAGAAAGTGATGGCTTACGCAAAACTTTAAAGGTACTGCCACGCCGCCCATCAACAACGGTAGCGACTTATGGTACGACGATAGCCAATGAAGTCACCGAATCTGTGCAATTCCCGACGGATATTCATAGCGATGTGGGCGGATTAAGTGTGATTGCTTCGCCGACAGTGATCGGTGGTGTTGATGGCGCGTTTGAATATATGCGTGATTATCCTTATGCCTGCTGGGAACAAAAACTCAGCAAAGCGACGATGGCATCGCATTATAACAATCTGCGTCCCTACTTAGCCGATAGCTTAACTTGGGAAGACAGTCAAACGCTACCCGAAAAAACCATCGCATTAGCTAAAGAATACCAAGCACCCAATGGTGGCATGGCTTATTATATTGCTAAAGATACATATGTCAGTCCCTATTTAAGTGCTTATACGGCTTTAGCATTCAATTGGTTACGCGATAGTGGTTATGAGATTCCCGAAACGGTGGAAAATAAGTTGCATGATTACTTGCTGACGCTGTTACGGAAAAATGTTATGCCTGATTTTTATTCCCAAGGCATGGCTTCATCAGTACGCGCCGTGGCACTGGCAGCCTTAGCAAAACATGGCAAAATCAGTCGTGAAGACATTTTCCGCTATAGACGGCATGTCGAACGCATGGACTTATTTGGCAAGTCGCAGTTTTTAGCGGCAGCATTACAGGTGCCGGGAACGGACAGAATCCGTACAGAAGTAACAGATATGATTTTGGCACAGGCGGATCAAACGTCTGGAAAAGTCTCTTTCACTGAAAGCTTAGATGCGAATTATAAATTGATGCTGTCATCCTCGTTGCGTACCCAATGTGCGGTACTCAGTAGCCTGGTTCAACAAAGCAATGTGGGCGATATTCCTTTTAAATTGGTGCGTAACATCAGACAAAAGCGGACAACTCGGGGACATTGGGAAAATACTCAAGAAAATATGTTCTGCATGAATGCGCTGATAGATTATGCTCGCGTCTATGAAAAGGATGCGCCTTTGATGACGGTGCGAAGTTGGCTAGAGATGGACAATCCACTTGAGCGCAACTTTTTTAGTCGGTTAAAACGCTTATTTTCAGGCAAAGAGAAATTGGGTGAAACGAGATTTGACGATGTAAAAAATCCACCGGTGACGTTTAGCCATGATATGACGGCATCTGATCCGGGCAAAAAAGCGACGATTAAGTTGGAACGCGAAGGCAGTGGGCGCTTGTATTATACGGTTCGCTTAGCTTATTCAGAAAAGGGAGAAAAAGGGACAAGCGTTAATGCGGGTATCGAAGTCAAACGCGAATATCATGTCGAACGTGGTAATAAATGGATACTGCTGAAAAGTCCGATGGAAATTAAGACGGGAGAATTAGTGCGTGTAGATTTGTATGTGTCCCTACCAGCCGCGCGTTATTTTGTGGTGGTAGATGATCCCGTACCGGGTGGATTGGAGCCGGTAAACCGTGATTTAGCGACAAGCTCAAAGGTGGATGCAGACAAAGCACAAGGACAATATGCTGGTGGCTCGCTGTGGTTTAGCCATAACGATTGGGAAGAATATGGCCTCTCTTGGTGGAATTTCTACCATAAAGAATTGCGCCATCATGCTGCGATTTTCTATTCGGATTATCTGCCGGCGGGGAATTATCATTTGTCTTATGTAGCACAAGCGATTGCACCCGGAGAGTTTAGCGTAATGGCGACACACGCGGAAGAGATGTATGAGCCTGAAGTGTTTGGTAAAGGAAGGCCGGCGATCTTGAACGTTGTGCGTGATTAAATTTCTCGTTCCCACGCTCTGCGTGGGAATGCCTGCCCGGACGCGGAGCGTCCTACTACCAATGAGATAATGAAAATCCAGGAGAAAATAATGCAAGCGATAGAATTTACTTATGAATCACATGATGGCATGATTAAAATTCCAGAACATTACAAGGATTGGATTAAAAAACCTATCAAGGTCATTTTGTTGGCACAAGATATGCTTTACCCTGAAAAAATAACACAAGCATTTCGTCCATTTGTGACTCAAGAAGTACTTCTCGCGGCAGTGGCGAAATGGTATGAGTTGGGACTTATTTCTCAAGGAAAAGGAGCAGAATTAATGGGCTTATCCCGTGAGGAATTCATATTAGCATTATCTCGTTTGCAGGTGTCACCTTTTCAATATCCCCTGAAGATTTAGAAGAAGAATTACAAAATGCAAGTTAAAGAAATCATTATTGATTCTTCCCCACTGACAATCAGACGTCCAAGATAAATCTTGGACTCCTCAAAACACTATAGCAATCTAAAAATCCTATTTCTTAAAGAAATAGGATTTTTTTTTTTTAATTGCGATTGGGATGCCCCCCTACGACGCGAGCGATCCCTTTGACTTGTCATAAAGTATCCCCATTAAAGTCAATTTAAATTAATTATAAAAAGACGGTACTCTTCGTATGGACATCAATGTTGATCAGCAAGAAGTGGCTAAATTTAAACCATTATATGATATTCTCACCGAAGGAGCAAAGACATGAGCGATCCGTATGAGTTTGAAAACAACGCGATTGATGGAGAAGATGAAATGGGCTCATTGAATCATGGCACGGTGCAGATCAAGTTGGGCTATCTGCTGCTGATGGCGAACAAAAACCTGTCTGTTATAAGCGAACTGAGTCTGGATATTAGTCAACATGATCTTAGTAAATATAAGCTCGGCGCTAGCGAAGAACTTAAACCTGATGTGTGTGCTTATCTGAAGCCACCAGTCATACCTGATGGTATAGATGACTTAGTGACCGTCTCCCAAATACCTGACTTGGTCATTGAGATACTTTCACCACCTCAATCGGTTAGTTATCTGATTAGGAAAATCAACGCTTTTTTTGAGCTTGGCACCAAATCATGTTGGTTAGTTAACCCCAGTCAGCAAATTGTAACGGTTTACTCACAGCCGAATCAGCGCGAAAGCTTTAATATTGAACGCGATACTGAGGTCATTGACAAGGTGATGGATATTCGTTTTCCCATCAGTGAGATATTTTCCCGTAGTGATGAGCTAGGCGGTTAAAAATCCTAACTGATGTTACGCACTCACCTTCCAAAAACGACAAACAAAAGTCAAAACCAGACCTGGCAGGTTAAAAACAAAACCTGCCAGGTCAAAATCAAAGTC
>JALXAQ010000166.1 GCA_026991885.1 Thiotrichaceae bacterium
GTGTCGTTCGTTACCTATGGACACGCAACACTCGATACAGGTGGGTGGTTAGCCCTTACCTGACCGGGACTTTCACCCAGCAAGAAATGCCAAGCTTCGCTTGGCGCACGCACCCTACGCTCGCTACATTACCTACATTGACAAAAGGTGCGTAGGACGCACCCTACGCTCGCTAACCAAAGCTGGGTTTTTGTTTTGACTTATCCTTTCTTAAATACAATCCGTGTAGTTAAAGATTTTGACTTATCCTTTCTTAAATACAATCCGTGTAGTTAAAGATTTTGACTTATCCCTGCTAAAAAAAAATCCCTGTAGTTAAAGATTTTGACTTATCCCTGCTAAAAAAAAATCCCTGTAGTTAAAGATTTTGACTTATCCTTTCTTAAATACAATCCGTGTAGTTAAAGATTTTGACTTATCCTTTCTTAAATACAATCCCTGTAGTTAAAGATTTTGACTTATCCCTGCTAAAAAAAAATCCCTGTAGTTAAAGATTTTGACTTGAATGCTCTTCGTAATTTATTATGTGTGTGTGTGAGCCTTATCAAGCCAATGTTATAGTTGTCCAGAAAAGTTTTGTCCAGCATCTATCTAAACCTCTGAGGTTTGGGCTAAAGCCCCTTCGTCTGGGCTAAAACTTATCTGGATGACTATATTATTCATGGCTTTACAGACTTTTATCGCTCATTGCAACTGTGGTAGGAATCCGAGAGTTTAGTGGAACGCTTGACTAATAAAATTAAAGAATGTATCATCGCTACAACAACTTATAGTAATAGGAGTCCAAGATTTATCTTGGACGAGGAGTCAAAAAAATATGCGAAAATTTTCATCTTACGGAGCACCAAATAAAAAGTCAGATTACTATGTACCCAGAGAGGCATTAATTGCCAATGCTGTCACGCAATTGAAAGGAGAAGAGTTAGAGGAAGGTGGACATTACATCACAGTCTGGGCACCACGCCAAACGGGCAAAACTTGGATAATGCAAGAAGTTGTCTCAACCATTGAGCAAGACGATCAATTTGATGTCATTTATCTCAGCTTGCAATTTCTTTATGAAGAGAATGATGCCGACATAGTGGCTCAATACTTTGCCCGTCAATTGATCAAAAAGTTGAACTTGGAGAACTTAACCATAAACTCGTTAAAGGATTTTGAGCGTTTGTTTGAACGAGGAACTCTCACAAAGCCATTGATTTTGATTTTGGATGAGTTTGATGCCCTTGATCAAGCTGTCATTGCTAGGCTAGTCGCCGTTTTTCGTCATATTTATATGACTCGCCGAAGCCAGACAAACAAATCAACTGCTGAAAAGGACTATTTGTTACATAGCCTCGCATTGATCGGAGTACGTGCCGTCTTAGGAGTAGAAAATGCAAAAGGTTCGCCATTTAATGTCCAGCGTAGTTTGCATATTCCTAATCTGACTCATGATGAAGTCGTTTATCTATTTGATTGGTATCAACGGGAGCAGAATCAAAAAATGAACGTCGCAAGCTCCGTTACTTCGTTTGAGCCCGAAGTTGTAGAGCGGATATGGTATGAATTCAAAGGGCAACCCGGGCTTACTTGTTGGTTTGGGGAGTTGTTGACGGAAACTTATAATACTGCTCCTGATAAACCGATTACGATGGCACTTTTTGAGGGCGTTTATGCGGCTGCCTTAAATTTTTTGCCCAATAATAACATTTTGAACATCATCAGCAAGGCTAAACAAGAGCCTTATAAATCCTTTGTTTTGGAATTGTTCCAAACGAAAGAAAAAGTTAATTTTACTTATGATGATCCCACTATCAATTTTTTATATATGAATGGAGTGGTTTCCATAGACGAAGTCAGCTTGACAGAACACTATGTCAAATTTCCTTGCCCATACATACAAAAGCGATTGTTCAACCATTTCGCTAGAGAATTGTATCGTAAAATAGATGGATTATACTCACCGTTTGAAGATTTGTCGGATACCATTACTGATAACAGTATAGATATCCATCGTTTATTACAACGATATGAGCAGTATTTACAAGCCAATCGAGAAATGGTGTTGAAAGATGCGCCACGCCGTAAAAATGATCTACGTGTCTTTGAGGCAGTATTTCATTTTCATCTTTATCTCTATTTGGTTAGTTTTTTCCGTGGCTATGAGGTACGAGTTTTGCCTGAATTTCCAACGGGTAATGGTGAGATTGATTTATTGATACGTTATGCGGGGCAATTGTTTGGATTGGAGTTGAAAAGTTTTGCCAATCAACGGAGCTATCGTGAAGCCCTCAAACAAGCTGCAAAATATGGGAACAAATTAGGAGTGACAGCGGTTTGGTTGGTTTTATTTGTTGAAGTTGTTGATGATAAAAATCGTCAACTGTTTGAAATGGATTATACGGATCAGAACACGGGAGTTGTGGTACATCCTTTGTTTGTGCAGACGGGTAGTTTGGCTTAGCCAAGGTTTCTCGGAGCATCGATCTTGAGCGGTTTGTTCTTTCGGTGCGTTCTGGCAAGCCCTACAGGTATGGAATTTCCGGTACGATATGGCATTGATCGGTAATAACGTTAGGAGAAACTTAGAATGTTTATTAAAAACACCAAAGAACAACAACGCCGCTGGCGACTCATATTAGGCGGCGGAAAAGCTGAAGGCACCGGCTATTCTCTCTCTAAAGTTGACAGTCGCATGGATCAGGCACTCGCTAAATTATACAACGAAAATGAATCCAAAAAAGGCGGATTAGGCGGATCAGCGCCACGAGTCGCACGTTGGTTGGGAGATATTAGAGAATATTTTCCCAGCACCGTTGTCCGCGTTATGCAAAAAGATGCCTTTCAGCGTCTTGATCTAAAAGAAATGCTGATACAACCCGAAATGTTAGAAGCCGTAGAAGCCGACGTACATTTAGTCGCCGATCTCATTTCGCTCAACCTTATCATGCCTGAACAGACAAAAGAAACCGCACGGCAAGTCGTCCAAAAAGTCGTTGACGAATTGATGGAAAAACTCACCTTACCCATGCAACAAGCCATTCGAGGCAGCCTCAATCGAGCCAGGCGTAACTATCGCCCCCGCCACACAGAAATTGACTGGAACCGCACCATTCGCGCTAATCTGAAACACTACCAACCCGACTATCAAACCATCATACCCGAACAACTCATTGGTTTTGGGCACAAACAAAAAAGAACGCAACAAGAAATTATATTATGTGTCGATCAATCCGGCTCCATGGCAACCAGTGTCGTCTATGCCAGCATTTTTGCCGCAGTAATGGCTTCCATTCCAAGCGTACAAACCAAACTGATCGTATTTGACACCTCAATCGTTGATCTCACAGAAATGCTCACTGATCCCGTAGACGTCTTATTTGGCACCCAACTCGGCGGAGGAACAGATATTAACCGAGCCATTCGCTACTGCCAAAAACAAATTGAGCAACCTCAACAAACCACCTTAGTCTTGATTACTGACTTATATGAAGGCGGAAACACCACAGCACTAATCAAACGGATCGCCAATCTCGTTCATGCAGGCGTACAAGTGATCACCTTATTAGCCCTGAATGATGAAGGTGCCCCTTGCTATGATCACCACTTAGCCCAAACTTTTGCTGGATTAAGCGTTCCCACTTTTGCTTGCACGCCGGATAAATTTCCAGATTTAATGGCTGCCGCATTGCAAAAAGCGGATATTAATCAATGGGCTGCTGAACAAGAAATAGTATTAGCGCGGAGAGGCTAACTTAATATGTGGACAACAGAACAAGTACAAGCACTAGCCCCAGATGCCGCCTCAAACAAAGCCGCCAAAAAATTATTAAAACTCAATAAATGGCCCCTATTGGCTTATAACGAAACCGCTATTTGGGGAGAATGTCAAGGTAGCAGCTCAAAACCTTATCAAACGCGCATTGCTTTAGAGGAGCCCGCCTTTAAATGTTCCTGCCCAAGTCGCAAATTTCCCTGTAAACATGCCTTAGCACTCTTTTTATTATATGTACAATCACACAACGCCTTTAAATCAACAGAACCACCACCTTGGGTAGCAGAATGGTTAACTAAACGCCAAGCCAAAAAAGCGAATAAACCGGTTAATACCACCGCCCAACTTAAACGCACCGCCAAGCGTGAAGAAAAAGTACAAGCAGGATTACAAGAACTATCACTCTGGTTACGGGATTTAGTACGCAATGGTTTAGGGGAATTACAAGACAAACCTTATAACTTTTTTGAAGGCATCGCGGCGCGAATGGTGGACGCGCAAGCACCGGGGCTTGCTAATCGTATCAGAGAATTAGCCGCTATCAGACAAACTGGGCAAAATTGGGCGAGCCATCTTTTAGAAGCCGTCGCGCGTTTGCACTTGCTCGTAGAAAGCTATCAACGGCTTGACAGCTTACCGTCTGAATTACAACATGATATTCGCAGCTTAATTGGTTGGACGCAAACTAAAGAAAGCGTTTTGCAACAAACCGCAATGCGTGACAATTGGCTAGTATTGGGACAATATATCGAAAGTGATGAAATTGGACAATTATTGACGCAACGTATTTGGCTACAAAGCGCGAAAACGGGCAAAATAGCACTCCTGCTCAACTTTGCACATCCCCAATCCCGCCACTCATTAGATTATGGATGGATAACCGGCACCCATCGAGCCGCCGAACTTTCTTTTTATCCGTCGGCTTACCCACTCAGAGCAGTCGCCAAAGCGCATGATAAGCCATCATCAATAACGAGCCTAAAAGGAGCCGCTAACTTGCAAGCCGCTTTTGCAATTTATAAAAAAGCACTCAGTCAACTACCTTGGATAGAGCGATTTCCAATGATTTTAGAAAATGTGACACCGACTCAGACAAATAAGACATGGTGGCTGACGGATACCACTCAGCATCATTTACCGATTACATCTCATTTTAAGCACTTATGGGATTTATTAGCGGTAAGCGGCGGCAATGCCATAACGGTATTTGGAGAATGGCAAAATAATTGTTTTTACCCATTGGGGGCTTGGAGTGAAGAAAATTATGTTGATATGGCACCCACTGCAAGTTGAAAACAACTATGAATCAAACTAAAAATACTAAAAATTTATAAAAATACATTAGGATATGAAAAAAATGGCTGGTATGCCCAGCTTGGGGTTAACTGATACTGCTTTGGACTCCAAAATTTAGCAGAGTAAAAAAAATGAAACAATATTTAGAATTAATGCAGGACATTTTAGAGAACGGTGTCCAAAAAGACGACAGAACCGAGACAGGGACACTGTCCCTGTTTGGGCGGCAATTACGTTTTGATTTATCGGAAGGTTTTCCGTTACTGACAACGAAAAAGCTGCATATTCGCAGTATTATTTATGAACTGTTATGGTTTCTCAAAGGCGAGACCAATATCCAGTATTTGATTGATAATAATGTGCATATTTGGGATGAATGGGCCGATGAGCAGGGAGAATTGGGTCCCATTTATGGTGCTCAATGGCGATCTTGGCCAAGCGCGGCGGGCAAGTCTATTGATCAAATCAGCGAAGTTGTCGCACAAATCAAAAAAAATCCCGATTCCCGACGGCTCATCGTCTCAGCCTGGAATGTCGCCGATATTGATAAAATGGCATTACCCCCTTGTCATCTCTTATTTCAATTTTATGTAGCGGCAGGTAAACTTTCTTGCCAATTGTATCAGCGTAGACTGTGCGCCTTTTAGCTGTGAAGCTAATCGAATAACTCTCCTAAACGGGGAAACTCTCATTAAATGAGACAATCCCGTGCTAAATATCAATATAGTTATTGTGAAATGTGGAATATACAAAATTATCAATCTGAAAACAGGTAAGTTTTATTTGGGTAGTTCAGTCAACATAGAAAAGCGGTTTACACAACATGTATGTGACTTACGTGCAAATCGCCATCATTCCGTGTATTTACAGCGTTCTTACAATAAGCATGGTGAAGACTGTTTTGAGTTAAGAATTGTTGAGCTTTGTGAAGAAGCCTCTTTAAAAGAAAGGGAACAAAAATACCTGCATAATCTATATTATACGAATAGCTATAATGTTTCTAGATGTGCGTCTGGTGGGGATTTGCTTTCTTGCCATCCAAATAAAGAGGCAATTATTAAGAAAATCACAGCTGCTACTGTAGAACGGAACGCTCAAATGAGTGAAAACGAGCGCAAAGAAAAATATGGTAAAAAGGGCGATGCCAATCCTAATTGGCGTGGTGGCGACAAACAAAATTTTTGCACCAAGTGTGGGGCACGTATATCACCAAATGCAAAAACATGTAGAGCATGTAGAGTGTTGACGGGTAAAGATAATTCATTTTATGGACACACACATACACAAGAAACAAAACGCAAAATAAGGGAGGCGAACCTTGGGAAAAAACCCAAAAATATGCGCCCTGTTTTGATAAATAATCAAAGGTACGAAAGTATTCAAGAAGCCAGTCAATACTTGAATGTTTGTTGTGCTACTATTATTTTCAGGATAAAATCCAAAAATAAAAAATTTTCAGGTTATTTCTATATTGATTAAATGCCTAACGACCATCCCGAAAGGGAGTAGATACAAGTGTATCGAAACGAAGAGGCTCTTTTTATGTTAAGAGTGTGATATGGTCTAATCTACATGGTGACATGTAGCAGTTCATAAGAGAACGGGTAAAGTGTTACGAACTTTATCGAATACAATGTCAGCAGATGTTTTTATCGGCGTTCCCTTCAATATTGCCAGTTATGCCTTGTTGACACACATGATAGCGCAACAATGTCAACTCGCCGTAGGGGATTTTGTTTGGACAGGTGGTGATGTCCACCTTTATCTAAATCATTTAGAACAGGCTAGATTACAATTGAATAGATCGCCGTATCCGCTACCTAATTTGTTAATTAAACGTCAACCCAAATCCATTTTTGATTATCAATTTGAAGATTTTGAAATTCTTGATTATCAAGCGCATCCACATATTAAAGCCGTTGTGGCAGTTTAATAAGCTGTCAGATTAACAACAGTGCTTGACCGATTTATGTCACCTAATTGAAGAATTTACAACAGGGCTTGACCGATTTAAGTCACAGTGCGGTTAAAAAAATAAAAAGGATGGCGGTTAATAACTTGATTTTGCTAAAGTTAAAAACTAACATTCAAATAATGGCATTATTTTTGCTTTATGTGCCGTGTGTTTTGACGATAACTTTGCGTACTCATTGATAAGGATTAATCACATGATTAAAAAATCAGTTTTATCAGCCGCTATTTTGACAGCTCTTGCTTCTACTTCTGCCATTGCTGAAGATACTAACGAAAGTGCTCATAACTTGACTTTGGAAGTGCCTCGGGTGGCGTTAATTGATATGCATGACGGCACAAACTGTATACTTGTGGCTCCCACGGAAGCAGGGCAAAATTTCACGCCGGGTAGTACTAATGGGTACACTTATGATATCACCGCGAATAAACAAGGGGAAACCTCACGAGCGCTTCAAGCGAAACTCAGTGCCAATATCACCCTTGGTGTTGACTTAAAAGTCAATGTGACAGCACCGTCTGGTGCAACAAGTCTAACCGATACTTCACTGAATCTAACTGCTCAGGATGTGGTAACTGGCATTCAGAATATAGTGCAATCTAGCTTGCCTGTCTCATATCATTGTGCCAATAATACAGAATCGATTCCCGATTATGGGAGCCAGACACTAGAAATACAGTATACCCTGACTGACGACAGCTAAGTACAAGCAATTTGATGTAAAATGTTTACCGCACAGCAGAGCGTGGATAATTATATTAATTTTCCGCCGCTCAAGATAAACTTTTTGACATCAAATTCAAATTTGGAGAAATTAACAAATGACTCGGTTTATCGTATTTTCAGCTTTTTGGCTGGCATTGTCTCAGGGGCAAGCTATTACGCTCAACGTTGCCGGTGGCACCTGGCAACAAGTTGTTAACGGCTATAGAGCTGGAGACGATCTGAATGATCGCTATGAGAGTGATAGAGGCCAAACGCAGTTGACGATTGATAATTCGATAAACCGCTGGCAGCTCAAAGTTCGGCGCACTGCTATAAATTGGCCAGATGACGTTGTGCTGGAGATCAGACGAACTTCAGATGGCACTGATAGCGGCACTCCTCCCACTGGCGGTGAGACTTATATAGAAATCACCACATGGGATACAATACTTTTTTCAGGAGAAGGAAATCGCTCAGACATAGACTTGCAATTTCGTATGCGAGGGATTTCTGTTGAATTAGGCATAAAAGATTATTTCACAGAAATTACCTATACAGTAGAAGAACATTAGGACAAATGGAATGAAAAAAAACACTTTCTCGTTCTCGCGCGGAGCGTCCTGGCTAATAATGATAATGTGTACCACTGTTCAGGCGGACGTTGCCATACTAAGCGGATTGACCCACCAAAAAGTGGTAGAACCTGGGCAAAGATACAGCGGCACCATACTACTGGGAAATGGTGCTAATGAGATGGCGGAAGCCAAGATATATCAAACCAATTATCTGTTTAATGCCAAAGGAGAGCGCCACTATTTGCCACTCTCCAAGGGCACTGCGCGAAGCAATGCCCAGTGGATCCGTTTTAAGCCGGAATTTATAAGAATTCCACCCAAAAGCACGCTCAAAGTCCGTTTTATCGTCAAAGTGCCGAACAAGCCAGCCTTAAAGGGAACCTACTGGAGCGTTTTGATGATCGAGCCCATTCCCGAAACTTCGCCACTTTCCATCAAGCGCAAACCAAAAGAAGTGGCATTAGCTATTCAGCAAACAATGCGCTATGCGGTTCAAGTGGTTTCACACATCGGCGAGACTGGAAAAGCCAAGCTGAGGATGAGCAACCCTAAGATGTACCGTAGCAATAAAAAACGGTTCTTTCAGATCGATCTAGCTAACAAAGGCACTCGCTGGCTAGTCCCACTGCTTTGGATTGACGTATTTGATAGGAAGGGACGGCATATTGGCAAATTTGAGGGGGATAGAAGGCGTTTGTATCCGGGGACTGCCTTAGCTTTTAAAGTAGATTTATCAACTTTAACAAAGGGAAAATATAAAGCTTTGCTGGTAGCAGATGGTGGTGGAGATGATGTGTATGGTAATCAAGTTTCAATCACTGTCAAATAGTCCAAGATAAATCTTGGACTCCGAAAATAAATTATATATGGATGTTTTTCGCCTATTAGGTTTAGCACTTTTTCTCTCGACTCAGATTGTCGTCGCCGATGTTGAAGTCACAGCGATTGAAAGGCTATTGGAGGTGGATAGCCGCGCTATTCTAGCCTTAAGTTTTGAAGTCACCAATAAAGGCAGACAAAGTGCTGAATTTGAAGAAAAACTGGAATTACCGAGTGCTTGGAGACGCATTTCTCCCTCTTTTCCTTTCACGCTTGAAAGCGGGCAATCCACGATCCGTTTTTTAAGCGTACTCGTTTCTCCTCAAACGGTTGCAGGAGATTACCGTCTCACCTATACGATTTCTGAACGAACTGATCCGAGTAACAGTGACTCAGATCAAGTCGATGTGGTCATCATTCCGACTTCGGGTGTCAAAATAGAATTAATTGAAGCCCCTGCAACCGTGATTGCGGGTCAGTCCTATTCCGCCAAATTTTTGATACGCAATACGGGAAATTTACCCGTTTCTCTTGAACTCTCAGCGCGTGATCCGCTGGGCTATGTCTATAGCCTAGAACCGCGAAAAATTTCACTCGGTGCCTTAGCATCAGCAGAAATCACCCTCAAATCACAAACTCATCGCGCCATAATCAGGAGTAAACAACATCGTGTCGAATTACAAGCCCGCACGGCAGATGGAAAAATATGGACTCGGGGCAATCTGAATGTTGATATTGTGGCGCGTGTCCCCGGGAAAGAACGGAATTATGAGACGATTCCTGCCAAATTCAGTCTCCGTTATCTTTCGGAGCGTGAAAGTGAGGGTTTCCAAGCCGAACTGAGCGCAAAAGGTACGCTGGATGAAAAAAAGCGGCATCATTTGGACCTCTTTTTTCGTGGTCCTGATATTTCTGAAATCGGCTCCTATGATGAATATAGAGTCTCTTATTGGAATGATGAGTGGGATTTTCATGTTGGAGATAAAAGCTATAGACTAAACAAATTGGCTGAAAGCGGCTATTATGGGCGAGGCGTTGAAATAGAGACATCGCAAGGACAGTGGTTGTTTAAGACCTTTCAAACTGAAAATCGGTTTGCTGAGTTGAGAAAAGAAAAAGCTTTGTTGGTGGAATATGAAATTCTCAAATATTTTAGTCTAGGGGCTTCCTACCTTAACAAAAGGGATGAGGAGGGTAAGGCAAAAATATTCTCCCTTTATGCGCTAGTTGATAGAAAACATTTCCAACTGGATTTAGAAGCGGCGCGGGATGAAGATGCCTCTGCCTATTACCTGAGTGCCAAAGGAAAAAAAGACAAATTTCGTTACAGCGTAACAGGTATCGCAGCTGACACGCGCTTTGATGGTTATGAACAGGATAAAAGTGTTTTTTATACGGCGCTCAGCTTTCAAGCAACCCAGCGTTTTCGTCTCAAAAGCTTAGGGCGTTATACTTCCAGTCGTTCTATTAATAAAGAAAGAGAATATCGTTTAGGGGCGGAATATGATCTGGGTATTCAACGTAACCGTCATATTTCCACAGAATGGCGACGACGACGGAATATTCGCTCAGATAAGGATGATTTTTTGGAGAGTGTGATACTGAGCTATCGCCATCGCATTAATAAATTCACCAGTTTGCGTACACAAAGCGAGTGGGGGCAGCTAGAAGATAAGCTAACCCATGTCAGCTTTGATGCACAAAATCACCGATTGGCACTCTCATACACGCCCAGCCCAATGCAGAATTATGGTCTTAATTTGGAATACGGTAAAGAGTTGGAAACTAATGTGGGGCAAACAGTCAAGGAAATTGGATTAAATGCGGGGCTGCAACTGGGGCAACGCACCCATCTGAGTGGTGGTCTCACTTATTCTGAATCGGGTGACGATCAGCACAAAGCCTTTTCCTTCGGTTTGACTCATCGGTTTCAGAATGCCCACCAATTGGCAATACGGGCGCGTTGGGACGATGAAACGGCTCTGATGCTCCAATACACGATTCCCTTTGATTTTCCAGTCAAAAGACGTCGAAATATTGGCAATTTAGTTGGCTACGTTCAGCGCTTGGATACGGGTGAACCGGTTGAAAATGCTATATTAAGTCTGGGTAGTCTCCGTGCCGTCACCGATCAGACCGGTAAATTTTTCTATCCAAGCTTGTATGCCAATGATTATGAATTAAGCATAGACTTGTCACGTTCACCAGAATTGTTTGATTATACGACGAATCAAAAACAGCCCTATAGCGTTACTGTGGCACCGATGAAAGATAATCAAGTGCAAATAGGATTGATACGCGGCGCCAGTCTAACGGGGCGTGTGATGATGTATCGATCAAAACCTGTTTTAGAAAAGCAGGGTAAACAGGGTAAACTGATTGAAGAGGGACCAATGGCTGGTGTATTGGTTGTTTTACAAAGTCTTGAGGACGAAGCAGCGATCCATAAGCGTTTAAGCGGATTTGATGGGCGGTTTCGTATCGGAGGGATTCGGCCTGGACGTTGGCTTGTGACCTTTCAATCTGATTCATTACCCCCCTATCATATTTTCGAGAAGGGGAGACAGATTGTAGAAATTGAGGCGGGAAAATCGCTTGATTTGTTGATCAAGGTAGTTCCTCAAGAGAGACAAATCAAATTCATTGGACCGAGTGAAGGATTCAGTGTTGAGGGTGAATAATGAAAAAAGTCATAAAAATTATATGTTTATTTGTTTTCTCAATAACAGACACTTTTGCAGGCTCAGCGACAGCGACGCAAACGGTGGCACTTTATGTTGAAGAAGTGGCATTGATTTCAGTCGGACATGATTTAACGATTACCCTAGATACGATCACAAATGCGGGTGATAATTTTACTGAAAAGAGCGAAACAAGCACCTATGCCATTACATCAACGGTTGTCTCTGGACAAACTCGTCAGCTTGAAGTGCGTCTGAGTCAGGCGTTGACTGATCTGCAATTGCGAATTCAGATGGGAGGCCAAGAAGTGATATTAACGACGATAGCTCAGACTATCCTTTCTGGGATAGGCAATATGGCTACGGCTGGACAAATTATATATACTCTAATACCAACAGCGGCTATGGTGGACTATGGTGAGAGAACTGTCACGGTGAATTATACCTTAACTGATGATGGATAAATCATTATGACCACCGTCGCCGCCACCCAAATGGCTTGCACTTGGGATATTGCTGCTAATCTCAATAAAGCAGAAAGCCTAGTGCGTCACGCCGCTGAGCAAGGGGCACAGATTATTTTATTACAAGAACTGTTTGAAACGCCCTATTTTTGTAAAGACCAAAAAGAGGCCTATTTTGCCTATGCCAAACCCGCACAAGATAATCCCTTGCTCACACGTTTCAGTGCCTTGGCAAAGTCCCTGAATGTCGTCTTGCCAATCAGTTTTTTTGAACGCGCCAATAATGCCTATTACAATTCCATCATGATCATTGATGCCGATGGCAGCCAATTAGGCATTTATCGCAAAACCCATATTCCCGATGGTCCGGGCTATCAAGAAAAATTTTATTTTAATCCCGGAGATACAGGTTTTAAAGTTTGGAAAACGCGCTATGGTGTCATTGGCGTTGGAATTTGTTGGGATCAATGGTTTCCAGAAGCGGCGCGAATCATGGCTTTACAAGGCGCAGAATTATTGTTTTATCCAACAGCAATCGGTAGTGAGCCTCAGGCACCTGACTTAGATTCCAGTGGACATTGGCAACGAGTGATGCAAGGACACGCTGCCGCCAATTTGATGCCCTTGATCGCCTCTAACAGAATAGGTCATGAGCCAGGCGAATCTTGCGAATTGACTTTTTATGGCAGCTCATTCATTGCCTCACCGACCGGTGAAATTATCAAAGCGGCGGGGCGAGAAGAAGAAATGGTGTTGATCGCCACTTTTGAACTGGAAAAAATACGCGCTTTACGGACAGACTGGGGCGTTTTTCGTGATCGTCGTCCCAGTCAATATACCCCCTGCTTGGATGGTTTAAAGCCAAGGCAAGTGTCTCTCAGCACGAAAGGGGTCTTTTCTGACGAAAGCACTCGTGATGAATTCTAAACCAATAATTTTATTTTTCAATAAATTGGCAGATTTATAGGAATAGAACCCACTCACGAATATTTGCCAATATTTGCCCCTTTGATAAATATTATTATCCACCTGTTCAGGTAATAAATCCTCTTGAGGATAAAACAGTTCGGGATACGCCTCTTTGAGTTTTTTAAGCTGTTTCTCTGCATTCTCGCGCTTCTTATGTGAACTAACGATAACAATATGCTGTCCTCTTTTCAGTTTTGAGAGAAATATCCCAAGTTCTGTTCTGTGATACAGCTTAAAAAGTTTTTCTTGTAGTTGAATCCGTTCCATGTTAGCTTGTTCAAGTAGATTTTCTAAATAGACATTTTTGCCCTGAAATTCGTCAAGTTTTTGATTAATATTTAATATATTTAATCGATACTGTTCAAGTGCTTTCTCAAGCTCTTTTTTTTCTTTTTCAGTTTGTTTCAGCATCTCCTTAATAGTTTCTACTTGAACCAGTTTATATGGAGAAGGTTGAATCCAATAAGCCCAAATACCAAAAATCAAGACTAAGCTGATGAGTCCAAAAAAATAACGACCACGTATTTTGTTTTCTAGCTCAGCAACGACATTCGTAAAGCCTTTAAGTATTGCATTCAGATCATTTTCATTTGTGCTCACCCTATCATTCCGTTGCCGCCAGATGTCTCGTCGTTTAGTGGTGGCTTCTGGCTGGTTGGGCTCCAAGTTGAGCACCTGTTCATAGTATGCTATTTTTTCCGTTTCCTCTTGAGTTTCTTCAGCCAAAGCCAACAAAGCCTGTATTAAGCGTGGACGCGCCACTTCGGGTTTATAGTTATACAATTTCTCCAACAAATCTTTGGCTTCTTTAGGTTTGCCCTGCGCCAACAAAATATCAGCCAATAATTTGTGTGCGCCTATATGATTAGGATTCAAACCAATCACTTCGCGTAATTGTTTGATTGATGAATCAAACTCTTCATTTTTATACAAATTGTTGGCTGTTTGAAATAGGCTATCCGCCACAGCATCAATACGGTCCAATTCATCTTGTACCCGTCTAAAGGGTTTATTTTCTCTGATCCAACGGCGCACTATGTCAACACGAAAGACATAACCATCATCAGTGAAATTGAGCCATTCCCAATTTTGCAACAAGCGGGGAGTCTCTCGTAGCTCTTCAAGAAATACACGGATACCGTTTTCAGAGAGCCAGGTTTCCAAGCCTTGCTCAGTCATAGGCACTGTGCCAGCCTCTGCCAAGGCAGAAACGACCACTCGCCCAGCGGGCGGCAAACCATCCCATAACCATTCCAAGGTTTGACGACTCGTTTCCAAGACATCGAAAATTACGTTTTCCACATTTCTTGGCGTAATAGTGAGTGCCGTTTCTTTATAAAATTGTTCCCAGAGTTGAAAACAGATTTGTTGCGTGAAAAAGGGATGTCCCTGTGTGTATTTCCAAACGGATGCCACGGCTTTCTCTTGCCAATTGAGGCTGTCCAAACGCAGCAATTTTTCAATTTCTGATTGATTGAAAAAAGATAAATAAGTGATGGGCGGAATCCCTCGAAAGAGATAAACGGCAATATTGTCGAGATCTTCAACATCACGCCCCATCGCAAAAACAAACTTGAGTGTTTGTCGGTGGACGTTCAATAGTTGGCGTAAATAGGGAAAAAAGCAGCTTCCGGCCTGATTTTCTTTAAGTGAGGGCAGCACCTCAAATTCATCAAACAGCAAGACTAAGGCTGTTTTTTCTGGCAGGCTTTGCAAAAGCTCAGGCAATATCTCAATGAATTCGGCTTCTGGTTGTTCGCCCAACTCAGGAGCAGCTTGATTTAAAACCTGGGCAATGCTTTGAGCCAATTCAGTGACCACTTTATCCAAAGACCAAGTTGCTTTATCTTGTAAGTTAAAGTAAATTGGACAGTATTTTCCATAAGTCGGTAATTGGCTGGTTAAGTGTTGCAATAGCGAACTCTTGCCGATGCGCCGCTGACCATATAGGACAACGGTGTTGTTGTCAGGGCTACGCAACATTTGTTCGACTTCACGCAATTTGTCGGCACGTCCAATAAAGGCGGGACTATTACCGACAGGTTTGTTGGTAATATAAGGATTGACAGGCATTGAATTTTCTCGTTGTGATGGTCCATTGTTAATGGTAGCCTATTCCTATAAAAAACTCAAAAATGATGAAACTAGACAAAAAAAAAGCTTGGTTAGAAGGTGTACGCCGATACCCCTCGCCACATTGCTCACAACGGCCAGTGGGGGATAAAATTGAATTGTTGGTTATTCATGGTATCAGCTTGCCAGCGGGTCAATTTGGGGGGCCCTATATTGATCAATTATTTACGCATAGCCTCGATAAAAAGGCTCACCCTGAATTTGCCGATATTGCTGATTTGCGTGTCTCTGCCCATTTTTTGATTCGGCGCCTGGGAGAAATCACGCAATATGTATCTTTACAGCAGCAGGCTTGGCACGCAGGCGTCTCCTCTTTTGCCGGACGCAGTCATTGCAATGATTTTTCGATTGGCATTGAACTTGAAGGCTGTGATGATGTGCCTTATACGGATGAACAATATCAACAATTAAGGCGATTAATTGAGATTTTGCGACAGGCTTGGCCAGTGTTGACGCAGGATCGGATTGTCGGACATAGTGATATTGCGCCAGGGCGTAAAACTGATCCAGGTCCTGCCTTTAATTGGGGGCGTATTCATACACCCACATACACTAAATAAAAAATCAAAACCAGACCTGCCAGGTCTGGTTTTGACTTTTTATTCAGTTTATACCGCTTTTTAGGAAGATAAGATGATGTTACCGACAAAAAGTGCATTAGTAACAGGCGCAACCAGCCAAATCGGACGATTTTTGCTACCGCGCTTACAAGCAGCAGGTTTCACAGTGACAGCCATCACTCGGCAATCCCCCCCCCCAAACAGTGCTGGGATTACTTGGCAACAAGCAGATTTGCAAAGCTCTTTAAATAGCCAAGCCTATTTTTTATTCCATCTCGCCCCTTTACCCTTGTTGCCTCCCTTTTTAGCCCATAATAGCACCTTGACACGCATCACGGCATTTAGTTCAACCAGTTGTTTTACAAAGGAAAAATCTCCAGCACGTCATGAAAGAGCCATCGCGGCGCAATTAAAGGAGGCTGAAATAGCATTCCGTGCCGTCTGTCAGGCGCACAACATGAGTTGGACACTATTACGTCCCACATTAATTTATGGTTGTGGTATTGACAAAAATGTGACCTTTATTGCCCAATTGATCCGCCGCTTTGGTTTTTTCCCGATACTGGGGCGGGGAACGGGATTACGTCAACCCGTACACGCAGATGATTTAGCGGCTGCCTGTTTACAAGCCTGCTTCTCTCCGGCTGCCGTGAATAAAGCTTATAATCTGAGTGGAGGAGAAACGCTGACTTATCGTGAGATGGTTGAAGCCATTTTTCAGCAATTAGGCAAAAAACCGCGTATCATCTCCATTCCATTACCAGTATTTAAAATATTGAGTCGTATTATAACTCGATTGCCAGTGGCTATGATAACGCGAATGAACCAAGATTTGTGTTTTGATCATGCCGCTGCCTATCATGATTTTGCTTATTCTCCTAGAACCTTTCGTGATAACGACATGGGCTTCGCTGATGATTCTCATTTTACTGACTTTTCTAATATCCGCCTTATTAACGCTGCATTTTAGTCGCCCAAACAGTGTCTTACATATTCTGGCTCACCCCAATGAACGCTCTTTACATAGCCAGCCAACGCCTACCACGGGTGGCGTTGCAATCGTTATCGCATTGAGCCTCACAGCTTGGCACATGGCGATGCCAGAATTTTTTTATTTATGTCTATTATTAATTTTTATCATCTCATTTATTGATGACTGTCGCCATGTTTCCATCTTATATCGCCTGATGGTACATTTTATAGCCACCTACTTGTTGCTATGGCAAAGTGATTTTTGGCTGACTGACATTATTTTACCTGGCTTGACTTGGACATTGCCACCCATTTTACAAATCAGCCTTTCAGGTTTATTTGTGATTTGGATGATCAATTTATATAATTTTATGGATGGCATGGACGGATTTGCCGCTGGCATGGGGATTTTTGGATTTGGCACGCTAGCGATACTAGGGGCTGAACATCAATTATTTATGACATTGAATCTCATTATCGCCAGTGCCGTTGCAGGATTTTTAGTCTTTAACTTTCCCCCCGCCCGCATTTTTATGGGTGATACCGGCGCATCCAGTTTAGGATTTTTAGCAGCCGCCTTGAGCTTATGGGGTAATCGAGAAGGTATTTTTCCACTCTGGATCGCACTACTCATTTTTTCACCGTTTATTATCGACGCGACTGTGACATTACTACGACGCTTATTACGAGGAGAAAAAATTTGGCTCGCCCATAAAACCCACTACTATCAACACTTAGTACAAATAGGCTGGGGACATAAACGCACCGTGCTATGGGAATATGTGTTGATGGCTGCCTGTAGCATTTCTGCTCTCGTTGCCCCAAGTTTGTCAATTGAGGCACAATGGACTTTGCTGGTGGGCTGGTGCCTTAGTTATATTATACTTATATACTTGGTTAATAAGTTATAAAAGGAGTCCAAGATTTATCTTGGACGTATGGAGGCTCAAATGAAAAAGCGACTTTCTCTCTCAATCCTGCTTATTCTCTTGTCTGCTTGCCAAGCTGTCAAAAATGAACCCCTTGTCAAGCAGCAATTCACTCAACCATCCCGGGTGAATACTGATGCTGAAATGGCGAAAATAAAAGCGAAGGCAGAGCAACGTCGTTTAGCAATAAAAAGACGCGCCGAAGAAGATGCGAGACAAAAGGCTGAAATAGAACGCTTAAAAAGAAAATTGGAACGTCAGGCGGTGGCGCAACAAAAAGCTAAGCCATCTTTAAAGAAAAAGAAAAAAAAGAAAACGAGTCAGCGCAAATTCTTCAGAGATCGTTTAAAAGAGGGTAGTTTAGGCCCAGAAATGGTTTGGATACCAGCAGGGCAGTTTGAAATGGGGGATATTCAGGGTGACGGTACCTCATCAGAAAAGCCCGTTCATCGGGTATTTGTCAAACGCTTTGCCATTGGACGCTATGAAGTCACATTTGCAGAGTATGACCGTTTTGCGAAAGCGACGGCTAGAAATAAACCCAATGATTGGGGCTGGGGGCGGGGAAAGCGTCCAGTCATTAATATCAGTTGGGATGATGCGGTGGCTTATACAAAATGGCTCAGTCAGCAAACCGGTAAACCATATCACTTACCAAGCGAAGCCCAATGGGAATATGCGGCGCGTGCCGGCACCAATACCAAGTATTGGTGGGGAAATGAGATTGGCTCAAATAAGGCTAATTGTTGGGACAGCGAGAGTCAATGGAGTGGAAACCAAACGGCACCCGTTGGTTCTTTCGCACCTAATCCTTTCGGATTGTATGATACAGTGGGGAATGTTTGGGAATGGCTGGCAGATAGTTGGCATCAGAATTATCAGGATGCTCCCACTGATGGCAGCGTGTGGGAAGAGGCGGGTAGTGCCTATATGCTCAAACGTGGCGGATCGTGGGACAGCTATCCGTATTTATGTCGTTGCGCCAACCGCGAGGGGAATTCGACAAGCGGCAAACTCGACAATCTCGGATTTCGTGTGGCATTATAAATAATATTAGGGTTGACATAAAAAAAATAATATAAAAAAAGCGTGACATCTCCAAAATAATAATGTAGAATACGCAACCTTCAATCATCGGAGCGTGGCGCAGCCTGGTAGCGCACTACCATGGGGCGGTAGGGGTCGTGAGTTCAAATCTCGCCGCTCCGATATTTTTTTCCTTTCTCAATCTCTACCCATCCAAACTTTCCTAGCCCATCAAATCTCAATTTTCATCGCACCAATAACATATATTTTATATGGTTTTTTCTTTTTCTTGTTGTCCAAGTCGCCGAGTCTAATCCCCAAAAATTCTGTCTCAAAAAATGTTAGAATAGTAAAATATTAAAAAACACTCAAGTGAGATAACAATGGAAATTGAGATTGAACGCTTAGAAAGTGAAGCGGCGAGACAAAAAATACATCTCTATTTAGAACGTGTCGAGCAATTATACACGGATATCCGCGCCTGGTTAGCCGACGAAAACTTGAAAGTTGTTGATACCCGTGTTGATATATTAGAACAGATGGCAGCTTATCAAGTCACGGGCTTATCGGTTCAAACCCAAGCGGGCAAAGTGCTTGCTGATATTAAACCAGCAGCTGCCTCTGTGATTGTCGCCGAAGGCAGAGTAGATGTGGATGGTTGGTTAGGCACTGAATATTTATTATACATGCTTAAACCTCGTCCGGAACTGGGAAAACCTTTATATAAAGGACTTAATCAGGATGCTTGGTACTGGATAGAAGATAGTTATCGAAATCGAGCGCACTGTTTAGAAAAAAGCCTGTTGCTGGAGTTGATTACTTTGGTGAGTGATTATGAGTTCGATTAATCCTTTAGTCCCGATTTGGGCGGCTTATCAAGCCACTGAGGATGCTTTGAAAATGTCGCGGCGGGTGGTTCACTTTGCGGATCGTACAACTGAGATATTGAATGCTTTCTCAGGTGATGAAGCTGAGACAGAAAAGGCGGTGGCTTTCGCTCAATATAAAGCCGGTAAGAATTTTTTGAACCGCATCAAAGTCCTCAATCAAACCGATACGTTAAATTCACTTTTAACACAGAGTGCCCAAGAAATAAGTGATTTATTTGTTTTATCCTTGTGGGCAACCTTTGAACGTTTTGTGAGAGATTTTTTGCAGGAAAAAGGCGAAAAAATACGCGAAATATTGCCCACTGATTTAGGGGAATTTTATTATCAGCATGTCTATCATGAAATAGACTACTGGAAACCCGAAGACATCTTGGATTTATTGAAGCATAGTTTGTTTAAAGCTGATGAACAACAGATTGGACGGACAAAGGAGGTTTTAAAATACAGGGATTGGGTAGCGCATGGCAAAAATCCTAATAAAATGCCTTCATCTACCATCACACCAAAGCTGGCTTATGATAGATTGTACTCACTCACCGAAACTTTGATAGCGAAACGAAGTAACGCTCCCTCACCAACAGCGTTATAAAAACTAGAGAAAATCCATGAAAATCCAAAAGCTTGATACTGAACTACAAAAAATCGTTGATGCCCGTCATCATGACCCCTTTTCAGTGCTTGGCAAACACACTGCTAAGGGGCAAACCGTGATACGTGTCTATATCCCTAATGCGGAACAAGTCACCATTGCAGAAGGCAACTTGTCCATGCGGCGAATAGAGGGTACTGATCTATTTGAATGGCAGGGCAAGCATAAAATCCCAGCTCGCTATAGCCTCATTTGGCGCGATAAAGAGCATCGTACACACATTACTCATGATCCTTACTGTTTTCCGCCCCAATTGTCTGACTTTGACATGCACTTATTTAGTGAGGGCAAACATTGGCACGCTTACCGATTTTTAGGCTCACATATTCATGAAGCGGATGGAATAGGCGGGGTACGCTTTGCCGTCTGGGCACCCAATGCGGAGCGTGTCAGTGTCGTGGGGGATTTTAACCGCTGGGATGGACGCGCCCACCCGATGCGAACCCACGGCAGTAACGGCATTTGGGAATTATTCATTCCTAATGTTGCGCCAGGGACTTTATATAAGTTTGAAATTCGCAACCGACAAACCGGTGAGATTTCCCTCAAAACTGATCCCTATGGACAACAATTTGAAGTACGCCCTCAAACAGCCACTATCGTGATAGATGATAAAAGACCTTACATTTGGCATGACAAAAAATGGCTGGAGAAACGCAAAACGTGGGACTGGCAGCACGCGCCCATGTCCATTTACGAGCTACACTTAGGCTCTTGGCAACGCGGACCAGAAGGCGAATTTCTCAATTACCGCGAATTAGCGAAACGCTTGGTCGATTATGTCACCGATATGGGTTTTAGCCATATTGAATTATTACCTATCACCGAACATCCTTTTGATGGCTCTTGGGGTTATCAAACCACTGGCTATTATGCCCCCACCAGCCGCTATGGTACGCCTGAAGATTTCCGCTATTTGGTAGATTATTGTCATCAACACAATATCGGCGTATTTTTAGACTGGGTACCTGCCCATTTTCCCAAAGATGCCCATGGCTTAGGCCGTTTTGATGGCACCCCCCTCTATGAACACGAAGATCCCCGCAAAGGTGAACATTTAGACTGGTCAACACTGATTTATAATTACAGTCGCTATGAAGTGAAAAACTTTTTACTTTCCAGTGCCTTATATTGGTTAGAAGAAATGCACCTTGACGGTTTACGAGTGGATGCCGTTGCTTCTATGCTTTATTTAGATTATTCCCGCGAAGACTGGATTCCTAACGAATTAGGCGGACGTGAAAACCTCGAAGCGATTGAATTTCTGCGAGAACTCAATACCGTCGCGCATGGGGAACATCCAGGCGTATTGATTATGGCAGAAGAATCAACCTCTTGGCCTCAAGTCACCCGTCCCATCGAAGTGGGAGGATTAGGTTTTAGCCTCAAATGGAATATGGGCTGGATGAATGATAGCTTGAGTTATATGTCCAAAGAGCCGGTTTATCGCAAATATCATCACGATAAGCTCACCTTCAGCATGTTATATGCCTTTGAGGAGAATTTCTTACTACCCTTTTCGCATGATGAAGTGGTGCATGGTAAGGGGTCTATGGTCAACAAAATGCCCGGGGATGAGTGGCAACGATTTGCCAATTTGCGCCTACTTTATACTTATATGTTTACGCACCCGGGCAAAAAATTGCTGTTTATGGGCACTGAATTTGGTCAAGGCCTTGAATGGAATAATGCCAATACCTTAGATTGGTATGTGCTTGACTATGAATTTCATAAAGGATTACAAGGACTGGTGAGAGATTTAAATAATCTTTATCATAAAGATAAAGCCTTGTATCAATATGAATTTGAATGGCGGGGCTTTGAATGGATTGACTGCCGGGATGCTGATAACTCAGTGCTAGTTTTTCTACGCAAGAGTGATGAAGACATGCTCATTGTCGCGGTCAATTTCACGCCCGTACCCCGTTATGATTATCGGATTGGTGTCCCAAAATCTGGCCTTTACCAAGAAATTATTAATTCTGACGCAGCTTGTTATGGGGGCAGTAATGTGGGCAATGGGGGAATGGTGTTGAAAGCGGAAGATAAACCTTGGGTGGAGAGAGATTATTCCATTTCTATTACTTTGCCGCCCTTAGCGGGTATTATCCTCAAACAGGTGGAAGAGAAAGTTGAGGATGAGGAATTGACTGAGGAAACAAAGCCATGCAAAAAGACTACCAAGAAGCAGCAGAAAAGCTAGAGGGAGCCCTTGAAGAGGCTATCAGTTCTCTGAGAACACAAATGGCGGGCCTCAATATTGATAATATTGATAAAATTGCCAAAGAGTCGATGGCGGTTGAAATCGTCTCATTTCTGTTAGCGAAATGCTTAAGCGATGAACGATTAGCTTTTGATTTTGACGAAAGGCAACGGGCGCATAAAGAGGCAATGCACATCATCAAGGCAGCCGTTATCCAGTATCGTGGTGCTAATCTTGTACCGCCATCAAAACATCAAACACATTAGCGGATATTGGAGTCCAAAGCTTTAGCTTTGGACAAGGCGAAATTAAAACAGAGATTCAATCAATGAGTTTAGACGCGAGCTGGTTTACAGAAATTGATTCACCCAAAGGGAGTGCTTTTTCATTACACTTAAAAGCCAAATTACACGAAGAAAAAACGCCTTTTCAGCAAATTGCCATCTATGAAACGACAGAATTTGGGAACTTGATGACGTTGGATGATATCGTCATGCTCACGGAGCGCGATAATTTTATTTATCATGAAATGATGTCTCATCCAGTGTTATTTATGCACCCTGCTCCACGCGAAGTGGCCATTATTGGGGGCGGAGACTGTGGCACTTTGCACGAAGTTTTAAAACATCCAGACATTGACTCTGTATTACAAATTGAAATTGATGAGCGCGTCACTCGCCTTTCAGAGCAATATTTTCCCATCCTCTGCGAATCCAACGATGATCCACGCGCGGAATTTTATTTTGAAGATGGTATCAAATGGATGGCAAACGCGCCAGATAATAGTCTTGATGTTATCATTGTTGATAGCACGGATCCATTGGGACCAGGAGAAGGTTTATTTACAGTTGATTTTTATCGAGATTGTCAGCGCGTGTTGACGCCAGAAGGATTATTAGTACAACAAAGTGAATCGCCACTTTTGCATTTGCCACTACTACAATCCATGCACGAGGCTATGCGTGAAGCCGGTTTTGAGAATACGCGCACTTTGCAATTTCCGCTTTGCGTTTACCCGTCGGGGTGGTGGACAGCGACAGTCGCGGGTAACGGCGATTTAACGGTATTTCGGGAAGAGGATGCCTATAACAGATCATTTGAGACGCGCTACTATAATCCTGAGATACAAGAAGCCAGCTTTGTGCTGCCTCAGTTTTTAGTCGAGGTGTTGCCTGATTGATACAAGCGTTTCGGGAAATCGTCCCTCATTCCCGAAACAATAATAGGAGTCCAAGATTTATCTTGGGCATGAATATTCACATAAATCTGCAATCACACATTGTTGACACTTAGGTTTGCGAGCAATGCAGGTATAACGCCCAAGCAAAATCAACCAATGATGTGCCTCTTTTTGATATTTTTTAGGAACGCGACTTAACAATTGCTTTTCGACAACTCCTACCGTTTTGCCCGGTGCCAAACCTGTCCGATTAGACACTCGAAAAATATGCGTATCAACGGCGATAGTCGGCTCACCAAAGGCCGTGTTTAAAATCACATTCGCTGTTTTTCGTCCCACCCCCGGCAAGGCTTCCAAACTTTCACGTTCGCTTGGCACTTCTCCGCCATGTTGTTGAATGAGTATTTGACAAGTTTTAATAATATTGCGAGCTTTGACATTAAACAAGCCGATGGTTTTGATATATTCTCGCAGCCCGTCTTCGCCCAAAGCATGGATAGTCTGAGCGGTGTTAGCCACTTTAAATAATGGCAGCGTGGCTTTATTCACGCTTTTATCTGTCGCTTGGGCAGAAAGCATGACAGCTATCAATAATTCAAAGTGGCTGCTGTAATTGAGTTCTGTTGTTGGGTGCGGATTTTGCGCTTGTAGGCGGCTAAAAAAAGTATAGCGTTGTTTAGCGTTCATGATCCAACCATTTCTCACTCAAATAATCTTCTACTTTTTGTTGATCCTCTTTATTTAAGGGATAGGGATAGACGATTATTTCTGCTATGTCTCCAGAAAAAAAGCCATTATACCAACCTTGCCCCATGACCAGTTCATCACCACCCGTGAGAGGAATTTGAGAAGGTTGCAGCCCTCCCATGGGTTCCCCATTCAAAAAGAGCCCTTCTCTATTCCAAGAAATTAAGGCATAATCTCCCGAAGGTGCCTTTATCTGGGAAGCCCCTTCTCCCACGCTTGCTATCAACAGTTCTTGGTTAGCGACCAAAAGGTACTGTGCAGCATTTTTGCTTTTGAGCCCTTTACGAAAAATAGCAGACCATCCTTTGATAGCCGTCGCTTTGACCACTGCATACATGGTCGCTTCTGAAAAATTTAGAGAAGGAGCGTCAGGGGTACTCAAAAAATCATGGTCAAAACGAATGACAGTATGCCCATTTAATGCGTTTTTAACTCTTTTAGGTTGGAGGGATTCTACAGTTTGTTTAAGATTATTTTGATTGCCGCTCTTATCCTGCCATTCAATGACTTTACCCTTGACGATAGTTAAGCTGCTCGAATCGTCCGCATCAAACCAAAAAGCGGCACCTAAAGGTGGACTGTTATCACCTGGTAGCAAAGTCATCACCACTTCTTCTTCTGAAGGCTGACTGTCGCCATTCTTATCGTGCGCTTGCACCACAACATAATAAACGGTACCTGGTGCGAGTCCTTTTATGGTATAAGGCAAGCTCGTCACATTGTCAATTGTCTTAGTATAATTGCCGGAAGATGTGCCATATTTGACAGTGTAATAATCACCCGTTGCTATCCAAGCGAACGTAATCTCTTTATTTCCGCCTTCAGAATAAGTCAACGATGGCACATCGGGTGCTTGAGCAAGCAATTTTCTCCATTCAGAAGCTGTGGCATTCAGCTTAAATTTGCCTGTCATTTTCCAGAGTGCATTAGAAATAAGCTCTTGCATCTGATAATATTTTTGACTAAATCGCTCATTGCTTTCATAGAGATCGATCAGAGCATTAATAGCCTTTGGATTGCCTTTAGCTTGTTGTACTAAAGCTTTAGCAGATTCGATTTTGATCGCATTTTCTTTGTTCTGCAAACAGCTTTCGTTACAATTTTTTTCACCTAATTTGAGTTTGAATTGCAGGGCATTGATTAATGCCGATATTGCCGATTCATCTGATGGTAGCTTTTCTAATGCCTTAGCGACATAAACTTTTATATCACTGCTATCGCTATCAGTGGGCTGGTTCATCAGTTTAACGAGAATAGGGATCGCCGCACGAACTCCCGTTTTTCCAAGTCCTTCAACAGCATATTGTATTCTGGATACTTGGATATCTGGTGTGTTAATGATTTCCTGCAAAGCAGGTATAGCGCCCATTTTTCCCAAGGCTTGAGTAGCGACATAAGCATGATTTTGATACCAATAATGAAAATCGCTTCTTTCAATGAATTCAAGGGCTTTTGCTTTTAAATAAGAAATGGTGATAGGCGCCGCCAATTGTCCCAAAGCATCAATAGCGCGTTTGGCGACAACCCAGTCTTTATCCTCAATCATATCAAGGCACATATTGACAGCTTCACGCACTCCACTTTTTTTCCCGAGTTCTTCAGCCGCTTGATAGCGTTCCGCCGGCTTAGTGCTTTTCGCCAATTTCAGCAAAGTCTTCAGATCAGCATCAACATACTTAGGATTACGCTGTTTGCGGTATTTGACTTCATCGTAAAGATGTTTAGTTCCATGTTTATGCGTACTCTCATACCATGAATGAAATAATATAATATCCCCGCGTTCTACTTCCTCCAAAATCCAATCGTAAAATATTGATTGTTCTTCATAAGTGCCATGAAACTGGTTGACAGAAAAAGCGTCTGGAAAGGCGGCACGTACATCAGGCGGTGTCCCGCTTTCTGAGAGATTTCTGGTGCGATAGGGTGCGCTGTATGCCCACCATTGGTAGTCTTCCCATTCAGGGATGAGCAGGACATCTGGGTGAATGTCATGAAGTGCCTGTATATCAACAGCAGAGACGTTTGCATTGACTTCCCAAGCATCAATATAAAACAGTTTGACACCCCATCGTTTTTTGGCGTATGCGATTTTATCAGCCAACTCGGCAACCGTTTCTTTATCTGATTTCACTTGCCGGTTCGCTTTCCAGTAGTATTTCTTCTTGTCCACGACATAGCTTGGCGCACCAAGCGTGAGTCCAATTTTAAATCCAGCCTTTTTGAATTTTTGGATGTATTCATCGGCAATGGCATCCATTTCAGGTGCAATTTCTCCAAGAATTCTGGGATCGCCTACATAGCTGATAGGATGAGGGGCTTGTTGTCCTTCGATGTCCCAAATGATGAGAGCTTGTGCATTCAGTTCCTGTAGGTTAGCAATAACTCGATCAGCGCGTTCAAAGAGACGCTTTTTAAACTCTGCTTGTCCGGCTTTGGTGACTTGCCCAGCGTCATTAATGAGATAGAAATCAGGATCATTGAACCAGCCACGCGGATTATGTGGCCAGCTATAAAGTTGTCCTGAGCGACAGAGAAATTCTGTGCCAATAGGGCGGCGATCTGGCCATTTAAATGTTTTGGGGTGTTTGATTTGCCAGTCTTTGTAGGTTTTTGAGCCGAGTTCAATATAGTCACTGCCAGGGGGCGCAAACTGAATACGATAGATCATTTTGCGAGTTTCTCCTGGCAATAGGGGTGCTTTTTTGTGGATACCAAGCATGAGTATTGCTTCTGTTAATCCGCTTTTAAGTTGCTTGAGTTGTGGATTGATTTGAAGGATTTCCGGCTGTGAGATTTGCTGATTAGTGATCACTATGACAGCCTTTTCCGTCTCTATTCCAATAATAGGCGGCTTTTCTTGGTCATTCACGCCGCCTCTGATATTATAGCCTTTTTGCCAAAGCCAATGTGTTGTACCGCCGCTTGGACGTTTAGGGAAAAGGAGTTTAAATTGTTGGATTAAAAGGTTTACAATAGGTTTGTCGTTGGGGTTGCTGAACGTCAAAGTGAGTTGTAATTCATCCTCTTTTTCTACGGCGTATTGGGTGCGAATGGATATGCCGTTTTCATAAGTACGGGTAATGTCATTGCCATAACCGACTTTCTTTTGAGGATAGGGACCACCTATTCTAAAAGTTGAGCCGTCTGTTGCCTGATAATCCGCATAAATAGCATGGTTAAAGGTGGCTTCTCCGCCATAATATTCATGGTTGTTGTATGTCAGGGACGCAAGGCCATTTTGGTTGTATTTGACAACTAATCCCTTTTGAACGACGGGCACTTGCTGCCGCTTAGTCTTTTGAGGTTGACTCATTTGATACTGAGAGCTTTGGTATTGGGCTTCTTCATTCATTTGAGAACAACTGAGTGTCCCTGTCAGGATAAAGAGTAAGATTAGCTTACTGGTGTCGAATCGGTTCATATTTTCTCCAATATTGCTTGATTTATTTAATGATGCTGGTATCGTTTCCAACAGCTTTTCTTGAGGCTCAGTTTCAATCCGTTGCACAATCGCACAGCCCATACATTAGTTATAAATGGGCGCATTGCAGCAAATCCTTCTTGAACAGTGAGAGTTTTCATTGTTCTAAAAGCCGTTATGAATTTTATGAAGAAACAACTTTAAACGGATAATTGGCCTCTTCCCAACGTTTAATAGATTGATAAAGTTTGCTTGAAACAAAATAAGCGTGTTCGTATGCGAGTCGCAAATTTTTTTCAGCTATTTCTAATTTTACCTCGCTTGTCTCACGAGAGCCGAAGCTGTGGCGCAATCCTTCTGATAAAATGGCTGTTAAATCATGGCCACAACAAACATACCAAGGATTATAAGCCTTTTGCTTCTTACTATTTATCTTTTTTTGCAAGTATTCTTCATTAATACCCTGTTTCTGTGAATGATTTTTGACGACTTTTATAAGTTTTTGGGGGTTGAGCGTTAAGTTTTTTTTATCTAAAAATTTGCTAAAGGATAAACCTTCAAATTTTAATTTATGTTCATTGTCTAACTCATCTAAGGAAACCCAACGGAGATAACCAAGATGTACGCCTTCATCAAGTAGTTTTTCCCTAATATCTTTACCTTGTTGCGCTACAAATTTCTTGATTTTCTCCTCAGAGCCATACTCATTCAAAAATTTCTCAAGGGCGGGTGACTTGAGAATCATAGTTTCTAAATCATGGCTATCCGTTAATAATAAATTGTCGCTATAAACCACGTTTTTGAGTACATCAAAATCAGCATCGACAATCGCCAAGACACCTTTAAACTGAGTTTGTTCAAGAATTGTCAGGGTTTCAATAGCATTTAGTTTATTTTCTGCCCTCACTATAACACAATGTTTTTTCTCTTTATCAACGAGCTGTTGATAAAAACGCTGATCAGTAGAACCTTCCACAATCATAAAAGTACGATTATCTTGACTTCGCATCATGCGTATGTAGTTAGCCAGCCACTGTGCGGTTAGGTATTCACTCATGTTTTTTTTGGCCCTTTGAGTTCTACCGTTAAATCCCAACGATCATTAATAATAGCCGGTGAATGGGTTGCTATCAGAACATCAAAAGAAACCAGTTGCATGATTTTTTGTAAATCCTCCAAAAATTGACTTTCCCATAGCACATGCAAAGAAATTTCCGGTTCATCAATAAGAATTAATGAGTTAGGTTTTGTTTTAAATAACAGTTCATAAAGCATCACTAATTCATGTTGCTCTCCTAAAGACAAATCCGTTAACGCTATTTCGTCACCATGATAATTGGTAAAAACAAATCCCGCTTCTTTATTGATAGTCATTTGCTTATACAAAAAGCGTTGATTGATAATATCTTGAAAAAGCCTTATTTTTTGATATAATTCATCAAACACTTCCAGTTTTTTTTCAGCATCTTGAAGATAAATTAACAAAGCCTGTTTGGTTTGTTCTTCTACTTTCTCAGGTAATTGAAACGCAAAGTCTTCGTCATCATCTAAAATACCGCTCGTCTTGAGTCGAGAACGTTTTTTTTCCAGTGCCTCTAATCTTTGACGCAATCCTTCTAAATTGATAGACGAGGCATTTGGTTCAATTAGTCGGCGGGGAAAAGTCCTCTCAAGCGATTGCGATAAACGAGCAGACTCTGCCAGTTTTGATTTGATCAGCTCTGCAAGGTGCTTGCCCTTTTTTGAAACAGTCCCTATCATTTGAGTTTGATCAAGTGAGACGCGCTTTTGTGTGTCTATGAGACTCACTGGTATCGTGTTTTGGAATTTATCCTTAGGCCAGTTGTTTATATGATCTTTAATTTTAGTCACTCGGAGACAACTCTCATTTTCAAAATCAACCTGAAATTCGGTAAAAGGAATTTTGACAAGTATAGAATCACTCGGACTGATGGTCGGTTCATTATTAAATAGCCTTTCCAATAGGTTAAACAAGATAGTTTTTCCAAAACCATTAGGTCCATGAATAATCGTCAGACGATCATCCAAGTTTAAGGGAATAACATGGTTAAAGGTATTAAACAGACCTTTGACGGAAATTTGTTTGACTCTCATATCGTTACTTCCTTTCAATTATCTAAAAATTCAATTTTTACAGACAGATCGCAGAGCGGTCAATGCCTGCATGATCTCCGCTTCGCTCCGTTACTTCGTTTCCCACGCGGAGCGTGGGAACGAGAATAACACATTTTCACACATTACTTGTCATGCCATCCATCGCCTGCCGCAATTCCCGCAAAAATGCCGGTATCGTTTCCAACAGCTTTTCTTGAGGCTCAGTTTCAATCCGTTGCACAATCGCACTGCCCACAATCACGGCATCACTGATTTGAGCTATTTGCGCCGCCGTTTCCGCATCCTTAATGCCAAAACCAACCCCTATCGGTAATTTTGTGTATTGACGAATTTCTGCCACTTTCTCAGCGACTGCGGTAACATCAAGGTTGGCACTGCCCGTCACCCCTTTGAGCGATACATAATATAAATAGCCATCGGTTTGGGCACAAATACGTTTGATGCGTTCTGGCGTTGTGGTGGGTGCCAAGAGAAAAATCGGGGCTATCGCGTGTGAGCGTAATAATGTACAAAACTCGCTGCCTTCTTCTGGCGGTAAATCCACCGTCAATACGCCATCGACTTTGGCAGCTTGTGCGCTTTTAACAAAGTTTTTATACCCCATAATTTCGATTGGATTAAGATAACCCATCAAGACAACAGGCGTTGTTTGGTTTTGTTCCCGAAATGTTTTTACCATCTTCAAAACATCACTTAGACGGGTGCCCGCCGCTAAAGCGCGTTCACTGGCGCGTTGAATCACGGGACCATCTGCCATCGGATCAGAAAAAGGGACACCTAATTCAATGACATCGGCACCCGCATCAACTAAGGCGTGCATTAAGGGCACTGTCAAGTTTGGAGTCGGATCGCCAGCAGTAATAAAGGGAATGAGGGCGGTGCGTTTTTGGGCGCGTAGCTTATCAGTTAAACGGCTCATATTTTTATTCCTTCAAGCGTGGCAACGGTATGAATGTCTTTGTCTCCGCGTCCCGATAGATTGATCACAATAATTTTATCTTTGTCTAGCGTGGGCGCAATTTTTTTGCAATAGGCTAAGGCATGACTGGATTCTAGGGCGGGCATGATGCCTTCCATGCGTGTTAAATCGTGAAAGGCGGCTAAAGCTTCGTCATCTGTCACGGCGACATATTTGACGCGCCCCGTATCTTTGAGCCACGCATGTTCAGGACCCACGCCCGGATAGTCTAATCCCGCAGAAATTGAATGAGTTTCAATGATTTGTCCGTCCTTATCGCTCATCAAATAAGTCCGATTGCCATGCAACACGCCGGGTTTTCCAGCACACAAGGGGGCGGCATGGTGGCCGGTGTCTAAACCATCGCCAGCGGCTTCTACGCCATACATGGCAACATCTTGTTCATCCAAAAATGGATAAAATAAGCCCATGGCATTAGAGCCGCCGCCGACACAGGCAATTAAGAAATCGGGCAAGCGTCCCGTCAAAACTTTAATTTGTTGGCGAGTTTCTCGCCCGATGACGGCTTGAAAGTCGCGTACCATGGCGGGATAAGGATGGGGTCCGGCAACAGTGCCAATGATATAAAAGGTATTATCGACATGAGTCACCCAATCGCGCATGGCTTCATTGAGTGCATCTTTTAGGGTTTTTGAGCCAGATTCTACCGTGCGAACTTCGGCACCCAAAAGGCGCATCCGGTAAACGTTGATGGCTTGACGTTTAACATCTTCAGCCCCCATATAGACGACGCATTCCATGCCAAAGCGTGCCGCAACAGTCGCGCTTGCCACACCATGTTGTCCTGCTCCTGTTTCTGCAATAATGCGGTTTTTGCCCATACGTTTGGCGAGTAATGCTTGCCCGACGGTGTTATTAATTTTATGGGCACCCGTATGATTTAAATCTTCGCGCTTGAGATAGATTTGTGCGCCGCCCAAGTGTTGTGACCAACGGGCAGCGTGATACAAAGGCGAAGGGCGACCTACAAAATTGTGTAAATCGTCATTGAGTTCGGCTAAAAAGGCTGCATTTTTTAAATAGTGTTCATAAGCTTGTCGTAGTTCCTCTAATGGCTGCATCAAAGTTTCTGCAACAAAAATTCCCCCGTAGATTCCAAAATGACCGTGTGCATCAGGTAAACTTGTCTCTTTGTGGGTAAATGATTTAATGTTTGACATTGAGACTCCTCTCATAAATGCGGACATTTTTTCCGCGTCTTTAATACCTTTGCTAGATTCTACGCCACCGCTGACATCAACAGCATAAGGTGTTAAGGTGGTAATAGCTTGGCTCACATTTTCTGGTGTTAAGCCACCGGCTATGATGATGGGTTTGGATAAATGCGTTGGGACTTGTTGCCAATCAAACACTGCTCCCGTGCCGCCTTTGATACCTTGTACATAGGTATCTAATAATAAGGCTTTGGCATTAGTATAGCGTTTTGCAAAGGCTTGCACATCAACATCGGGGCGCATGCGTAATGCCTTAATATAAGGTTTAGCAAATTGCTGGCAATCGTCTGGTGACTCTTCACCATGAAATTGCAATATATCGAGTGGCAATTGTGCCAAAATGCCATGTATGAAAGTTGGTGCAGCATTAACAAATAAACCGACGACAGTCACAAATGCTGGCAATGCTTGAATAATGGCTTGTGCTTGTTCAACTGTGACGGCGCGTGGACTTTTTTGATAAAATACCAATCCAATCGCATCTGCCCCCAGTTTGGCTGCCACTAGCGCATCTTGTGGGCGAGTAATCCCACAAATTTTGACGCGGGTGCGTGATATTGGATTGTTTTGATTTGTTTTCAGCATATTAATTAATGACTTTCTATGAAAATCTATGAAAAAGAAAAGACTTATAGTATTAATTACGCTTTTAATAGTTATAGTTGTTTTAGGTACAATGCCCTATTTTATAGGGTGGGAAATTGAGCGACGATTTTCCGATATCAATCAAACCTTTTTAAAGAAGCTTAATCTAAAAGCCGTTGATAGCAGCTACGAGCGTGGCTGGTTTCACTCTTCTGCCCAAACGCTCGTTGAAAGGGGAAAAACCGCCTCTAATGATAACCGTTTTATCTTGGTACATGAAATTGATCATGGTTTTTTGCCGATACGATTACCTGTGGTTGATACCACCTTGCAGCCCGCCCTCGGTACGGCGACACTACTCGAAGTGCATACGACGGTGCAAATAAATAGCGATATAGTGATTCAGCTAAAGATGCCAGCGCACCAGGTAAAGAATGAAAAGGCTTACCTGCAATGGCAAGATTTCGAGGGCACTGTGTACGCTAATCGCCACTTGACTGCCATACAAACAGAGATACGCACTCCGCACATAGAGTTAGAGACTGCTCAAGGTAGAATAGTGATACAACAAATGTCGCTTCAAGCAGATGTGCAACCAGGCAGTACAAATTTTCTGCAAGAAGCTCGTTTAAGTATTGCAGATATACGCTTAGCTGGCAAACAAAAACCGCTAGTCACATTAAAAGGGCTTGAATTGGTAGGCAAAAATGATATTGTCAGCGATAACTTGATGATAGGGGTGAAAACGGGCTTGGAGCAAATACAAGTTGGGGCGGATCACTATGGTCCTGGTTTTGGTCGTTTTGAACTACTTCATTGGCATGTGCCGACTTTGATGAGTATCAGAAACACGATGACTGAGATACAAAGTCGGGGATTGCCCAAGCGGCTACAAGATAGGATGCTCAAGCTTAGATTGGCACCATACGGGGTGGCGTTATTAAAAAATACGCCCGAATTTGCGATTACTAGCCTAAATTTTAATATGCCAGAGGGTGAATTACGTGGCGCACTGCGGGTGAAAATGGAGCCGTTTGATCAGTTTGCCTTAGCTGCATTTAATCCGTCTTTGCTTTTGAATATCCTAGATGCACAACTGGATATACATATACCTCAATCACTATTGCAGGACGATTCAACAGCAGACGAAACAATAAGACAACGCCTAAATCTGTGGTTAGATCAGGGAATTTTGATACCAGCTAAAGATCAGCCTAATTATTATCAAAGCCAAATGCAGTTGAAAGGGGGAACATTACAAGTCAATGGACAGCCGTTACCCATAGCAACCGTTTTGAGTGAAAACTAGCTTATCAGTTATCAGTTATCATGACTAATTTGTTGAGACTCACTCAGGGCAACCATAAAGGATTGCCCCTACAATAAGATTCAGACGTTGAGTGACGAAATATGTTTCCGAGGCAAAAGTTTTCGCGCCGCGCGCGCAGCGAAAACTTTTGCCTCGGAAGGCAATCCCTTGTGGTTGCCCTGAGTAGTTACATTTATTTTATTGAAAAAATAGGATTTTTAAGGCACTTGAAAACAGCAAAAAATACTGATAACTGATAACTGTTCAAGTCATTCTTTCGATTGCTACAGCAGTCACGACATAACGTAAACCCTTATTTATATTACAAGAATAACAGCCAATGAGAGTCAAACGTCGTTGCTTAAAATTGGGTGCTATCCAATGGGTATTCCTTTTATCAACAATATAAATGCCCGAAACATGATAATGCCAACGTCCGCTGCCCAAGGATTCAAGCACTAGCTCATCGCCTTTTCTTAATTTCTTCAAAAAACCAACAAAAGTATCACGATGATATATATTAAGTACACTATTACCCACTTCTCCTGGGAAGACAGTATTCGTTGAATGCCCCAGAGCAAAAACAGACAATCCCTCACCAGCCTGGGTGAGAATGATCTCTTCAATATCTAAATCTGGAGCTGATATGCGTGCGATGGGCCATGTATTTGCCCAAGGCCAAGGTTTAACGGGTTGTCCACTTGCTTTTGTGCGTAGCCAAGCCATGTGTAGTAGATTATGTGCGAACAAAGCTGTGACAGACGTGCCGTTGCCTAGCGTGATTTGCCACATCATCACAACTATGGGAATGCTAAGGGACAAGATACTCCATTTCTGAAATTGAAATTTTTTCGTCATATTATTACCTATTTGAAATTGAATGTTAAAGGATCGCCCCTTGATATGTTCTTATTAAGAGAGAGTATCAATCAATGATAAATTGACTATCTGGTGCAAAAGGAGCGATTAACGGTTATACCCATTTTACAGTGCTGGGCTGAGCCTGATAATAATATTTTATTTAGCGGCTTGTTCACCCCTAAAATCATTGCATTGAAAGATTATGGCAATAGAATAACAAAATTTTACTTTAAATTTATACTATTTTTCATATTGTTATTAACATCCTTTTAACTTTTAAATGAAGTTGTCACTTTAATTAATTGAATTATTTAATGAAATAATTTAATTCACCCAAGTGAATCTTTTTTACTCTGACATTAAAAATATGAAACAGTACGCACAAATTATTCGTGAGGGTTTATGGCAAAATAACCCTGGCTTTGTCCAGTTATTAGGGCTTTGCCCTTTGTTAGCCGTCACTGGCACACTCATTAATGGCTTAGGCTTAGGCATTGCGACAACCTTAATTTTAATCGCATCCAATATCAGTGTTTCACTGATTCGTAATATTGTAACTAACGAAATCCGTTTACCCGTGTTTGTGTTAGTCATCGCCTCATTTGTCACCGCCGTCGAAATGATCATGAAAGCTTTTTACTATGATTTATATTTAGCCTTGGGTATTTTTATCCCTTTGATTGTAACCAATTGTTCAGTCATAGGAAGGGCGGAGGCTTTTGCCTCTAAACAACCGGTTGATCGTGCCTTTTTAGATGGTTTGATGATGGGACTCGGTTTTACTTTTGCTCTCGTTATGCTCGGTGGTTTACGTGAATTATTAGGTTATGGCACCTTGTTTGCCCAAGCAGAATTAATGTTTGGAGAATCCGCGCAATGGATGACTATTACAGTATTTGAAGATTACCAAGGCTTTTTATTAGCCATATTACCACCAGGGGCGTTTTTTGGCTTGGGATTATTGATTGCCCTGAAAAATGCTATAGATAGACGATTAGAACAAGGCAAAACTCAGCCGATAACTTTAGTGAGTTCACAACGAGAAATGGCTTAAAAATGTGATCATAGCTATTGACTTGACTGACGCAATAGAGTAAACTGCCCACCAATCTTAATAGTCGGGGTGTAGCTCAGCCTGGTTTAGAGCGCTACGTTCGGGACGTAGAGGCCGGAGGTTCAAATCCTCTTACCCCGACCAGATTTTAAAACTCACTCCTGTTCTGCTTGAACTCAAAAAACACCTCACCTCTTTCTTAAGTCAATCCCTTCCTATGCTTATATTTTGCTAGGAGTCGGCCATCAAAAGGAGAACACCCTTATTAATATTTCAAATTATGATGATTTGTTGGTAATGGCAAGACAGCAACCTGAACCTCAACGAATGCTTTTCGTTTTTACAAAAGCAGAATTGCCTGAAGAGCATACCGAAGAAGAAGCCAAGCGATTTAATGAAGGTGATGGTGGCAATTTAGTGCCAGTCGTCTCGGTAGATAAAGGACTGGAAGAATTGAGTAATTTTCCCAATCTAGTCGAAGAATCTTGGCAGGTTTACAAGGACTGGAAGATTGTATTTATTGCCGCTCTCGCTGGAAAAGGCGGCGTTATGCCGAATAATAGCGAAGTAGAACAGTCATTAGAAACAATGATAGATTCTATAAATCAAGGGAAGTTTTCACAATTCTTAGCATTCGATCAAGAAGGTAACCCTGTTCAATTTTTTTAAATACCCGCCTCAGTCAAGCCCCCCCCCCTCCCAAGAACTACACTAATTATAAAAAGTCCAAGATAAATCTAAGTTTTTTTCTCGTTCCCACGCTCTGCGTGGGAAACGAAGTAACGGAGCGAAGCGGAGATCATGCCTGCCTTGACCGCTCTGCGGTCTGTCTGAGGTGCAAGCTACGCCTGTCCGTTGTACTAAATTTTTTTATTGAATGAGGACTTTTGCAATGAGACAACTCATTTTTTTGTTGATTTTCGCCTTTTCTACTCAGGCTCTCCCCCTTTATGATTATCCCACAAGGGGAGCAAATTTCATTTTTTTTTGAATATGATAGCAAAAAAATCGTTTTTGCCGACGAATTCTATTTTGCCAACAATTTCTATATGGCAGCCGTTACTCAACAGGCTGAGATACTTTTTATTAAACCGACACCAGAGGGTGGATTGACAATCACTCCATGGGGTCATGAAGTGCCAATATTTTCTCAATGGCGTAGCGAACCCATTTGTTTAGGGCCAATGAATCCACCAATATCGTCATCACAACAGGCGGCTCAACACGCAACGCTAATTAAAAAAACCTCTTGATATTGTGGTTTATGATGCTAAAAGCTTTGTTAATAGTTATCAAATCAAATCAGCTCAAGAACAAGCGGCTGATTATGCCAAGAATTTAGGCATATCAAGCGTGACTATTGCTTTGTTTATTCCGGTGCTTGAGGAAACTGTGCTTGAAAAACTGTAAACGATTGAAGTAGTTAATGGAGTAAAGGTGAGTGTTGTTGCGATTGGATGGTTTTGATGGCAAGAATTAATTTTGGAGTCGGCCATATTTATCTTGGACGTATGCCTTTTGAGGCTCGTCCAAGAGCTACTATCGCCCATTTAATCTATATTTCCCGTCACCATGCTCTCCGGCGAAATGGAATGCAATTGAACCCAACTGCTATTGTTCATCCGCACCCAAATTCCAGCACCAAAGTCGATAATAACATCATCTTGTCCACTACTATCTAAATCTCCCGTCACCATGCTATTTGGCGACAAAGAATGTATTTGAGTCCAACTACTATTATTCATCCGCACCCAAATCCCGTATTGGGTGCCAAAGTCGATAATCACTTCATCTTGTCCATTACCATCTACATCACCTGTCACCATGCTATTTGGCGAAATGGAATGTAATTGAACCCAACTACTATTATTCATCCATAGCCAAATTCCATAGCTAGCACCAAAATCAATAATAACATCATCTTGTCCACTACCATCTATATCACCCGTCACCATGCTCTCCGGCGAAATGGAATGCAATTGAACCCAACTGCTATTGTTCATCCGCACCCAAATTCCAACACCAAAGTCGATAATCACTTCATCTTGTCCATTACCATCTACATCACCTGTCACCATGCTATTTGGCGAAATGGAATGTAATTGAACCCAACTACTATTATTCATCCATAGCCAAATGCCATAGGCGGCACCAAAGTCGATAATAATATCGTCTTGTCCACTACCATCTATATCACCCGTCACCAGGCTCTCTGGCGACAAGGAATGTAATTTAACCCAAGAACTGTTGTTCATCCGCAGCCAAATGCCATAGGCGGCACCAAAGTCGATAATGATTTCATCTTGATTGTTAGCGTCTAGGTTTGCTGCGTTGATGCTTTCGGCTGATAAGTTATGTAATTGAACCCAATTGGTGTTGTTCATCCTCAACCAAAGTCCATAGGTGTCCCCAAAGTCAATGATAACATCGTTCTTAACCACCATGGTAAAGAAATTACCATGACTCTCTGCTGAACTTCCGTCAGAAAAAATGGCGGTGATCCACCATTCTGCGTCCCCTTCACCCAGATTAACGCCCGGAGCGACCGAGCAATTGCCGCCATTCTGACAACCCGCCTGAGAGGGTGTATAGGTGCTATTAATAATGCCCGGGATATCGCCCGAATCATTGTATTTGTTGACCCATAACAGATAGCTATTTGCATTGGATACCGACTGCCATTCAAATGACGGAGTCATCGTTGTCACTGTACTACCATTGGCAGGCGAGACAGGAATTGGTGCATCAACAATCAGGCGTCCACTTGAATCCAGTCTCGACTGGAGCGCAGAGCCTGACGGTTTGAGAGAAGAGTCGAGATGGTAAAGGCCAAAGAGTCCTTCGCCACTATATAGTTCTTCGCTGACCGAGACTTGATCCTTCAATTGATACCAGATGGCAACCGGTATTTTCATTGTGTCCCATGCAGCGAGGATATCAAGTGAACGATTCAAGTGCACCTGTTGCTCGGACTCACTGCCAGAATTACCCCAACCGGGATAATTATTATTGCTGTTGCCAACCTGACCGCTGGACACGCCGAATTCTGTAAACCATATCTCCTTATCATCATCATTGTGACTGTTCATCATTGTGCGGATATTTTCCACACCAAGCTTGTAACACCAGGGAGGCGATAAAGGCTCGTTGTTGCACTGTTCAGGGTATTGGGCATGTGCATAGTGAGGCCCCTCATTTTCATCCACCCTTGAATAAGGATGGAGTGACAAGGCATCAAATTTGGTATCACCATTCCAATGATCATACATAGCGTTCAAATAGGCGGTATCGCCAGATGCCAAAGAACCGCCCAGAATAGGAACCCCAGGATAGTTGCTTTTCATAGTATCGTAGGTTTGTGCAAGCAATTGTGCATATTCACTGGCAGCCGACAGCTCAATCAGTGCAAAGGCACCATTACGCACCCCATGTGTTGGCCAAAAGTCGACAATATTCGGCTCATTCCACACTTCCCAGGCAAGGATACTGGATGCGTTGATGTCGTCATTATCGCCGGACTGTAGCAATTGTTGATGAAGATAAACCATGGCATCGGCGAAATCCTGATAGTGGGATGGCGTTGGCGGATAAGTGGGCGCATTGCCACCATTCGCCCATTCAGGCGTCTGGCTTAACATCAGAATAACTTGCTGTCCTTGTGCATTGGCAACCCGCGCCTTGATTTCATTGACATAGTTGATATCTGGGTTATTTTGCTGCCATTCAAGCGCATTCCAGTCCACTGGCACACGCACAACCTTGATGCCGAGCTGTCGAGCCAGTTCCAATCGGTTGGTGTATTCAGAAAGGCTTTCTTCCTGAATATGAACGCCAATCAATGGTGCAGCAAAAACCTCTTTATTTAAGTTTGCCAGCGATGCCGCTACGATACACAGAATCAGTAAACGTCTATTCATAACAAATCTCCTTAAAAAAAAAACTCATCGGCGACTCCAAAATTACCCCATAATTTCAGCCCACCAGCGTTTCACCTCATCCCTTTCCTGTGCAAACTTCTCAGTCTCCACCAATGCCGATTTATTTTGCAAAGCCAAACGATGCGTTTCGCCACGATAAGCCCGAAAAGCGTCACTTAATTGTTGACAAGCCAAATCATCAATCAAACCATACTCAGCCAACCGCCCTAACAATGGCAACATCCCCGTTGTCTCTAACAAGCGAGGATAATCCACCGCCCAACGTAAAACCCCATACTGAATAATAAATTCAATATCCGCAATACCGCCCTTCCCTTGTTTTAAATCAAATAGCACCTCTGTGCTTTTATCTAAATTATCACGCATTTTATCACGCATTTCGCAAACGTCAGCCTTCAATTGAACCGGATCGCGCTGCTGGCTGAGAATGTCACGGCGGATACTTTCAAATTTTGCCATGCTCTCTGGATTTCCAGCAACGGCTCTGGCACGTACTAAAGCTTGATGTTCCCATGTCCAAGCATTTTTCCATTGATAATTTTCAAATGCCTCAAAACTGCTGACTAACATACCCGAATTTCCACCTGGACGTAAACGGGAATCGACTTCATATAAAATGCCTGCTGGCGTATTCGTGGTGAGAAGATGAATAATGCGTTGTGCGACTCTCATAAAAAATACATTATTATCCAATGGCTTATAACCATTCGTGAACTGTTGTTCACCACGACTGTCATGCAAAAAGACAATGTCCAAATCAGAACTATAACTTAATTCTATCCCTCCCGCTTTACCATAAGCGACAACACACAATGCCGCTTGACGATTTTTCCCCTCATCAACGCAAAACGGTTGTCCATGTCTTTGCATGAGATAGTCACTGGCTATGCTTAATGCGCGTCTCATTAAAGTATCCGCAATCGCGGTTAAATAATCGCTCACCAGTTCCACTGTCAAATCGCCCGATATTTCGGCAGCCGCCACATGTAGCACATTTGCACGTTTGAATTGGCGCAACTTATCCATCTCTATTTCTAAATCATCAATTTGTGTTAATTGCGCTTGCAGGGCATTATCTAATGCTTCTGGTTTTAGCGGAGCATACAAACTGCGCGGATCGAGCAATTCATCCAATAACAGTGGATAGCGAGTAATTTGTTCAGCAATCCAAGCACTGTCGGCACATAAACGCACCAATTGTTTTAAAACCAATGGACGCTCTATCAATAAAGCGAGATAAACATCGCGTCGTGCCACAGATTCGATAAATTTCAAACTACGATGTATGGCAGCATCTTGATCTTGCTGCTCAATCGCTGTCACGATTAACAGAGGAATCAAAATATCTAACTTTTCCCGCCCGCGCCGCGATAGTTTTTTTATCGTATAAGAATCAAGTAATTGTCGCAAATGGGCTAAGACATCGGATGCTTTTTGAAAACCTGCCCCGTTTAATAATAATTCTGCCTGATCATCTAATCCCCCCATCCATAGCGTTTGCCAACGGTTTGAGTCGATGGATTGTAAGGATTCTAGGGGTTTAGGAGCGGCTTTGGGGGCAATCACTCGTTCAAACTCACGATGTACTTTTTGTTGATGATGGATCAGTTGTGCAATAAAGCGATTCCAATCCTCAAATCCCATGCTATAAGCCAATCGCGCCTGATTGATTTCATCATCTGGTAAGGTTTGAGTTTGCCTATCATCAATGGCTTGTAAATGGTTTTCGCTTAGGCGCAAAAAGTGATAGGCTTTCTGCAAACGAATAATCACCTTAGTGGGGAGAATTTTGTTTTTTTCCAATTCGAGCAAAGTAGTCAATAAGTGCCGCTGCTGTAAAGCCGGTTGTTGCCCTCCACGTATCAATTGAAACACTTGACAAGTAAATTCAACTTCACGAATGCCCCCGGGTCCCAATTTAATATTATTATTCAAACCTTTGCGACTGGTTTCATCGTCAATCATATTCTTCATTTTGCGTAAGGCTTCAAAGGCATTGAAATCCAAATAGCGGCGATACACAAATGGACGCAAGTTTTCTAATAGCGACTCTCCAGCCGGCTTATCCCCCGCGACGATACGCGCTTTAACGAGGGCATAACGTTCCCAATCCCGTGCATGGGCTTCATAATATTCTTCCATGCCGGCAAAATTCATCACCAAGGGACCACTATCGCCAAAGGGTCTGAGACGCATATCGACGCGAAATACAAAGCCATCAGCGGTGATATTATTCAACACCTGTATGAGTTGTTGTCCCAAGCGCGTAAAAAATTCTTGATTGCTGCGAGAGCGCCGGGCGCCTTTTGTCTCACCAGACTCAGGATAGGCAAAAATCAGGTCAATATCAGAAGAAAAATTCAATTCTTGCCCACCGAGCTTGCCCAATCCCAAGACGACCAATTGTTGTGCAATGCCATTGACATCAACAGGCGTACCGAATTGAGTGATGAGTCGCTGATAAAGCCATGTCAAGGGTGCCTCTATCATGGCATCGGCTAAATCGGATAAGGATTTTAGGCTTTCTTCTAAACTCGCCCACCCTGCTAAATCGCGCCAAGCAATGCGTATCATTTCTCGACGGCGGAATAAGCGCAAGACTCGCATCAAATCGGCTTCTTCTTTGAGATTCTGCAATTCTTGCGTTAATGATTGCAAATAATGGCTGGGCACATTCAATAAATCCGCATGATGGATCAGGGCGGGTGATTGTACACAATGTTTAGCCACAAACGGACTACAAGCCCAGACTTTAGGTAGGCTCTCAAAAATAGGCAGATGTTGTGTTAGTTCTTCGGGACTGGCTTTGGCTTGAAAGTCTTGCCAAAGTTGGCTGACTTCGGGCTGTAGCAAGGGGGGGAGGGTAGATATATTCATATTTTTTGTTTGATTAATTATATAATGAATTTTTCATGTTGTGTGGATTACGTTACAATTCTACCTACATTTCTCCTTTTTTTCACACTTTTTAATTAAAAAAACATCGTTTAATTAAAAAAAACATTGTTATTTATTCTTGACACCCATTTTAAAATGACTACAATAGTTTCGTCCATCTTGCAAGATTACTCTCGCTTGGCTCTAGTGATGGGCGAGATACAAGTGGTAAGTCCATTGATTCACTTAAACTTTATAGGATAAATGATGAAAAAGCCATTTTTTTTTAAAGGACTCTTTGCATTAACATTTCTTCTCTCGATGAATGTTAATGCAGGGCTGACCGTGTTTGACACGCTGACAGGCCAGTTCTCCATTTCGGTCGATGCTATCGGATCAAATAATAGCTCTCACGATGTTGATGTAGAAAAACCGGCGGGTGCAACCGTCTTGAAGGCTTATGTACTCTCGGCCTCATTCTCTGGGACGATAGGGAATGGAGATGTCACAATAGATGGAACACCCATTACTTGGGCTCAAACCGTTACTAACAGCATCGGTTCCTTTACTTTTACAAATGTCTTAGCCGATGTCACCTCAATTGTCAAATCGGCAATCGATGCCGCCCCTGCTGGTACAATCTCCTTCACCTTTGTTGAGACCGCGAATAATTCAGGTAATGATGGCGAGATACTGGTCGTCATTTTCAATGACGCAACTCAGCCCGTGCGGACTATCTCTCTACTATTTGGGGGACAAGACTCAAATGGTGATAACTTTGCGATTAGCCTAGTTGATCCAATCGTTCCTACTGATCCAAATGCTATGGCCGACTTTGGTCTTGGGATCAGTTTTGGTTTTCAAGGCTCTGGCCAGTTTAGCACCGTTGATGTCAATGGGACAAGGATAACTTCGTCGGCTGGTGGTCAAGACGATGGTTTTGGGGGAAATGGTGCATTAATCACTGTCGGAGGCTTAGGTGATAGCAACGCTAATCCAGCCAATCCAAATGCAGGACCAGGTGGCGATCCACGTAGCGATGACGAACTCTACTCGCTATTGCCGATTCTATTGGGTACGGAGACCAGTATTGATGTATTCACCGAAAACCCGAGCGACGATGACAATATCTTTTTTGCCTACTTTGTTCTCTCAGGGGCTGCTATTGTTGGTGAAGGAATTATTTTGGGACCAATTGATGGAATCAACACGGTCGGAAGCAACCACACAGTGATCGCAAAAGTGGTAGATGCCAACGGCGATCCGGTATCGGGTGTTGTTGTTACCTTTGAAATTATCTCCGGTCCTCATGTAGGCATGACTGGCACTGCCACAACCAACGCCAATGGAGAAGCCTCTTTCACATATACTGGAACAGCAGCAGGACTCGATGTGATCAAGGCATCACAAGGCGCCCTAGAGTCCAATACTGTGACTTATAGGTGGGAAGGTTCTGGACCTACACTGGCAGAAGTGATCTCTGTCACAGCCACGCCGGTTGAAAACGGCATTCTCATAGAGTGGCAAACCGCCCTTGAATCTGAAAATGAAGGTTTTTACATCAAGCGAGCCCTGAAGGGTGACAATGGGGATGGATATACGAATGAGTTCAAGATTAACGCTCAAATGATTCAGGCTGAAGGATCGTATGCCTCTTATTCTTATCTCGATACTCAGGTTGTGCCCGGAAATACCTACTATTATGCAATAATAGATGTGAATTTGCAGGGTGAACAGACTTTACACTTAGAGGAGCTAAAAACGGTTGAGGCAACAGCGGGTGATGCGCCAACTCCAGGTGCTGTCGCTCAGTAAGCTAAGCCGAAAACTTTATGTTTGGAGTCCAAGATAAATCTTGGACTCCAAAATACCTAATTCCTGTTTATAAAGCAAGCTCCGGGTGCATCCCACGCACCCTCTTTCCACGCACAGTTTGTAGGACTACAAATATTCCCACCCAGATCGCGTATATTCCTTTAACCAGCCATCATTAATCACTTCGATTTTATTGTCAAACATATTTTGCCAATCTATCAACACTAGACAGCCTTCAGGCAAAACAGCGCCTTTTCCCCAGGTTAATTCGGCGATTTTGCACGTTTGCGTCACATTATTGTCAAAATATTGTAAATGAAAAGCTGTATTAGTGTGTCCGTAAAAATGAAAAAGGGGTTTGTGAAGCATTAAAAAATCATTGATTTCTGGCATACCAAAGCCTTTCTCCTCAAAATCTCTTGGGCTATCGTGGGTGATAAGGATGTCTATACCCTCCTGACTCACTTTGGCATTTTTTTTTAATTTTTCTAACGCCACTTTTTCATACGCTTGAATATACTTTTGGTTTGCGCCTGGGTTTTTATGGGCGGGAAGTCCGATTCTGCCCATGCCAACGATATTAATACAAGCGTCTCCGACTTGGAAACTTTGTAACTCGCCCGTTTTGCAGATAAAAATGCGCTGGTAACAATCGACGGCAAATCGTGGGGCTTGAGTTTCTGCCTCTAAGTGATTTAAAAATTCCTGATCTTCGTGATTGCCCCTGACGCATACCAAATCACAGGCTAATTTTTTGAATAATCTTTCTAATTGAGGTTGTGGTTTGATAAAATAGCGATGAAATCCTAATTCGGTGGGATCACGTCGGGCATGTTGGAGAGTGGCTTTGTCCAAGAGATTGGGGAAAATACCCACATCACCACATTGGAGAATTAAATCGACTTTGATATTTTTCTCCCGTTGCAGCCTCTCGACTAATTTGAGACACAAAAAAATGCGTCCGTGTAAATCGGCAAAAACGGCAATTTTCATTTGGCTCAACCTAAGGAAAATAATTTAATGAAAAAGACTGAAAGAGCATCAATTGCACAAGAAACGCTTAAGATAATAAAGGATGGGTACTATTTTTCAGAAGAGGGTATCCAAATAAACATCTCTCATGATATTGAGCAATGCAAAGCCAATACGACACTTTATAGGCCTGATGAATTTGATAAGCAAGCTATATCAACTCAATTTGTACCGCAAACGACAGAAATTGAAGTGCTCAACGACACCTCTTTATCAGTCGCACGTCAGATGGTTAATGAGGGCAAATACCAGCACATTGTCTGCTTAAATTTTGCCTCAGCAAAAAATCCTGGCGGCGGTTTTTTAGGGGGTAGTCAGGCTCAAGAGGAAAGCTTAGCCCGCTCATCGGCACTGTATGGCAGTTTGCTTAAAATGAAAGAATATTATGAATATAATCGAAAAGGGAAAAGCTGCTTATATTCAGACTATATGATATTCTCTCCAAATGTGCCGGTATTTAGAGATGATGCCGGAAAATTGTTGCAACAACCCTACTTGCTCTCTTTTATTACAGCACCTGCGGTTAATGCTGGTGCAGTACGGAAAAATGAGCCTAAGAATATCAAAAAGATTAAATCGGTTATGATAAGCCGAGCGGAAAAAGTGCTTTCTGTTGTCGCACATTGTGATGCTTTAATTTTAGGCGCGTGGGGTTGTGGCGTTTTTCAGAATAATCCGGTTGACGTTGCTGAAATGTGGTTTACGCTTCTAAAAGAAAATCCTCTATTTGTCAATAGATTTAAGAAAGTATCTTTTGCGGTGATTGATGGACAAAAACGGGGGATTTATCAGACGTTTGTTGATAAATTGGGTGGCACGTTTTGATGAGTACAACGGATTAACGGAATAAACGGATTAAATATACAATAGATTCATATTAATACAATAGATTCATATTAGCTTTCTGTTTTTTAAATCCGTTTATTCCGCTAATCCGTTGTACTAATTATTAACGATGAATCTCATGCGTTTTCAACATCAAACCATTTCTACTATAAAAGCGATAACGACTTCTCCCAGCCTCTCGCGCCTTATGCGTATCATCAACAATTTCAGCAATTCGTTTAAATTCTTCAAAAAACGGTGGTACTGCCTCAGTTAAATTGATTAATACATCGAAACCTTCGCAGACTTGTTCCCTATAACCGATTTGTATCGGGGCTGAGGATAACACGTCCGGGTAAATATCATGTGGTAAAAAACTCTCATCTTTAAATATCCAGAGCATGACATCAAGTTGCTGGGCTTGTGCTATAGAATGGGTTTGGATATAAACCCGGTAGCCTTGATACCAGGCCTTATCAACCAATTGGCAAGTGAAACGTGTCGATGCTTGCCGAGATTGTGTATGCAATATATAAAAATCAACTTGGGGCTTCATAGTTATGTACCAAGCGTGCAAGATACGCCTTGCACGCCTGCCAATTTGTGAATATTAATAAATATTTAAAAAGTCTAATATTCAATCTGTTCGTTTAGGATATATAGTTCATCCTCATTGATATGATCAATGAGATATTGCGTCAAAAGTGGCACTGGACGACCAGTCGCTCCTTTTTCTTTTTTATCGCTCACCCACGCTGTTCCCGCAATATCCAAATGTGCCCAGTGGTATTTTCGGGTAAACCGCGACAAAAAGCAGGCAGCCGTGATAGTACCTGCGTCACGTCCACCGAGGTTGGCGATATCAGCAAAGCGACTTTCAAGTTGATCTTGGTAATCATCCCATAAGGGTAATTCCCAAGCCCGATCTCCGCTGAATTTGCCAGCACTCACTAAATCATTGGTTAAAGGGTTGTGGTTAGTCAATAAGCCGTGAGCATGTTTGCCTAAAGCGACTACACACGCACCCGTCAAGGTGGCAATGTCGATGACAACATCAGGATTGTAACGCTCTGCATAAGTCAGTGCATCACATAAAATCAGCCGGCCTTCGGCATCCGTGTTAAGAATTTCAATGGTTTGTCCTGATAAGCTGGTAACAATATCACCCGGTTTTACCGCTTTACCACCGGGTAAATTTTCTACCGCTGGTATAATACCAACAAGGTTCAAAGGCAATTGTAATTCCGCGACGGCTGACATCGTACCTAGCACAGCCGCAGCACCACTCATATCATACTTCATTTCGTCCATATCTTTCGAGGGTTTTAGAGAAATGCCACCTGAGTCAAATGTGACCCCCTTACCAACAAGGACAATCGGAGCCGCGTTCTTTCTAGTAGCCGCCTGATATTCTAAAACAATCATGCGAGGTGATTCATTACTTCCTTTGGAAACCGCCAGCAAGGCTTTTAAACCTTGTCTTTCTAAATGGTTTTCTAAAAGGACTTTACAAGAAAGGTCTTCATGTAAAGTACACAGATTTTTAGCCTGTTCAGCTAAATAGCTCGGTGTACATATATTTCCGGGTAAATTGGCTAAATCTTTGGCGAGCTTGACACCTTCTGCAATTTTTTGGGCTTCACGACGGGCTTGTTCAGCGCGGGGTAATTCACGACGCGATGCCACTGTGAAAACGATTTTACGCAAGGGGCGGCGTGTACTTTCTTTTTTTGTTTTGAGTTTATCAAAAACATAGAGAGCAGATTGTGCCGTTTCAATGGCTTGGCGAATACGCCATGCTGTGTCACGTCCTCGTACATTTAATTCGGACAAATAACACACGACTTCCATGGAACCGGTTTCATGTAAAGTGCGTATAGCCTTTGTAACTATTTTACGATATTGGTTATCACCTAATTCACGCTCACGCCCGCAACCCACGAGCAAAATACGATCGGCTAAGGTATTGGGCACATTGTGCAATAATAAGGTTTGACCTGCTTTACCTTCCAAATCTCCCCGACGCAAAATAGAAGAAATATGTCCTTCACTTATATCGTCAATTCGTTTAGCGACATCAGATAAACGACGAGGTTCATAAATGCCTACAACAACGCAAGCTGTCCGCTGTTTTTCAGGATGACCACTTTTTATATTAAATTCCATGTTAATTTCCAATGTATTAAAATTACCCCTTTGGGAGCCAAAAATTTCTCATTATATCAGTTTTTCGTTTGAAATTTTTAATATAATGTACAAGCTAGCATTAATTGTATTCATTTATTTTAAATAACGCTAAAATAATGGCGTATGCAGTGTTTTGACAAGCCATTGTATTCATTTTTTTAAAAAAACGCAAAACAAAAGGAGCACTTTTTTTGATTATTAGTCGTTACTTATTTCGTGAAATACTACATATTTTATTAGCTTTGAGTGCATTATTGATACTGATTTATATCAGTCATCGGTTTATGAGCTATTTAGTACAAGCCTCAGTAGGCGATTTACCAGTGGCCTTTATTTTTAAATTACTCGCTCTAAAATTATTAAGTGATTTGATGCTCATTTTACCCTTGGGATTTTTTTTAGCACTTTTGTTAACCTTGGGACGCTTATATAAAGATAATGAAATTACGGCTATGGCAGCCTGTGGCATTGCGGTGCCTGTCACCAGTATCATCAGCTTTGCTGTTATTTTTGCGATTTTCATCGCGATATTATCTTTAATAATAGCACCTTGGGCAGAAAAAAAAATGGCTATTTTACAAGTCAAATTAAATACGGTTGCTGAAGTCAGTGGTATTGCACCAGGGCGTTTTAAAGAGCTTTATCACGGTCAAGCTATTTTTTATATGGAAGAGATTGAAAGTGATACTATGCAAACCTTGTTTGTGCAAATTCGCTTACCTGAACAAAAGCAAGTTGTTTTGGTCGCTAAAGAGGGTTATCAAACGATGGAAGCTGGCCAATTGTTTATGGTATTTGTTGATGGTCATCGTTATGAAACCCAACGGGGCAGTTTGAAGTCTAATGTTATTAAATTTGCCGAGCATCGTATTAGAATCCCAAAACGCCTTGATGCTCCGGTTGGGACTGAACGTGAGGCACTATCGACTTATTCGCTGTTGTTTGCAGAAGAGACAGCCCTCCAAGCGGAATTGCAATGGCGTTTGTCTTTACCCTTATCTGTGATTTTATTGGCTGCACTGGCGATACCTTTATCGAAGACCACCCCACGCCAAGGACAATATGCCAAAATAGTGCTTGGTATTTTGATTTATTTAATTTATGGTAATTTAATGAATGTGGGCACAAAATGGATTGAACGTGGTGATGTTTCTCCTTGGATTGGGGTTTGGTGGGTGCATCTTTGTCTGTTGCTCATTATATTGGTTTGGTTTCATTTACCCTTTTTAAAAAATGAGGCGAGCCGCTGGTTGATGGAGTACAACGAATGGAGGACAACAAAAAAATAAAAAAAATTGATTAGAGTCATTACCTTTAAAATAAGTATCTGTGTTTTTATTCGTTGTCTTCCATTCGTTGTACTCATTTAACTCTTAAGAATTATGAAAAAAATTGATATATATATTGGTAAAACTGTACTAGCCGGCATATTAATAGTTCTATTAGTGCTAGTCGGCTTATTTACCTTTTTTTCTTTTATAGATGAAGTGAATGATATAGGCAAGCGATCTTATGGACTATGGCAAGCCATTCAATATGTCGTTTTAGAAATTCCGCGACATATTTATGATGTTTTTCCCAGCGCTGCCTTACTGGGTAGTTTATTAGCTTTAGGGCTGTTAGCAAATAACAGTGAATTAACGGTGATGCGGGCGGCTGGCGTATCCATTGTGCGTATTGCGATTTCTGTGCTGAAAGTTGGATTAGTATTAACTCTTTTAGCCATGTTGATTGGTGAAACTTTAGCACCGAAGAGCGGACAATATGGTTATTATATGCGAGCGATTGCACAATCTGAAAATCAAGGTCAACAAATAGGATTTAGTGGGCGCTACGGTTTTTGGGCACGCGACGGTGAGGATTTTATCAATATTTCTTCTATTCGCCCTGATGGAGGCTTTGGTTCGATTTCCTTGTATCAATTTGATGGCGAGCAACATTTACGTGGTATCACTTATGCCGAAACGGCTTATTATCAGGATGGACAATGGCAACTTTATCAGGTGGAAAAAAGCAATATTTCGCCTTTTCAAGTGACACAGCAGTTTTTAGAAACGACAACATGGGAAGCGATATTAAACCCGGCATTGATCAAAATTGTTAAGGTGCGTCCACGCCAATTGTCTAGCTGGGGTTTGTATAAATATATTGAATATTCGCGACAAAATGGGCAGCGCACGGCACAATATGAATTAGCTTTTTGGACACGCTTAAGTTATCCCTTAGTCAGCATTACGATGATTTTTTTAGCGATTCCTTTCGTTTTTGGCTCATTACGCAGTGTGTCGGTAGGGCAACGTGTTTTGGTGGGCGCGTTAATTGGTATTGGTTTTCATATGCTGAATCAAGCGAGTGGTAGTATTGGTTTAGTATATGGTATTTATCCAATTATCAGTGCATTATTGCCTCCGATATTGTTTTTGATCATGGCTGTTGTATTGATGCGGCGTGTTGTTTAACTACAGGGATAAGTCAAAATCTTTAACTACAGGGATAAGTCAAAATCTTTAACTACAGGGATTATTTTTTAGCAGGGATAAGTCTAAACATTAACTACAGGGATTTTTTTTTAGCAGGGATA